>CAYLYB010000054.1:0-18013 GCA_964387605.1 uncultured Pirellulales bacterium | reverse complement strand
ATGCTCAGGACGTTTTATACTTCCCCCTTTGGCTAAAAATAGCCTATAAGTCCTTTTTCGTTAATCAGAATAGATCCTGTTCTCTTTCCTATCCCAACAATCGGCTTTCTCAGTTCATAGGGATAGTATTTGTACGAAACCAGCGGCAGACATACTGAATTTTCGGCCTTTTCATGGTCATCGTGTGAAATCGTGTTTTGTGCGAAATGCCGTATCGGAAATCCAATTGTAGACATATCGCCGCCAGTTTTCTCCAAGTCCTTTTATTGCCGATACTTACTTTATAATTTATAAGCTTACTACTATTCTCTTACAGTTGTTTGTGGAAATCACCGTTTTTGATTTGCAACAGCCGATTTTGGAAGTTTTCCATCACGCCCCTCATATTTTCCTCGACCGTCCGTACGTATATTTTTGTGGTGTCCATCTGCTGATGTCCAAGCTGGCTCTGAACAAGAAAAGTATTGTTTGTCATAGCAGCCAGATAAGTCCCGAAAGTATGTCTGAACTTGTGAGGTGAAAGGCGTGTTTTCTTTACACGTTTTGAATCATACAATAAGACACCTGCAGCCAAACCTATGCGGCGAATCTTCAAATAGAGAGATTGATAACCAAGTGGCCCACTCCGCTCATTACGTAGAAATTGGGTCTTTGGGGCTCGTTTAACAGCGAATGCTTCAACATATTGCTTTATTTGCTCCGACAAAAGAGGTGATATGCCAATGGACCGTGAACGTCCCCCCTTGCCGCGGGCAACAAAAATTTCGTTTTTTCCATGTGAACAGGGCAGGTCTGCTATTCTTAGCCCCACAACCTCTGAAGCCCGGAGCCCGCTTCCTAAAAGCAGCAAAACCAGCATTTCATCTGTTATTGGACGGCTCATTTTTTCACCCTTGGCTCGTGATTTATCAGCTCGACCACATACATACGTCAGTAATCTGTTGAGTTCTTCATCGTTAAGCCGGTCGGTCGGAGTTAGGTGTGTCTTTGGCTGGCGGTTCTCCCGTCTGCGCTTCTGGCGATACCAGCGACGATATTTCTCGGCCATATCACAGAGGGTTTTGAACTCTGCTGATAATGGGTTCTCTTTTCTAATTTGCTGAATTGCGCGTTTACTCAGAACCTTCATTCTGTGATATCCTTTAAGTTTGCGAGGGTTTTGATTGTTTGATATGCTCCGGCAATTTCGGCCAGCGTTCAGGGGCCATCGCCAAGTTAATATCATTTTCTGGCGTCACTTTTTTCTGGATAGCGGTTTGACTGTGGGTTGACAGTGACTTGACTGTCACTGTATAATCCGTTTTTCGCCATAAAAAACGCGTATAACAAAAGTAGGGACAAGGACTTATGAAGTCGATTCAGACCTCCGGAGCCAAAGGTTGCGCGTTCGAGTCGCGCCGGGGATATTTACCCGAATCGTTTCTTTAACGGGCACAAATATGTCAGCAAACAGCCAAAAAACATTAAAAGATGCGCAGGCACAAAAGGTCTGGGAGATATTCCGGCAGATTAACCAAATTCCCCGCTGTTCGAAAAATGAACAGCGGATTATCGAATGGCTGCAGGATTATGCCCGCCAGCGTAACCTTGCCTGCCGAAGCGATTCGGCGGGTAATACGGTGATTGAACTGCCGGCTACGAGTGGTTATGAAAATGACCCGACGATTGTGCTTCAAAGCCATGTCGATATGGTCTGCGAAAAAGAGCCGAATTCCAGGCACGATTTTTCGAGAGATGCCATCGAGATAATCGAAAGAGAGGGCTGGGTGTATGCCGAGGGCGGCACTACGCTTGGTGCGGATAACGGCGTGGGCGTGGCGCTGGCACTGGCGATTATATCAGAAAAAGGATTATCTCATCCGAAGCTGGAGCTTTTATTTACCGTGGATGAAGAAACCGGCCTGACCGGCGCAAACGCCGTGCAGCAGGGGTTCATCACCGGCAAATACTTCATAAATCTCGACGGCGAGGACGAATCCTTCATTGTCGGCTGTGCAGGCGGTGAGCAGACACGAATACGACTGGTGCTGGAGCAGGCGCCGGCGCCGAAATCGTTCGATTGTTACGAGTTGAAGGTTTTGGGCCTGCGGGGCGGCCATTCGGGGATCGATATCGCCAAAAAACGGGCAAACGCAATCCGGCTTTTGGCAAAAACATTAAATCACCTGCTGGCTCGCTTCGATTTGGGTATCTGCTGCATCGAGGGCGGCAGGGCTGCCAATGCCATACCACGTGACGCGAAAGCAGGTATGTGTTTTGCCTCTTCGGATTTGAGCCGGATTATGAAGGCGCTGGCTGATATCGAATCGTCGTTCAAAAAGCAATTTTCCGCAGGCGAGGCCAATCTCAAAATTGAACTGGTTGCTCAGGAGAAAAAAGCCGGCGAGAGGACAATCATCAATAATCAATTATCAATAATCAATCTTTTGTCGGATTTACCGACCGGCGTTTATCGAATGTCGGATGAATTCAAAGGAACCGTCGAGACATCGAGCAATCTTGCCAGCATCGAGACGAGCAGGGATGAAAACGCCTTGCTTGTTACTACTTCGCAGCGCAGCTTCGAAACATCGGCAATGGATGAAATTACAGGCAAAATCACAGCCATAGCGCAACAGGCGGACGCCAAAGTGAAAACTTCTGGCCGATACCCCGCCTGGAGGCCTGACGTCGATTCGTCACTGCTTAAACGGGCGAAAGAGGTTTACAAACAGTTACGCGGCAAAGAACCGGATGTAAAAGTGATTCACGCCGGGCTGGAGTGCGGCGTAATCGGCGAAAAGTTCCCCGGCATCGAAATGATTGCCGTAGGCCCGACCATCGAAAATCCCCATTCGCCGCGTGAGCGGGTCGAAATCGCTTCCGTTGATAACGCCTGGAGGTTTTTGCTCGAATTGTTGTCTTCGCTGAAATAATTCGGGCGGTTAATCCCCGGTTTCTATATCCTCGAAGCAGGCGGGGGCGTGGTGTTTTAATACGGCCAGTATCGAACAAGCCGCCTTTCGAATTTCCCATTGCGCACTTTTCGCCGTTCTCACGCTTAGAATATGCCGCCATTCCCTGAAATTTGCAGAGACGACAATTTCGCTGGTGCAGGCGTTTGGCAGCACGAATCTTGCGTCCTCTTTTTTCAGGCCCTTCTCCCGCCATTTGCGATACATCTGCTGTATTGTCTTCATATCGTTGTGGAACTCATCCTCTAATTCGGGGGGAACAGTTTCCGGCACAACGTATGAGAACTCTTCTTCATCGACGTATCGCTGCGATTGCTGCGAAACCGCCATCAGCCGATGCCTGACAAGCTGGTGCGTCATCGCGCGTGAGCAGTTTTTTATTCTAAACGTCGCATAGGCGTGTTCGAGGGGCGATTCGTGTCCCATTTTGATTAGACGCCTGATGAAGCCGAGCTGCGTGTCGTCTTCCATCTTGTCGAAGCTCATATAGCAGGTCCTGCCCGCCTGCTCGATTACCTTTTGCGCATCGGGTGTGATTGCGATTAGCTCTACCGACAATTGATTTGTCCTGTCTTGTTTTTGCATAGCATATTCTCAAATCTTGTCTATATCGATTTTACCTAAGACCGCCATCGCTATCCTGACATTTGCGAACGGTGCGCTTACGGCAAAGCCCGAGACCCGGTCGCTGATTTTTTCTATAAGCTCTCTTGCGATTTCAACGCCCAGCGCCCGGCCCTGCTCTTTTGTTTTCGCGGCGCTCATCCGCTCCAAAAGCTCATCGGGAACGACCACGCCCGGCACTTCGTTTGCCATAAACTCGGCATTTTTCAAACTGGTGAAGGGCCAGATGCCGGCGATAATCGGTATTTTGAAGGATTCGATTGATTCGAGGAAACGAAACAGTGTATCGGCATCGAAGACCGGCTGGGTGATTGCGAACTCCGCGCCGGCGGTTACTTTTTGCCTGAATTTATCAAGCTCACGTTGTATATCAGTAGCTACGGGATTGGCACCGACGCCGATTACAAACGAGGTAGGGGGGCTGAAGCTGCTGCCGCCCAGGTCAATCCCGCGATTGAGATTTGTAATTACGCCCGTCAGCGCAATCGAATCCATATCGAATACGCCCGTTGACTGTGGGTAGTCCCCCATTTTGGGCGGGTCGCCCGTGATTATGAGCATATTGCGCAGGCCGATTGTATATGCCCCGAGTATATCGGATTGCATACCAATCAGGTTTCGGTCCCGGCAGCAAAAATGCAGGATGGCCTCTATATCGGCGGCCTGCTGAATCTTCACCGCCGTCACCATCGGCGACAGGCGGGAGCTTGCGCGTGGGCCGTCGGGTATATTAATCGCATCGATGCCGAACTCGGCGCATAACCTCGCCTTTTCGAGAATCGGCTCTATATCGAGCCCTCTGGGCGGCGTGATTTCGATGGTCGTTACTTTTTCGCCTTTTGCCAGCTTGGCGCCGAATTTCGACTTCTCGGCAAGCGGCGTTTCAATACCCGGACTGGTCTGGGGGCTGACTACTGCGACTGTTACCGTGCTCAGGCGGGCCTGCGACGTGGCCGCCTTATCCATTGAACGGACCGCCCGGACGATTTGGCGGGTATGTTCGGGCGTTGTCCCGCAGCAGCCGCCTATTATTTTCGCGCCTTTTTCGTAAAATCGCTTGGCGTATTCGGCCATATACTCCGGCGTGCACATATACAGCATTCGGTCCTCGACCTGGCGAGGCAGACCTGCGTTGGGCTGGACGGAAATCGGCTTATCGGTAACGTCTCGAATAAGCTCCAGCGCATTGAGCATAGCCGATGGTCCCAGCGAACAGTTTAACCCCACAGCCGTGATACCCGGCTCGCAGGCTATTCGTGTAATTGCAGTGGCGATTTTTTCGCCGTATATGGTTTCATTCTGCTCGTTAATCGTCATCTGAGCGACGATTTCGAGCGGGGTGACGTTACGGACGGCCTCGATGGCAAGCAGAAGTTCTTCGGTATTGGAGAATGTCTCCAGCAGGATAAAATCCGCACCGGATTCGGCCAGTGCCTTCGCCTGCCGTTGAAATGCCGCGATGGCCTGCTGTTGAGACAATTGGTTATTGAGAATCATCTCGCGGGCCAAAGGCCCCATTGCGCCCGCCACCAAAACCTTATCGCCCCCGGCCTGCCGGGCCAGTTCGACGCCGGCTGTGTTTATTTTCTCAACCTGCTCCGCTAATCCGTATCTTGCGAGCTTGACCTCGTTTGCGCCGAAGGTGTTGGTCTCGATAAAATCAACACCCGCCTCGATGTATTCCGTGTGTATTTTGCTTACGAGCTTGGGATTGCTGATATTAAGCTCGTCGAAGCAGGCATTCAGGAACACTCCCTGCTGATAGAGCATTGTCCCCATCGCTCCGTCTGCCAAAACCACCCGGCCTGATAGTAACTCTGATAGTGCAGCTCTTGCCATAATTAGCGTCCCTGCTCGGTTCAAAGGCGATTGTTTTTTCTTCAGCCCGTTGAGATAGCATAATTGCAAATCATTACTTGTGCAAGTTCGGATACTTTCAATACTCGAAAACGCAGGGTTGGCGTCGTTTTGTTGCCCGGTTGCGTTGGGTTAAATGCCTTGCTATTGCCGGAGTTTGGGCTATACTTAAGTGACTGTCGGCTGTGCCATATGTCGGGCAAATCCCGGCGTGCTTGTTTGCCATTAAAGGATGTGATAATGACCAAATGGGATGACCAGTTGAAAAAGTTAAAACAGGTTATAGAGATAATGGGGGAGCATAACCTCATTGAGGTGCAGATTGAGCAGGAAGACGACAAAATCGCGGTTAAAAAAGCTGCGCCTGCCGCTTCCCAGCCGCAAATTACTCCCGTTCACGTGATTGGCCCCAGTGTGCCGGCAGCCCAGCCCGGCGCCGAGATATCGGCATCGGCACAGCAGCCGACGCCGCAGCAGGAGAACCTTGTCGAAATCAAATCGCCTCTGGTCGGCACGTTTTATGCCCAGCCCAGCCCGGATTCCGAGCCGTTTGTTGAGGTTGGCGCACGCGTCGATTCGCAGACGGTTGTGTGTATCATTGAGGCGATGAAGGTGATGAACGAGATTAAGGCCGAGGCCGAAGGCACGATTGTCGAGGTCGTGGCGAGCAGCGGCCAGGCGGTCGAATACGGCCAGGTGCTGTTCAGGGTCAAGCCGGATTGATAATCGTATTCTTTAGGAAGGGCGGGCGAGTAAAACTGTATGTTTTCCAAAATTCTTATAGCGAATCGTGGCGAGATAGCACTGCGTATAATACGCGCCTGCCACGAGCTTGGCGTTGGGGCGGCTGTTGTATATTCCGAGGCCGACAGGGGGGCCGCGTATTTAGACCTTGCTGATGAAGCGATTTGTATCGGGCCGGCCAGTCCTGCTCAGAGTTACCTCGATATACCGAGAATCATAAGCGCCGCCGAGGTAGCCGATGTCGATGCTATTCATCCGGGCTATGGCTTTTTGGCTGAAAACGTGAACTTCGCGGAGATATGTCGCGATTGCGGAATAACCTTCATAGGGCCGCCGCCGGAGGCGATGCGGCTGCTCGGCGACAAGGTCGAGGCGAGAAAGCTCGCGAAAAAGGCCGGTGTTGACCTCGTTCCCGGCTCCGATGGCGTCGTTGGCGATGTTGCACAGGGCTTGAAGATAGCCGACAAAATCGGATACCCGGTAATAATTAAGGCAGCAGCCGGCGGGGGCGGGCGGGGTATGAGGGTTGCCCATAATGATATGAGTTTTCGTTCCGGCTTTGCATCCGCCCGGGCCGAAGCAGAGGCCGCCTTCGGCAACGACAGCGTTTATCTCGAAAAGCTCATTACCGAGCCGAGGCACGTCGAGGTGCAGATAATGGCCGACGGTACCGGCAAGGTCCTGCACTTTTACGAAAGGGACTGCTCGATACAGCGTAGGCATCAAAAAATGATTGAAGAATCTCCCTGTCCCGTTCTTAACGAGCGGACTCGTCAGGAGCTTTGCCAGTCGGCTATTCGTATTATCAAGCACGCCGACTATACCAATGCCGCCACTGTTGAGTTCCTTTTGGACAAGGACAAGCACTTTTATTTCATCGAGGTCAATACGAGAATCCAGGTTGAGCATCCTGTGTCGGAACTGGTTACCGGCTGTGATTTAATCAAAATGCAGTTGAAGGTGGCGGCCGGCGAAAAGTTCGAGTTGGACCAGAGAGACATCAAACACAAAGGCGCGGCAATCGAGTGCCGTATTAACGCCGAAGACCCTGAGAATAATTTTTCGCCGTCTCCGGGCACAATAACCCGGTATATTCCTCCCGGCGGTCCCGGCGTGCGCGTCGATACCCACGTTTATCAGGGCTGGACCGTTTCGCCTAATTATGATTCGATGCTCTGCAAGCTAATCGTTCATCAGCCGAGCAGGGCCGAAGCCATCGCTACTATGAAAAGGGCCTTGTCGGAGTTTATTATCGAGCCGATTAAGACCACCATCCCCACCTGTCTCAGCATCCTCTCGCACAATCTGTTCGTCAAGAGCAAGGTCGATACCGAATTCGTCGAACGCAATTTTTAATCGGCTTGTCGCAGCTTATTGGCGTTGGTCGATTCGAGTGTTATCTTTCGAGAGCAATCATGTCTTCGTAGCTTTCGCGTTTCCGGATTACCGAGAATTTATCGCTATCGACGAGGACCTCCGCCGCCCGGCCTCTGGCGTTGTAGTTGCTGCTCATTGTGAAGCCGTAAGCCCCTGCCGTGAAGATAGTTAGCAGGTCGCCTCGCCCGGTCGGCGGCAATTGCCTGTCTTTGGCGAAAAAGTCCGCTCCCTCGCAAATGGGGCCGACTACATCGACCGTCTCTGTGCCGGCTATTTGCAGCTTCTTGTCCCGCTTTTGTGGCACGAGCTTTTCATCGACTTTCGCGGGCCAGATGAAATGAAACGCGTTATACAAAGGCGGCCGAATCAGGTCGTTCATTCCCGCATCCACAATAACGAATTTCTTGCTGCCGCCCGTCTTGCAATAAACGACCCTCGTCAGTAATATGCCGGCGTTTGCCGCGATACTGGCTCCGGGTTCGAGTATCAGTTTGAGCTTTTTGCCTTTGAGCATAGGCACGATGGCTTCGGCGTAGTCGGCTGAGCTGGGCGACTGGGCGGTTACATAGTCCGCGCCGTATCCGCCGCCGATATCAAGTGCCTCAATCTCGAAGCCCCTGCTGCGCAGCTTGTTCACAAGTGCCAGTGTTTTATCAAGTGCCTCGACATAGGGCTCCACTGTGTGACCAGCCGAGCCGAGATGAATGTGAATAGCACATAACCTGACGCCGGGCTTTTTCCCGAATTGCTCGAAGACTTTTTCAGCCCGTTCGATATCGACTCCGAACTTGGTTTCCTTTACGCCCGTGGTGGTATATGTGTGCGTTTTGGGGTCGACATCCGGATTAACACGCAGCGCTGCATTGGGTGTCTTGCCTTGTTGCCGGGACAGGCGAATCAGGTTTTCGAGTTCCGCTTCTGATTCGATGTTGAAATAGCCGATGCCTGCATCGAGCGCTTCGGTGATTTCGTTGTCTGTTTTGCCGACGCCTGCATAAACGATTTTTTCAGGGTCTGCGCCGGCCTGCATTGCGCGATATAGCTCGCCGCCGCTTACAATGTCGAACCCGATACCGGCACCCGCCATAAATTTGAGGATATTTATATTGCCGCAGGCCTTGATGGAATAACAAATGGTGGTGTCCAAGTCCGTGTATGCCTTCTGCATTTTCTGCAGGTGTTCCAAAAATGTGGCTTTGCTGTAAGCATATACAGGCGTGCCGACCTGCTCTGCTATGGTATCGACCGGCACATCCTCAGCGAACAACCGGCCTTGTCTGTAATTGAAATAGTCCATAATTCTCTTTCTCTTGCCGTATGATTAAAGGGCTTAAAAGGCAAAACATTTCAATACTGCCTTAAAGCCGGCTTAGTATAAGTGATGGCAGGGCAAATGCAAGCCGGCTTGTGGAGATATAGAATTATCTATATGCGGGCGATAAGATTGGGTTGGCCGGCTGGGTGCGCAAAGAAAATGGAAGGCTCCACGGCAGCTAATGTGGAGCCTTCCACGTTCCGCATAACTTGTTGCTGTCTCAAGTTTTTGTTCTGTGCGTTATGCTATTTCTTTTTCTTCTTTGCGGGTTTCTTCTTTGCTGCTTTTTTCTTTGCTGCTTTCTTCTTCTTAGCCATTATTTGTTACCTCCATATGGCACACAAAAATCAGTTTAATTATAATGGCGGTGTACTTGTTACAGCCGTCAACCAATTTGTCAAAGAAGCTGATAAGCGTAGTTATAGTTTTTATCGTCCAAATAATTAAGAATCCTTCATAAAAATTTGCTGTTCCTGGTTTTACACGGCAGATTGAATAACTTATCATGATGACACTCGTGCGGGTGAATGTTGCGTCACTGGGATTGAATCTTCAATTTTATTCGCTTTAGGAATAACATTTTCAGTTGCCATTAAATGCACGTTGGATGATATTGCAGAATTGAGTTTTAACTGCGTTATAAGTAAGTTAGAGTGCGATTCTGAAAAAATAACATTTCGGGTGTTGTCAATAGTATTTTGGTTTTGTGCGACGGCGATTTCGTTTATACTTCTATGGTATTGTACCCTTTGAGTGTAAGCGTTATCTTATGGTTTTAATCGGCCTAAAAAGTTGTTCTTGCAGCAAAAATATTTTTGGTAGAATTAACAAAATAGCTGTTAATTTCTTATGAATGGGAAAAGTATAGCTTTGTTTGGGGGAACGTTTGACCCGATTCATCTCGGTCACACAGCCGTTGTCGATGCCGCGCGCGCGAGAATAGATGCCGACAAAGTGATATTCATTCCCGCCAAACGTTCGCCGCTGAAAGCATTGTATCCTGAGGCAGGTGATGAAGATCGCTTGGAGATGATAGTACTGGCAATTTCCGAAAACGCCAACTTTGATGTCAGTGATTACGAGCTGAAAGAACAGGGACCGAGTTATACACTCGAAACCGTCAAGCATTTTCAAAACTGTCTCGGCGAAGAGAGCTTTATTTACTGGCTCCTGGGCGCCGACAGTATCGCGGACTTGCCCCATTGGCATGGTATTACCGAACTGATTGACCGGTGCAATCTGGCGGTTATGCACAGGGCGGGTTTCGAGCCGCCCGACTTTTCGAAGTTTCAGCCGATATTAGGCGCCGACCGTGTTGAGAAGCTGCGGCGCAACGTTATCGAAACCCCGCTTATTGATATCAGCAGCACACAGGTCCGCAAGAGACTGGCTGCGGGCCGGGATGTCAGCGATATGGTTTGTCCGAAGGTCCTGCAATATATTCGTGAACGCCATCTTTATGGGGTGCATAGCGATTGAATGGGGCGGGTACTGTTGAATTAACTACTATCGGCGTTTGTTTTGGGTCAGTTCATAGAGCCAGTCATACCAGTTGCTCATACCCTCTTCGGTTTTTGCGGATACGGGGAAAATCCTTATGCCTTTGTTCAGTTTTAAGACGTCGGCTTCGGCCTTTTCGATATCGAAGTCAACCGCGCCGAGCAGGTCGATTTTGTTAATAAGCAGCGCCCTGGCCCGTGCAAAAATCGCCGGATACTTCGCCGGCTTGTCATCGCCTTCGGGAACCGAAAGCACCGCCACCTTGGCCGTCTCGCCAAGCTCGAAAGCCGATGGGCATACGAGATTGCCGACGTTCTCGATGAAAACCAAATCAAGCTCATTGACGGGCAGTTGCTGTAATGCGTTATGAACCTGGGCCGCGGATAAATGGCAAGCGCCATCGGTATTGATTTGAACCGCGGCTGCACCGGCTGCCAGTATGCGCCGGGCGTCGATGTCGGTCTGGATGTCGCCTTCGATTACGCCGATTCTTACTTTGCCTTTTAGTCCTTCTATGGTTTTGGCCAGGATGGTCGTCTTGCCCGAACCCGGCGACGATATCACGTTCAGACAGGGCAGTTTTCGCTCGGCCAGAAACCTGCTGTTTTGGCGGGCGTATTCGGCGTTCGCTATGAGGATTTTCTTTTCGACCTTTACCTTACGCATATTTAATCATCCTCGAATTCAATCTCTTCGAGCATAAGCGGGGCGTCGGGAAGCAGCTCGAAATCATCGCTTTGGCACCTGTCGCAAGTCGGCTCGTGCAGTTCGAATGTAAACGTATAATCGCATTTTTTACACTTGGCCCGTATCGGCTTTTGCTCTATTGCCAGTTTCAGGCCCTCGCACATGGTCCCTTTGCTTATGGCCTCGAAGGCGAAATTAAGGGCCTCGGCGTTTATTCCGTTTAACGAACCGCAGCTTATCCTGGCGGCCAAGGGTTTGGCGTTTTGCTGTTTGGCTTCAGCCGATATAATGGAAAGCAGAGATTGTGCGACCGCGCCCTCGTGCATCAGCAAATCCTCGGCAAATCTCTGCCATAGGGCATCTGAACAATCCTTCTGCCGCCTATCTTCGTAGTCATTTCGACGACGGCTGAATCTTCGCTTTCGACAACCTCGCCGATTATCGCTGCCTGTTTTCCCAGTTTGTGTTTTTTACAGATATTGACGCACTCTTCGGCGCAATCGGCTGCTGCGACCGCGACAAATTTGCCCTCGTTTGCGATATTTAGAACGTCGAAGCCGAGTGCGTCCGCCGCCGCCTGAACGGTAGGGTTCACGGGTATGTCTGGGCCGTTCAATTTGATGCTCAGATTGGTTTGCCTTGATATCTCATTTAACGTTGCTGCAAGGCCTCCCCGCGTGGGGTCGCGCATAAATTTTACGCCTTTTGATTCGATAAGCAGTTTACAGGTCAAATCAGCAACTGCGGCACAGTCGCTTTCGAGCTGCGAGCGAAAGCCGATATCCTTTCGCTGCGACATAATGGTCATCCCATGGTCGCCTATCGTGCCGTTTATTATAACCTTGTCGCCTGCGGCGATTTTTTTAAAATCGAGTTCTGCTCCTTCTATATATACCCCAATGCCGGCGGTATTAATAAATATTTCGTCTGCTGCGCCTGCTTCGACCGTTTTCGTATCGCCGGTAACGATTGCGACGTTGTTTTGCTCGGCTGTTGTTGCGATACTATCGAGAATTCTTTCCAGCTTTTCGAATGCAAACCCTTCCTCGATTATTAATGATAGCGAGAGCGCAACGGGCCTTGCTCCCGCCACTGCGAGGTCGTTTATGGTTCCGCAGACGGCTAATTTGCCTATATCTCCGCCGTTAAAAAATAACGGCTTTACGACATAGCTATCGGTGGTGAAACAGATTGATTTGGAATCGAGATTGAGCTTTGCAGCGTCCGTCAGCTCGGCGAGGGTGTTATTATTGAACCTCGGCACAATATACTGACGGACGAACTGGTCGCTGAGCTGCCCTCCTCCGCCGTGCGCCAGCAGAATCTTGTCGTGTGTTCTTTGGCTCATTATCCCCGTTTCTCTCTCCGGCCGTATTTATACCACGCCGCACAGGCGCCTTCGGAGCTGACCATACAGGGACCGACTGGTTTTTCCGGCGTGCAGCTTTTGGCAAACAGCTCGCAATCCTGCGGGTCTATCAGGCCGCAAAGCACTTCCCCGCATCGACAACCGGTTGTGTCTTCCACGGGTGTTTCGATTATGCCGAAACGCTTCATTGCGTCGAATTTGCTGAATTTTTCTTTTAGCTTCAGCGTGCTTTTTTCTATTTTTCCCAGTCCCCTCCAGTAGCCGTCAGCCGGCTCGAAACATTCTGCGATAATCTTCTGTGCCAGCGTATTACCCTGCTCCGTAACGACCGCTGTGTATATCGATGTTACCTGGGGCTTGTTATCTTTGAGTTGCCGGCTTATTTCCGCCAGTCCCTCGATTATCTGCATCGGCTCAAAACCAGCTACCACGCAGGGCCGACTATATTGCTCGACGATTTCCCTAAACACGCCGTATCCGGTTATCACGCTTACATGGCCTGGGCACAAAAAAGCATCTATTTTATTATTCTTATCACCGAGCAGCGCCATCATCGCGGGAACGACGAGTTTGTGATTACTAAGCACGCAGAAGTTCTCGATATTTTCGTTTGCCGCCTGCCTTACTACGACCGCCGTGGCCGGCGTCGTGGTCTCGAACCCAACCGCTGCGAATACAACTGTTTTGTCGGGATTATCTTTGGCCAATTGCAGGGCGTCTTCGCTGCTCAGGATGATTTGCACGTTGCCGGATACCTGCCTCGTTTCCAATGAACCGCTTTTGCCAGGTACGCGTATCATATCGCCGTATGTAGCTATAAGGCATTGCGGGTTGTCTGCCAGGTCAAGCAGCGTATCGATATACCCCCTGTCCGTTACACACACCGGGCAGCCCGGCCCCGACAACAGCTTGATTGCCTTCGGTAGTGTGGTTCGTATGCCGTTTCGAAATATAGCCACTGTGTGCGTACCGCAGACCTCCATTACGTTGATTTGCCTGCCGAGCGCCTCGCACGCAGCGTCCATAAGCAGTTGTGCTTTGTGAATTCTCTCAAGCATCTTTTTTAATAGTTATCCCGAGACCTTGTTTTTCGTGTCTCTGAACTCGTCTATTTCCGCGATAAGCTGCCAGGTCTTTTTCGCTTCCTCTTCGGCTATTGTTGAGATGGCGAATCCCGCGTGAATAAGCACAAGATCGCCGAGTTTGACGTTCGGCAGCAGCGTAGTCCTGGCGCGGAACTGGTTGCCCATCGCGTCGACTACCGCTTTGTCGCCTTCAAGCTCGATTATTCTTGCGGGTATCGCAAGGCACATAGTTCGTCTCTCGTTTCTCGTGTCCCGTGGCTCGCGGCTAATAATCAGTTAGATGGCATTGATGAGGTTCACGAGCATTCTACTTTCGTGGTTTAAATCTTCTGCTAAATCGTCCAATTCCTGTTTTGTTATGTAACTTCTTTTATTTGCGATAATTGATTGAGTATCCAATTCGGCACAGGATCCCAATGATACGCGAAGAAATTGCCTGTATTCATTAGTATGGCCTCTAACAAATCCCTCTGAGATATTTGATGGTATGGATACGGAAGCCTTTCGCATTTGAAGAGCCAGACCATATAGTTCTCCTTTGGGGAATTTATCGGTCAATGCGTAAACCTTATCAACTATTTCAATACCTTTTTGCCACACTTTCAAATCTTTGTAATCTTTTACTTTCATAATTTTATGTGGTGTTCGTTTTTACTCTTACAGTATCTTAAATGTCCTATCTTTACTATTAGAAATAATCCAGATTCCCTTGTCATATGGATTATGTGATGAGTTTAACATGTCCTTTATATTTTCTATCTCCATGTCCCAGTCCCAATCTACTCCCGATACATGCCGTATTACTAAGGCAGTGTTAGGGGCGTAGTTTTTCTTTAGCTTTTTCCGAATTTGTCTCATAACCATCGTGCTAACATTTCCGGATAGGCAGCTTACACGTTCAAAAATGCTTTTTTCCCCTTGCTTAACTTCCTCAAGCCAAGCTTCAAATGTCCTTTGGGAGCGGTGCTCTGAGCGTCCCAGCATCGCTTGAATATCACCGGGCCGGTCTTCGGTCAATACGATTTCAAGGTGCATTCTGTTGCCTGCTTTGTCCTCGCATCGGAAATCAGGTGAGTCACTATGCTCTGTGATTTTGTAAGATGCGTTCATCTTTTGGTTGTAGAGCTTCAAAAAGCCATTAGCAGTTGCTTTTTCTATATTTCTTTTTTCATCTAATCGCATATATTTAGTTTTTACCCTCTTATTCAGTAGGTCTCCGTTGACGAGCCACGAGTCACGGGGCACGGGTCACGGGTCACGGTTTTAGCGGCTATTGCCGCCTGGCCGACCGATATTCCGCCGTCGTTGGCAGGGTAATCGCAGTTGAGTATTACAGAAAAGCTGTCTTTCTTCAAGAGCCGGCCTAATCTTTCGGCTAAATACCTGTTGCAAAACACCCCGCCGCTCAATGCCACTGTATTTAGCTTTTGGGCATGTCTCGCCGCCCTTGCCATCTCAAGCAACCCTGCGGCTACCGTATTATGAAATTTGGCTGATATAATCGCTCGGTCTTTGCCCTCGCTAACATCCGTTACAATTTGTCGTATCATCGGACCAAAATCCAGTTGCACCGACTTGTCTGGCTGCTTACCCAGTTTGAAGTCATATTGTTCGTCGCAGTCCGAAACTGCAATTGCCTCAAGCGCCATAGGCAGTTTCGCCTCGAAATGATTGAAGTTGCCTAACCCTACTATTGCCGCAACCGCGTCGAAGACCCTGCCTAAGCTCGATGTCTGCACTGTGTTGACTTTTTTGAATATCTGCTCACAAATGAGCTTTCGTTTTTGCTCGTCCGGCTCGATTCGTTCGAGCAGCCATCGCAATTTATTTGCATCGAATTGCTCGCCGTATGCCTGCATCAAAAGCCCCAGCACAGGCCTGATTGCCTGTTTACTCGCCGCATCGGCCCCGGCTAACGGGTAATATGCCAGATGCCCGAACCTCTCGAAGTCATCGAGCGTGGCGATAAGGCATTCGCAGCCCCATATGGCCCCATCCGTTCCGTAACCGGTGCCGTCACAGGCGATGCCGATTACCGGCTCATCGATGTTATGCTCGGCCATAATCGAGGCAATATGCGCCCAGTGATGCTGAATCTCAATGATTTGCACGCCGCTTAGCGACCGGGCATATTGCGACGACAAATACGCCGGATGCAAATCGCATGCGACGACTTTCGGCTCAACCTCGAACAGGCCGCGTAGATGCTCGATTGATTTTATGTAGTGATGATAGACCTGGGAATCTTCGAGGTCGCCTATGTGTTCGCTGCAGACGAGCTGGTTTTGTTTGACGAGGCAAAACGTACTTTTCAAATCAGCACCGGCTGCGAGTATGTCGCATTTGCTTGTTTGATTTATAAGAACGGGCGTCGGCACATAACCCCTTGCCCGTCTCAGCAGAGCCGGCTCACCGTCGATTAAATGCAAAATCGAGTCGTCAACCTGTCGATGGATAACCCTGTCGTGCATTAAAAATGCGTCCGCTATATTACCGAGTTGTTCGAGTGCCTCATCATTTTTACATATCAACGGCTCATCGGAGATGTTGCCGCTGGTCATCACTAATACTTTTAGGCCCTCCGCGAATAACAAATGGTGCAAAGGGGCGTAGCAAAGCATAAATCCGAATTTGCTTACCCCTTCAGCTACCGATTGGGCGATTTTTGAAGCCGCCTTTTTCGGCAATAGCACTATCGGGCCTTCAGGCCGACCTAATAATTCCTGTGCCTGCTCGCTTACTTCCGCATACTGTTTTATTGTCTTAATCGAATCAGCCATCATCGCAAATGGCTTATAATCTCTCTGTTTTCGTTCCCGCAGCCGTTGCACTGCTTTGTTGCTGAACGCGTCGACTGCCAAGTGAAATCCGCCTATTCCCTTTGTCGCTACGATTTTTCCCTGCCGTAATAATTGGGCGGTCTCGGCAATAACTTTGTCTGTGCCGGCGCTGATAGTCTCGCCTTTGTTATCTGTAAGCTGGATTTGAGGCCCGCACCTGGGGCAGGCGACCGGCTGGGCATGAAAACGCCGGTTGGTAATATCGCTGTATTGGCCGGAGCATTTGTCGCACATCTCGAAAGCTGACATCGTCGTATTTGGCCTGTCATAAGGTATGGTTTTGATTATCGAGTAACGCGGCCCGCAATTAGTGCAGTTGATAAACGGGTAGCGATATCGAAAATCGTTCTTATCCCACATCTCGGCCAGGCAGTCGGCGCAGGTTGCGATATCAGCCGAAACCTCCGCCGAAGCCGTGCCGTCGATCTGGCTGGCCTTGATTGTGAATGATTTTTCGTTATCAAGAAGCGGGATATCAGTAGTTTCGATGGCTTTGATATCGGCAAGAGGGGGTTTATCGCTATTTTGAAGCCGGCCTAAAAATTCCTCTATTGCCTGTTCAGAGCCCTGGACTTCGATAAAAACACCCTTTGTATCATTATATATATATCCCGTAAGGTTCAGTTGCTCCGCCAGCCGGTATACTGCCGGGCGAAAGCCGACCCCCTGAACCCGCCCGGTAACTGTGTTTTTTTTTCTTTTTGCCATAACGTTTTAAATAGATTATACGTCTTTCGCCGAAAGAAGGTTTTAAGGCGGATTATAGACGCATTGAGTGTGAAGGGCAATTGTGGTCTGAAATGGCTGTTCAACCGCGATTTTTTGTTTGTAAGTGCCGATTATATCTGCTAATATAACCACCAATCGGGGCCATAGCTCAGATGGGAGAGCGCTTGCATGGCATGCAAGAGGTCGCGGGTTCGAATCCCACTGGCTCCATTTTTATTTTCTTGCTGAGAATCATTACCCCCGATTCATAATGCTTGCCCGCTTTTTACAAAACGTCAAGACCATAGTTCCGATGTCACTTTATAATGGCACAACACCCTTTTTTACAATTACTTATGACATAAAACACACATCAAAAAGACATTATAGAAAGAGAAATTCAGAGCAATAATCCTCTTGACTTGGATGCCTTTAATTTAGTATAATTACGGATTAAGTGTATGATAACATTGTTATTGGGAGGTTTGGTGGAAATAGTCTGGCGTTGCAGCAGTAGACTGTGGCCGCGTAGGGCGGAAGAATATCAGGTTACCGTTCTGAGTGCGCAGGTTTTGTATCTTTTAGCCCACCTCTTTACTTCCCTGTTAATAAATCAGCCAACAAAACCAAAGCTTGTAACGGTCTTGGTTTTTGCTTTTAATTCACGGAAGAACCACGGGTAGGTGGATGAAGAGCATCGGGTAGGTAATATTGCCTGCCCAAGTACAGATATCCTCCCCGAGCAAGGATGTATTAAATACGGTATGCGCATTGGACGTTGTACGCCAGGAAAGAAATTTTCTTTTTTTAATTATGTGGAGGAAAAGATGATGACTTCTGTAACTAACAAACAAAGAACCTGGAGGACAGGCATATTCTTATCGGTAATGGCAGTGTTGTGTCTGGCCCCGACAGCGTTCGGTCAGCAAATGGACCGCGTAGCGGGCAATATG
>CAYLYB010000053.1:0-18020 GCA_964387605.1 uncultured Pirellulales bacterium | reverse complement strand
GTCCGGCTGTACAACAGGTCGATTACGCCCGTTGAAATGCAAGACGACCTCACTCTTGACTTCTTACCAATCGACGACAAAACCGTTGACGAAGGCACACCGTTGAATTTCACTGTCAGGACAAAACCGGGTATAACATTGGAAATATCAGAGCATGATTTAGCGAGCCCGCCGTCTTTTACCTCGAACACATTTAGCTGGACGCCTGGCTATGATGATTCCGGTGTGTATGAAGTAGAATTCACGTCACCACAAGACTACGAAAGAATTAACATTACGGTCGCTGATGTGGAATTGCCCGATATCAACGACATAGACCCTATTGGATACTGGACGCTTGACGAAACAAGAGGCGACGCTGTTCCGGATTATTCTGGAAGTGATAACACGGGGTATCTGAAAAACGGCCTGGTCTGGGGAACGGGTCATAACAGCGAGGCTCTTGTTTTCTCCGTTCCGAATGATGCGGTTGAAATTCAAACGACAAACTTTAATCTCAACGGCGGAACAATAATAATGTGGGTTTACATAGAAAAACAGACAATGTCCAGGCACTACCTGTTCGGCCACGCAACAAAGCCCCTGGCCAACAGGATTCAGCTATATCTCAAATATGGACAGCTTTGCCTGGGGCTTGGAGATTCTCACGAGACACGAAAGAACATTATGCAATTCGAAAACCAGACATGGTATCAAGTTGCTTTAACATGGAGCGGGACTAACTATAACGTATACGTGAATGGCCTGCTTAAAGCCGGCGGAACTTATTCCGGCCTGACGGAATTAGCAGACTACGCCGACATCGGCAACAACGGCTTTAACAGAAATAAAGCTTTAAACGGAAAGATAGACGATGTGCGGATTTATAACCGCGCTCTAACCGCCCTTGAAATAGCGGCAATTAACTTTTATGCAAATTAGAGAAAAGAACAATACAATGAACCAGGTGGGAGTAACTTCGAACGTGACACAAAACGGACCAAACAGAAAGGGGTTATGGTTTATGAAAAGAATAATCGCAATAATGATCACTCTGGCTTTCTGCTTACCTGCTCGGGCCGATATACTGATATTTCAAACCGCTACAAGCGGCCAGCAGATTCGAGTCTCTGATAATATAGTCGAGTCCAAAAAAGAACGCGGCTACCTCGTTATCGACGCCGACCTGTCGAATCCAGATGCTGTCGTTGTCAACGAAGCCCACCACCTTCACTATGAATTGAATGAAGGCGAGAAAATTCAATATACAACAATCCTCACTGATGACGAAGTTGAAATCATCCTCATAGATTTTGGTAACAACAAAAAGATGATTCTGCGATACTTTGATGTATCGGAAGGTATTTATGAAACGGCTTATGGAACCGCCAAACTAACGGATATTGGCGGACCTGTGAGATATACCGCCCGCAGTCTTACCGGCCACAGCGTATGGAAACAGCCGGACTATAAAACCGGCTCTGGAAAAATCAGACTGAGACTGGACGTTAAAGCAACCAAAGAAGCAAATGAACAGAGCAAGACCGCTATCCAGTTAATAGAATCTTATGAGGAAATGCTCCAGGAAACAAAAGGGTATATACCCGATTAATAGAGTCATCTATTTGCATTCAAAGCCATTCCGCCGACCATTTTAGTGGAATGGCTTTTTTTACACCCTCATAGTTGTTATATACAAACCTCTACGCAACCTTCGAATCAGGCAATTGGTTCCTGAGCTAATTTCCACTATGCGTTTGTCATATTTAATCAGATAATTCGGACCCTAACAGCCATCAGTCAGAGCAATCATATCGGACCAAACTCAATTTCAGGCCCTACTTCCAAAAAGTCACCTTATGCCCTGCAAGTTCACCAAAACAAACCAAAACACTTAATCCCTTTGACCACAAAGACTTAAACTGTCGACAAAACGAGGCATAATCACTGTAGTTTACTATACACTTCAAATCTGTTCAAAAAGCAATCTTCAATAATATCACCCCACCAGGATGCCGATGATACTGCACCGTGATTTTATGTAAATACAGTTATTATCTGGAATTTTGAGACACCATTGGATGAAAAGCTGATGGCTCCAACATCTGTTGACTGCAGCTTCGATGAAATCTCTTAGATAAACGGTATCAGCAACGACGAATTGTAAAAGTTCGGATTTTGGATTATGGGCGAAAAAATCACTGTGTTAGTCGTAGAAGACGAGGCACACATCAGGAAGGTACTCGAATACAATCTCAAACTCGACGGGTTTGATGTGTATCTGGCCGAAGATGGGGTCACCGGCCTCAAGTATGCTCGTGAAAACAGACCCAACATAATCCTGCTCGACTGGCTTATGCCCAAAATGAGCGGACTGCAGGTTCTCAAAGAACTCAAAAACGACGGTAATACCAACCATATACCTATTTTTATGCTTACAGCAAAGGGTATGTTGAGCGACGTTACAGAAGCGATTGAAATGGGCGCTGATGATTACATAACCAAACCTTTTAATCCCATGCAACTTGGAAAAACGATACGGGAAAAATTCGAAAAATGTTCAAAAGCACAAACAACTTAACAGCGGTTCTTTCTAAAGAGCTGCAGGAACGGCTGTCAATTAAAAACCTGGCGATACTGTCTGGTATATTGCTGGTGCTGCCAACCTTCATGCCGTTATATGCCAGGAGTAATGAAGATAGTGGCGAAGTAGCCGACCTAACCGAATGAAACAACAAGAATTTGCCAATATGGACGTCATGAAATCGCGACCTGCGAACAGCAGGGTCGTCCGCTTTGGCTGTCTGTTTGTCCTCGCCGCAGTCACATTCGGTCTCATATCCTATGCATATTCAGACACTCAGTCCGCTCAATACAAAGAATATGAAATAAAAGCCGCATTTATCTATAACTTCCTGAAGTTCGTCGACTGGCCCGAGAAAAAAATGGCTGTCAGCGATGACAAGATAATCATCGGCATTATCGGCGAAGACCCCTTCGGCGCCGCTGCAAACGTATTCAAAGACAAATTGGTTGAGAAACGGAGTCTGGTCGTAAAACGATTCGAATCCTTAACTCAACTCAAAGAAATGGATGAAAAGGGTAAACTCGACCTTGACAAAAAAATCGAGGAACTAAGGACATGTCATCTTCTGTTTATATGCCCGTCCGAACAAAAGCAGCTACGTGAAATAATCAAACTTGTGGACAAGCATAATGTTCTGACTGTAGGCGACAGCACCGATTTTCTCGAAGCCGGCGGTATCATCAACTTCTTTATACATGAAAACAAAATTCGCTTCAATATCAATCTAACAGCTACCGAAAAAGCCGGACTCAAAATCAGGTCTCAGCTTCTGCGGCTTGCCAAGGAAGTTATTAAAGAAGAGCCTGACGAAAAAGACCCTGTTGATAAAACTGCTCAACAGGAGGACAAATGAAATTATTCCCATTCCAAAACACGAATATAAGGCACAAGCTGATTGCCATCGTCATGCTTACCAGCATGATGGCACTTCTGCTGACAGGCAGCGCATTCATGTACAGGGAATGGACCGGCGTCCGTAACAATCTGGTTGAGATCCTTATCACAGAAGCCCAAATCACCGCGGACAACTGTAAAGCCGCACTAACATTTGATGATGTTGATGACACAATGGACAGATTACAGGCCCTCAAGGCCGACAGCACAGTCCTGTTCGCTTGTGCCTACAAAATGGATGGTGTAGTATTCGCCAGTTATGTCCGAAACGAAGCCGACAAAGAAAAGTTGGCAATCAAAGCAGGTAAAGAAGGATATAAATTTGCCGAAGGCTTATTAACCGTCTTTGTGCCGATAGTGCTTGATAGCGAAACAATCGGCACCCTTTGTATCCGTTCCGACCTAAGCCCTATGTATGTAGCACTAAGACGGAATGTCGAAAATGCTCTCATTGTGCTCCTGCTGGCTGCAATGGCGGCTTATATTATCTCATCGCGGCTTCAAAGAATCATATCCGACCCTATTCTCAGTCTGGCAAATGTCGCTAAAGACGTATCAGAAAAGAGAGATTACTCCACGCGAGCCTCGAAACAAAGTAACGACGAGGTTGGTATGCTCATAGATTCATTCAATGAAATGCTTGAGCAAATACAACAACGCGACTCGGAATTGGTCAAGGCCAAGGACGAATTGGAAATAAGAGTTCAGGAGCGAACTGCTGAATTAACGAATACCAATCAGCAGCTTAAAGGCGAGATAGGTGAACGTGAAAAAGCTGAGCGTAAGCAGGTGGAATTGTATAAGGAACTCGAAAGCGTTAATCAGGAGCTAAAAGATTTCGCCTATATCGCCAGTCATGACCTAAAGGCCCCACTGCGTGCCATTAAAACTCTCGCGGACTGGATATCCTCGGATTATGGCGACAAACTCGACCAGGACGGCCAGGAACAATTGAAACTGCTGAGGCAGCGCGTTGACAGAATGCATAACCTTATTGACGGAATCCTTCAATATTCCAGAGTCGGCCGTGTCAGGGAAAAGAACACCGAAATTCACCTCGATAAACTATTGCCGGAAATAATCGACATACTCGCACCTCCGGAAAATATAAAAATCACCCTCGAAACAGCTATGCCCGTAATCAAATGCGAGGAAACACGTATTACACAGGTCTTCCAGAACCTGCTCAGCAACGCAGTCAAATATATGGATAAACCCGACGGCCAGATAAAGGTCTCCTGCATCGAAGAAGGAGAGTCCTGGAAATTCAGCATCGCCGACAACGGCCCTGGCATAGACAAAAAACACTGGGACCGAATATTTAAGATATTCCAGACACTCACGCCGCGTGACGAATTCGAAAGCACCGGTATTGGTCTAACGGTCGTAAAGAAAATAATTGAGATGTATGGCGGAAAAATATGGCTCGAATCCGAAGTCGGCAAAGGAACAATGTTCTTCTTTACATTGTCAAAAGCTGGCACACCTGAGTCACAGACAGAAAATGAAGATGAGCAGGCGGAAGTAACTGTGGCAGCAGGACAAAATTCTGATAGCAGTGAAAGTTCTGATAATGAGAACGCAAACAGTGAATAAAGTAATCGGAATATTGATTCCTGCGCTTCCCTGGCGATTGGCTGCAGGAATGAAAGATTCAATATGAAGATTGGCCATAAACTATCCTTAGGATTTGTAGGTTTAGTATTGCTCATGGCAGCAATAGGATACCTCTCCCTGCGCACCAGCCAGAAAACTCTCGAAAATGCAATCGGCGAGAGCAGCGCTACCCTTGCCGCCCAAACACTCCGCAATATAAATGAAAACATATATCATCGAATCGAGAATATACAATCCCATGCTACAAATAAACTGGTTCTGGATTTTACGTCTGAGTCAAACGAAGAATTTGAGAGATTGCCCGACCCCAATGGACACATCGAATGGATAGAGAAAAACTGGACTTCCCCGGACAATGCTCAAAATCCCGTTATGACTAAACTGACCAACAATGAACTTACTCGCCGATTGGAGACCCTTAGAAGCTTCTACATGAGCAAAAACAACTATCCGCTGTTTGCAGAAATATTCATTACAAACAGATTTGGAGTAAACATCGCCCAGACAAATATGACATCCGATTATTACCAGGCCGACGAAAAATGGTGGCAGCTCGCCAGAAAAAACGGCCTGTTTGTAAGCGATATTGAATACGACGAAAGCTCAAATACCAGCTCTATTGAAATAGCAGTGAGAATCACAAACACAGACGGCGATTTTATCGGTGTCATCAAAGCAGTCCTGAACATACAGGAGACAATCAACACTGTTAAAGAAGTAAAAATCGCCTCCAAATATAAAACTTTGCAGCTAAATCTTGTGAATGAAGCAGGCAATATAATCTATTCAACACTGGATGCCCCCCCAGAGAATGTGAAAAGCATGCTAATCTCTCACTTTGGAGTTCCGGGTAAACAGCAGCACAAAGACTATTTCATCGGCCATAAAGACCGCGAAAAAGGAATCCTTTTTGCTCATGCTCATTCCCAAAGGTATAGGGATTTCAAGGGATTGGGCTGGATTTTATTCACGGAGACCGAAACCGCAGAAATTTTTGCTCCTATTACCAGCCTGAAGAGCACTATGCTGCTTGTTGGGATTGTAATTATCGGCCTTGCGCTCGTAGCCGCCACACTTATCTACCGTTCTATTGTTATTCCCATTACGGCCCTTCAAAAGGCAACAGACCAAATTTCGACGGGCAATCTCGATACAAATTTAATCACTACCTCAACCGATGAAATAGGACAGCTTGCCGGCTCTTTCCAGAAAATGACTCACCAGCTCAAAAAAACCATAACAGAGTTGAACAACGAAATAGCAGAAAGAACAAAAGCTGAAAATGAACTCAATGAAAGCAAACTTTTCCTCGACGATATTTTCGATTCCATACAGGACGGAATCAGCGTCCTCGATACTGACCTCAATATTTTGAAGGTCAATTTATGGATGGAGAAAATGTACGCCGACCAAATGCCTTTGATTGGTAAAAAGTGTTATAAAGTATATCAAAATAGTGACTCAGTCTGCCCATGGTGTCCTTCTGTCGAGACATTAAAAACAGGCCTGACAAAAACCTGTATCGTGCCTTATGTAAGCGAAAAACAACAAAAAGGCTGGGTTGAGCTTTCCTCGTTCCCTCTTAAAAATCCCGATGGAGGTATGGTTGGAATCATCGAACACGTCAAAGATATCACCGAGAGGAAAAAAGCCGAACAATCCCTCAAAATGTCCGAACGCCGATTCAGACAAGTTGTGGAAAACGCAAGAGAGTGGATATGGGAGGTGGATGCCGAAGGTTTGTATACTTATACAAGCCCGATTATAAAAGAAATACTGGGATTCAGCTCCGAAGATATTGTCGGCAAAAAACATCTTTATGACCTTTTCCATCCTAAAGACCGCGAGAAATTAAAAAATGAGGTCTTTGATATCTTCCTAAAAAAACAGAACCTGCAGAAGTTTGTCAGCCGTAATCTCCATAAAGACGGGCACACGGTCTGGCTGTCAACAAGTGCTGTCCCGATACTAAACGAACAGGAGGAACTATTGGGATACAGAGGAGTAGATGCAGACATCACCGACCAGAGAAAGGCAGAGACTATCCTCGCTGAAAGGGCCGAGCAGGTTATGCATTACCATAACATCCTCCTGCAACTGGCAAATATGCCTGAGCAGGATCTCGATTCCCTGCTGAATACAACCACGGAACAGGATGCCGAAGTGCTCGATGTCGAGCGTGTAAGCGTGTGGTTCTTCAATAAGGAAAGAACCGAGATTACCTGCCGAGATATGTTCAGCAAAACTGAAAAGGCACATAAGACATCTGATAATATAAAGTTAAAAGATTATCCATTCTACTTCAAGGCACTCGATGGTAGCCGGGTAATCGCGGCAAATAACGCTCAAACCGATCCGAGAACAAGTGAATTCAACGATACATATCTTAAAGATAACAAAGTCACTTCGATGATGGATGTGCCCATTCGGCTGCATGGTCAAATCGTCGGCATTATCTGCCATGAGCACAGCGGCACGGCAAGGGAATGGACAAACGCCGAGCAGGATTTTGCCGCCTCAGCAGCAGATATGATATCTCTCAAGCTTGAGGCCGCTGAACGCAGAAAAGCAGAACTGGCCCTCGAAAAACTGAACAAAGACCTCGAGGAAACCGTTGAGGAGCTTAGTCGCTCCAACAGGCAGCTTAAGGATTTTGTTCACATCTCAGCCCACGACCTCAAAACTCCGGTGCGAGGAATCGGAACACTGGCGGACTGGATTGTCAGCGACTATGGCGACAAACTTGACGAGCACGGCCGTGAACAAATCCGCCTGCTAAAAACAAGGGTCGTTCGAATCGACAAACTCATCGAGGGTATGCTTGTTTTCTCTAAAATCGTCCGAAGCAAACACAATGAACGGCAGGTGAATCTCAACGAACTCGTCTCCGAAACAATCAAAAATATAAAACCCCCCGACAACATTGAAATAGCAGTGGATAGTCTACCAAACATAAATTGTGAAAGCGAACACTTATCACAAGTCTTCCGGCATCTCATATCAAATGCCGTAATATTTATGGACAAGCCAAAGGGGCTGATAAAAGTCGGCTGCGTGGAACAGGGAGACATGTGGCGGTTTTATGTCAGTGATAACGGTTCCGGTATTGAACAAAAGTATTTCGAAAGAATCTTCAGAATATTTCAGACCCTGCCTAAAAATGACGAACCGGAAACTGCCGGCACCGGCCTGGCAATCGTCAATAAAATTGTCGAACTCTATAACGGCAAAATCTGGTTAGAATCTCAGTTCGGAATAGGCAGCACTTTCTTCTTTACTTTTCCAAAACAGCGAGAGGAATCCGTATATGAAGACGCTAAATCCAATACTGCTTGTTGAAGACGATAGTGTCGATGCAATGACAGTTAAGCGGGCAATGAAGGACCTTCACGTCGACAACTCTTTGGTTCATACCGTCAACGGCGAGGAAGCAATACAATACTTGAATGACCCGAATAAGGAAAAACCCTTTGTTATCCTCCTCGACTTGAATATGCCCAAAATGACCGGTACTGAACTCCTCAAAATCATAAAACAGGACCCAATTCTCAAGTTGATACCTGTTATTGTGCTTACGACCTCAAAGGAAAAACAGGATGTGTTGCAGAGCTTCGAGCTGGGTGCTACCGGCTATATGACAAAACCGGTTGATTATTCACGATTCGTAGAGGTAATCAACACGGTCCTGCTTTATTGGACATTAAGCGAACTGCCGATACAGAAACCTCAAGTCGTGGCTGAAAAATTTTAATTGGAAATCCATTATGAAAGATAAACGAGCGATTCAAATACAATTTTTACATTTAACAATAATTCAGTAAAGCTGATGAAAACCAAACTAATGAAAACCAAACGAAAGATTACGCTGAATAAAATAAAACCGGATGCTCATACACATCACAACCGGCAGACCAAAGAGCATCTCCTCAGCGGATCAAAGCCCGTGAACCCCCATGCTACAGGACTTAAACGGCTTCAATACGAGCAGGAACGCGTAGAATACGCACTCATCAGGGCTCTTCAGGAATGGGAGGCTACTTTTAATGCCACCCGTGACCCTATTATGTTAGTTGACATAGAATTCAAAATCGTACAGGCAAATCATTCCTCATCTCGATTCTTTGGCAGGCCGCTCGGTCAGATTCTGGGCATAAAATTGCACGACCTGATGTACGGAAAAGAACCCCCTGCCGAGAATTGCCCGCTATGTATTGCCAGGCAAACCGACAAGCATCAGGACGCAGAGATATATATAGCTCCAAAAGATATCTGGTGTGCGGTCTCAGTAGACCCGGTTATCAATGACGAGGGCCAAACCGCATACTTCGTCTATACTATCAGAGATATTACTTACCGAAAACAGGCCGAGCAGACCCTTGCAAAGCTGAATCATGACCTGAACAGAACTGTACAGGAACTTAAAAGGTCAAACCAGGAATTGCGTAATTTCGCCCACGTTACTGCACACGACTTGAAATCACCCCTTAGGGGAATAGGGTCCATAGCCGACCGACTGATTCGCAAATACAACGAAACTCTCGACGTTGAAGGAAAAGAACAGCTTCGGCTCTTAATCACAAGAGTTAAACGTATGAGTGACTTCATAGACGCCATACTCAGGTATTCTGAAATCGGGCATACTATTCAGGAACTACAGGAAGTTGACCTCAACGTGCTTTTGGCTGAAATTATCAATGAAATTTCCGTACCGGATAATTTTGTTGTCAATATTGAACGGCACCTCCCTGTCATCAGGGCCGAACGACCGCGGCTAAAACAGGTCTTTCAGAACCTTATTAGCAACGCCGTCAAATATACCGAAAGTAAAAAAGGAAAAATCAGAATCTACTGCTCAGATGAAAACCAGTACTGGAAATTCGCCGTCGAAGACAACGGATGCGGAATCAAAAAAGAATACTTCGAAAAAATATTCGAAATCTTTCAGACCCTGTCTTCTCGAGATAAAACCGAAAGCACCGGCATCGGTCTGACAATAGTCAAAAAAATCGTCGAATTATACGATGGAAAAGTATGGGTCGAATCCAAAGTCAGAAAAGGCAGCACGTTCTTTTTCACACTACCCAAAAATATTAATGGAGAAAAGAAAAATGTCAGCGCTAAAACCGATATTGCTTGTTGAAGACGACATTGTCGACGCCGCTACGGCCAAACAGGCCCTCAAAGACCTTAGGGTAAAAAACCCCGTCATTCACAAAATGGACGGCGAAGAGGCCTTCGAATACCTCAGAAATCCGAAAAATATAAAACCCGGACTGATTCTTTTAGACCTCAATATGCCGAAGGTCAGCGGGGTAGAACTGCTCAAAATTATGAAAGGAAATCCCGATCTGCATCACATCCCCGTCGTCGTTCTGACCGTCTCAAAATATGAGCAGGACAAAGTCGAAACCTTCGACCTCGGCGTTGCAGGGTATGTAATAAAAGCAGTGGATTATGATGCCTTTCTGCGTTCCACTGATATTATTATCCAGTACTGGTCGTGGAATGGTATTGTGGAAAGGGAAAGGGAGACCGAACATGCGAACCTCTAAACCTATTCTTCTCCTCGAGGATGATACCGTTGATGCAATGACGGTCAAACGGGCGTTGAAAGACCTCAAAGTCCTGAATCCACTCGTGCGAGTCGGAAACGGCGAAGAAGCCCTGGCACACCTCAGAGATGATAAAAACGAAAAACCCTGTGTCATTCTGCTTGACCTGAATATGCCCAAGATGAACGGTATTGAATTCCTCAAGGTTGCAAAAACCGAAGAAAACATAAAAAGGATTCCTGCTATCGTGCTGAGCACCTCAAAAGACGACCAGGACCGCCTCCAGAGCTTCCAGCTAAATATAGCCGGATTCATCAGCAAACCCGTCGATTACATCAAGTTCGTCGACGCCATGAGAATCGTCAATCTTTACTGGACACTCAGCGAACTGCCAAATTGTGAACAGGAGACCGCTAATGCGAACATCGAAACCGATAATGCTCGTCGAAGATGACAGTGTCGACGCTATGACCGTCAAGAGGGCTATTAACGACCTCAAGGTGACAAACCAGCTCATTCACCAGGTTAATGGTGAAGACGCGCTTAATTATCTGCGAACCAACGATGACTGGCCTTGTGTCATATTGCTCGATTTGAATATGCCCAAAATGAACGGCTTTGAGTTCCTCAAAATTACCAAAGAAAATCCCGACATGAGGAAAATCCCTGTCGTTGTGTTAACCACTTCAAAAGATGAACGTGACAAGGTGGAAAGCTTTCAATTCTCTGTGGCCGGCTATATTGTAAAACCCACCGATTACAAAAAATTCGTGGAAGCAATCAGAACCCTCGATTTGTACTGGTCACTAAGTGAATTACCCTTCGACAACAGATAAACAATGGAAAATATAAGATACAGAATTTTAATGGTAGAGGATGACCGTCTTGACCAGATGGCCTTCAAACGCATGGTCAACGAGGAAAACCTGCCCTATGATTACATAATCGCCGGCTCCGTCGCTCAGGCCGCGCAAATACTTAGGCAGGAAAAGTTCGACCTCATCTTCGTTGACTATCTCCTTGGCGACGGAACCGCCTTTGACGTCCTTGAATTAATTGTCGATACTGCTGCCGTCTTCGCCACGGGTACCGGCAGCGAAGAACTCGCTGTAAAGGCAATGAAATCCGGTGCCTCTGATTATCTCATTAAAGACCCCGCCAGAAACTATCTAAAGGTCCTCCCAGAGGTCATTAAGAACGCCATTCGTCATAAAAAAGCTGATGACGAGCTTAAAAAATACCATGAGAAACTTGTGGAACTTGTAAAGGAGCGTACCGAACAGCTCGCGGCTGAAAAAGAACTCCTGGCCGTCACCCTTTCCAGTATGGGCGATGCCGTTATCGCCGTCGACGCAGATAATAAAATTATGCTCCTGAACAAGGCCGCCAGCCAGCTCACTGGCTGGTCTTTCGATGATGCAAACCTCAGATCCGTCGACGAAGTTATCAGAATTATTAACGAACAAACCAAACAGCCCGACTTGAGCCCCATCGACAGGGTCCTCGAATCTCGAAAAATCGAATCCGGCACAAAAAATGACGTTATGGTTGCTAAAAACGGCCGCCAATGGCCCATTTCCGCTTCCGCCGCTCCTATTCGTAAAAACGACGGTACTATGACCGGAATTGTAATGGTCTTCAGGGATGTCTCACAGCAGCGAGAAATAGACCGTATGAAATCTGACTTCATCTCCTCCGTCTCTCACGAGCTTCGAACCCCACTTACCTCGATAAAGGCCTACGCCGAGACTATCCTGCACGACAGGAATATGACCGAGGAAACAAAAATAGAGTTCCTCGAAATCATCAACGAGGAATCCGACCGGCTCACCGACCTCATAAACGATATCCTCGAAATTTCAAGAGTAGAATCCGGTACTATTCAAATCGTCCATAAGCCCGTCAATATCTCTTCGCTTGTAAGCCGTACCGCTGCGGAAATGGAATACGTCGCCGGAAAAAAGAAAATTAATCTTGAATGTAATATCGATGACAATCTGCCTGAGATGATGGGCGATGAAAATAAAATCCACTCTATAATTTCAAACCTCGTCAATAACGCCATCAAGTTCACTCCTGAAAACGGCCGAATCTCCGTATCGGCACATTTAATCAAGAACGAGCTTGTTATTAAAATCAGCGACACAGGTATGGGCATACCTAAAGAAGACCTTCCCAAAATCTTCGTCAGATTCTATCGTGTCCATCGACCCGGAAAACAAATTCAGGGCACAGGACTCGGCCTCGCCATTGTAAAGGAAATCGTCATCAAGCATAACGGAAGAATTGAAGTGGAAAGCGAAATCGACAAAGGAAGCACATTCACCGTTTACCTCCCCGCCGCAAAACAACCCGCCACAGCAAAAACTATCTAATTAGGGACAGTTACCTGTTTCCCTCGTCTGCTCTTCGTCATTCCGAGCGCAGTCCCCACGTCTTGCTGTCGCAAGACAGCAGCGGGGACGAAGTCGAGGAATCTATTAAAATTTATCTCCGTTAGACCGTCTCATACCTCTTAACTGTAGCTACGACAAAGGTTCAATAGACATTAAATACATTTTCTATTATCATCTTATGGTTGATTACTGTCATAAATATTTGTAAGTCGCGGCTCCAGCTCTGCTATCGACATCTCGTTGCTATATCTCAGCATGGCAAGTGTCATAACCCGCAGGTTCATCAGGCATATCTGCTTTTTAATCGCAAGTTCCAGTTTTTGCTTCTCGGATATTGTCTCTGGTTTATCACAACTCCTGCGGCTGTTTATATCCTGAGGTGTTCTAAATTGGTCGCGAGCTTCCATCCCCGCAAATCCAAATGGTGGGTACTTCTCGTGCTGCTGTTCAAACGAAATCCCTCGGTAGTCTTCAATCTTTTCAACGCATTTTAGCAAATTATCTTGCAGCCATTGGTTTTGCGCAGCCAGATCAGCTATAGCCTGATCAATCATAGTCAACGATGGCTTCAATATCTCCGCATAATCGTGGAGAAAAAGCTCATCAACTTCAATAGCTGGATGTTTAGTAGTCTTTCGAAAGGACTGCCTATTTGTTATCGAAGTCCCCAAAATCCATCCCGCCGCCACTCCACAGGTTAAACCCAATATCAGAAAAAACCAACATCTTCTGGTTATCATAGATTTTCTCCTTAAACAATGCTCATCGTTTCGTTCTTAAAACAACGACCTGACTTTATCACCTGATAAGTCTCTTCTCATAGTTTTATCTTATCACCGCTCCTTAAATACTACTTTATCATTGCTTTCAAGAATAGGAAAATATGAAATTGTAGTTTTCCTGGTATTACCCAATTGGCTAAAAGGATATATAATCCGTAAATATTCGCCCTTCTTACGAAGATAAAAACTCCACCATCTACAATATTGAAGAATTTTCACACGTCCAATAAGTATATGCGAAAAACACCCTTAGTTATCCGCATCCGTTTTCTATATTATGCTGTAGCTAAGCGAAAATCCGCCGCAGGCGGTTCGTTGCATGCTGCCCGGCCCGGCGTACAGACCACGCAAATCCGCCCAGTCCGATCTGTTCTTGATTAATATGTCTCTAGTCTAAAAGACTATGCACAAACCGCCCGAAGCAATCTTCATTGCCTGTCATCAAAATGTCTCTAGTCTTTTCGACTAATCGAAAAGACTACCTGCCTTCGACATGATTGTTTTTTAATTAAGAAACGAGAAACGCTTTACTCTTCACGTTTCACGAGATATGCAATTTGGAATTCGGTAATTGGTACTTGTCCGCCTCCCACAAGGGACGCCTAACGGCGTATGGCGGATTTGTTTAGTATTTAGAAATTAGGACTTGTCCGACGTAGTTTTAACGTAGGCGGATTTAGGATTTTTAAGTCTATCCCCTGCTGGAGCGTATTTATCCTGAGCTACGTCGAAGGAGCGCAAGTCCCCCGCTTGCCCTTCGTCCCGTCCTCTGTAGACGGAAGCGCAGCGTAGAGGGCCTGCCCTTCGTAGCACGAAGTGCGTAGAAGGGTTCCTCCAGCGGAGCTTCCGTCTTCAGTCTTCAGACTGTTGTCTGATGTTTAATGTCTTCGGTCAAGAACGTCTTCCAGCAAGTCTATAGACAAAATGTATAAACGGCAAAAACCAAATAACGTGCCGTTTTTTTCTCCTCCGGAGGTTCCGCTTAACGTCAAACGTATTACGAAACGAGCAGCGCACCTGTCCTACGTAGCGTCAGCGAAGGAGGAACCGCAACCTTATTATGTAACCAGCAAACTGCTAAAGCGTAGCGAAAGTCCGCCATCCGTCTGGCGGACACCCTGTAACTTGCAACTTGTAACCTGTAACCTGCAACTTGTAACCTGTAACCTGTAACCTGTAACCCTCTACACCCTATACCCTAAACCCTATCCCCTATTCCTCATTCCCCTCTTGACTTTACAGCCGTTCGGCTGTAATTTATTCTGCGAAACTGGACAGGCCCTTCAGGCAATGGATTGCTGATGCAAATCGGCAAACCACTATGAATAGTTAAGGATGGCCGTAACCTATGAAAAAAGGCACAGAGATACAAGAGCGATTCGAGAACAGGCCCATACTCGATGAACTGAAGAATTCATACCTCAACTACGCGATGAGCGTCATTGTCTCGCGTGCCCTGCCGGACGTCCGCGACGGCCTCAAACCCTCGCAAAGACGTATCCTCGTCGCTATGAACGACCTCAATCTCGGCCCCAGAAGCAAGCACCGAAAATGCGCCAAAATCGTCGGCGATACAGGCGGCAACTACCACCCTCACGGCGACCAGGCCACCTACGGCACACTCGTCCGCCTCGCACAGGACTGGAACATGCGATATCCCCTCGTCGACCCGCAGGGCAACTTCGGCTCTATCGACGCCGACCCCCCCGCCGCTATGAGATACACCGAAGCGAGAATGGCCGCCCCCGCGATGGAAATTCTCGACGATTTGCAATACGACACCGTCGATTTTATACCCAACTATGACGAGACTCGAATGGAGCCGACCGTTTTACCTTCCAAATTCCCGAATCTGCTCGTGAATGGCTCAACGGGCATAGCTGTTGGAATGGCAACAAATCTCTCGCCGCATAATGTTTCCGAAATCTGTGACGCCCTGCTGCTGGTCATCAATGACCCCAAATGCGGCTTCAAGGACATAATGGAAAAGCTCCCCGGACCCGACTTCCCCACCGGAGGTATCATCTGCGGCAGAAAAGGAATCATCGATGCCTATACCACAGGCAAAGGCCACTTACTCGTCAGGGCAAAGGCCGAAATTGAGACACCCAAAAAGGGCAAAGAACGAATCGTTATAACTGAAATACCTTATATGGTCGTCAAGACCAATATCGTCTCGAAAATCGCCGATTGTGTCCGCAATGGCCATATCTCCGAAATCGCTGATATAAGGGATGAATCCGACCGCCACGGTATGCGAATCGTTGTCGAGGCAAAAAAAGACGCCGACCCCAACTTGGTATTGAACAAACTTTTTAAATACACACAGCTTCAGTCAACCTTTGCCATTTCAAATGTCGCGCTTGTCAATAGCAAACCCGAAACACTCAATATCCGCCAGATGCTCGACCTCTTCATCGACCACCGCAAAGTCGTCATTCGCAGGCGTAGCTCCTTCCTGCTCAAAAGATGCAAAAACAGGGCACATATTCTTGAAGGCCTGATTCTCGCCGTCAGTGATATTGATGAAATTATCGAGCTTATAAAAAAATCGCCCGACGCCCCTGCCGCGAAAATCAACCTCATGAAAAAACCCCTCAAGCTCGCTGAGACAGAGACCCTGCGAAAGCTGCTGCCAAAACAGTTCATAAAGGAAAAGGCAAAGGAAAAACAATACCTCACAGGCCCCCAGGCCGACGCAATCCTCACCATGCAATTGCAGCGCCTCACAGGCCTTGAAATCGAAAAACTCGCTAAGGAATACACCGGCCTTATGGAGCAGATTGAGGGCTATGAGGCAATACTCGCAAAGGATAACGTCCTGCTCGATATCATTCGTGAAGACATACACGAAATGAAGACCAAATACGGCAATCCCAGGCGCACCAAAATAACTGCCAAGATTCAGGAATTCGATATCGAGGACCTTATAGCCGAGGAGGAGGTCATCGTTACCGTCAGCCACGCCGGATACATAAAGCGCATGCCCATAGATACCTACCGCAAGCAGGGCCGCGGCGGAACTGGCATCATCGGCTCAGACACAAAGGAAGGCGATTTCATCGAGCACATGTTCACCGCCTCAACCCACGACTATCTCCTCATTTTCACCAACCGCGGCAAGTGCTATTGGTTAAAGGTCTACGATGTGCCTAGTATGTCACGGACGAGCAGGGGCAGGAGTATTGCGAACCTGCTGAACCTGGGCGACCAGACGATTGCGTCGATAATTAACGTGCCGAAACTCACCCAGGAAGAAGATGCGCCCGGCGAAAATCGGCCGCAGCTTGTTATGGCCACCAAAAACGGGCTGATAAAGAAGACCAAGCTGTCGGCATACAGCCACCCGCGAAAAACAGGCGTTATCGCGATAAAACTCGACCCAAACGACAACCTCATCGACGTCATTTTAACCAGCGGAGGGGACGATATCATCCTCGGAACACGGGACGGCATGGCAATCAGGTTCGAAGAGAGCCAGGCCCGCTCGATGGGCAGGGTATCGAGAGGCGTTATCGGAATCAGATTGCGCACGGGTGATATGGTCGTGGATATGGTACTAACAGAGCCGAATGCCGCCCTGCTTACCGTCTGTGAAAACGGCTACGGCAAACGAACCTCGCTGGACTTTTACCGCCGGCAACACAGGGGCGGCGTGGGGCTAATCAATATCAAGACAAGCCAGCGAAACGGCAAGGTCGTCGCGTTGAAATCGGTCCAATACAAAGACGAGCTGATGTTGATAACCGCCAATGGGATAATCATTCGAACGGGGCTCGACCAGATTCGCTCCATCGGAAGAAATACACAGGGCGTCCGACTGATAAAGCTCAGAGAAGGCGATAAGCTCGTGGCAGCGGCCAAGATAACACCCGAAAATGACAAAGAGCCGAAAGAACAAAATGGAAAATCCGCAGCGACCAAACCAGCCGACATACAGGATGAAGGTGAGCCGGACGAAGAAGAAATCATAGCCGAAGAAGAAACAATTGAAGAACCCGAAGAAACCGAACCGGAACCGGAGCCGAAACGAAAGAAATCGGCAGCTAAATCAAAACCCAAAAAGACAACCAAGGCCGACAAAAAGAAAAAACGTAAATAATCAAAATGGCCAAAAAAGCGGATTCGACACCTCGAAAAACCAAAACCGGGCAGCAGAATGAATCCGTCTTCGTAATCGAAGCCAAAGAGCAGACCGTCGCCAACGCCCGCT
>CAYLYB010000052.1:0-18106 GCA_964387605.1 uncultured Pirellulales bacterium | reverse complement strand
ACACAATGCAGCCGGCCATAGCCCCGATTGGTCTGGATTACGTCGCCGGCGCAGCCAGGCAGGCGGGTATCGACGTCGAAGTTCTCGATCTATGCCTGGCGGATTCGACAAGCTCACCGCAGGCCCCAAATCCTGATGCCGCACTTGGTGAATACTTCGACCGCCATAATCCTCAGCTCGTAGGCCTGTCGTTTCGCAACGCGGACGATTGCTTCTGGCCGAGTTGTGAGTGGTTCGTTCCCCGCCTGAAAGAAACCGTACAAACCCTGAAAAATCTCACGAATGCACCGATTGTCGTCGGGGGAGTCGGCTTTTCGATTTTCGCCGAACAAATCGTAACGCATACCGGCGCCGATTTCGGCATTCGCGGCGACGGCGAACAGGCGACAATTGCACTTTATAACGAATTGAACAGAGCAAAAAATCTCGAGAGCGTCCCCGGTCTTGTATTTACAGAAAATGGCAAGATTCGCTCAAATCCTCCCGCTTGGAACTCTAATGACGGCTGGCTTTCATTACCTACCAGTCGTGGTGCTATTGACAATCTCACTTACTTTAATCGAGGCGGGCAATGTGGAATTGAAACCAAGCGCGGCTGCGACCGAAGATGCATCTACTGCGCGGACCGGCTGTCGAAAGGCACAACATCGAGGACCCGCGACCCCGTTGAAATCGCCGACGAGGTCGAATCATTATTGAGCAGGGGAATAAACGTCCTGCACATTTGCGACAGTGAGTTTAATATCCCTTACAAACACGCCCTGGCCGTATGCGAGGAGTTTATCCGCAGAGACCTCGGCGGCCGGTTGAAATGGTACACCTATATGGCGGTTGTGCCTTTTGACGCCGCGATTGCATCCGCTATGCGCAAGGCCGGCTGTGTCGGTATCGATTTTACCGGCGATTCCGGCTCGCCTTTGATGCTGAAAAATTATCGCCAGCAACACAACCCAAATGATTTAGCGACCGCGATTAAACTTTGCAGGGATAACGGTATAACGATAATGACGGATTTGCTTCTGGGCGGGCCGGGCGAAACGCCTGAAACTGTCAGGGAAAGTATCGATTTTATCAAAAAGATTAGTCCCGACGCGGCCGGCGCTCAGTTGGCCGTGCGGATTTACCCCGGTACTGAAATGGCTGAAATCGTGAAAAGACAAGGCCCGCTCGAAACAAACCCCAGTATCCGGCGAAAATACACGGGCGACGTCGATTTCTTCAAGCCCACCTTTTATATCTCTAATCTGCTCGGCGAAAGGCCTGCTCGATTAGTGAAAGATATAATCGCGGGCGATAAAAGATTCTTCGAGCCGATTGACGAAGTCGATGGTATCGCAACCGACCACAATTACAACGACAACACCGAGCTTGTCGATGCGATTGCCGCCGGCGCACGCGGGGCATACTGGGACATCCTTCGAAGGCTTCGCAGTTAATCGAGCGCTATTTCCTGTCCGTATTCCGGGACGGTGGCCTGCAGCCCTCCCTGTTCGGTGATGAATTTGCCGAAAGCCGATGCGCTTTCCGTTTCGCCGTGCACAACGAATACCCGTTTCGGCGGCGTCTTGAATTTCTTCAGCCAGCCAAGCAGCTCATTTTTATCGGCGTGAGCGGAAAAGCCCTTTATCTGCACAATCTTTGCCTCGACCTGGCGCTTCTCGCCTAAAATTCTCACTTCCTTCGCACCATCTACGATGCTTCTGCCCAGGGTCCCATTCGCCTGGTAGCCGACGAACATTATCGTGCTTTCTTTTTTCGAGATATTATTCACGAGGTGGTGCTTGATTCTTCCGCCGGTGCACATACCCGAGCCGGCTATTATCATAATCGTCCCGCTGATATGATTTATGGCCTTGGATTCTTCGGTCGAGGATGTCGTCTTCAATCCGGGGAAATTAAAAGGCGACTGGTGATTTTTAATTACCTCCCTCATATCCGCATCATACATTTCAGGGTGCTTTTTGAAAATTTCGGTGATTTTCGAGGCCATAGGGCTGTCTAAGAAAACCATAATATGCGGTATGGCGTCTTCCGCCAGCAATTCACTGAGGTAGTAAAGAATCTCCTGAGAGCGTTCCAGAGCGAAGCTGGGCACAACGATATTACCTCCGGCCTTTCTGGCGGCATTGATTGCTTCAGCCATTTGCTTTTTCACGTCGCAGGTCTCGCAATGCACCCTGTCGCCGTATGTCGATTCGATAACGACGTAATCGGCTTTATCCGGAACATTCGGGTCGCGGACAATCGGCCTATCGGGCCTGCCCATATCGCCTGTGAAAAGCACCGTTCTTTGCTGACCGTTCTGAGTAACATCCACCTTTATCATAGCCGAACCCAAAACGTGCCCGGCATCGCAAAAAGTAACGTCTATGCCGTCGGCAATCTTCAGCTTCTGCTGGTATTTGACGGGGGCAAAATGCCCGAAGCTGGCCTCGGCATCTTCGGTCGTATAAAGAGGGACCTCAGGATGCGGGGCCTCTCTGCCTTCGCGCTGGTGCCTATTGCGCTTATGCTCGGCATCCTCTTCCTGAATCTTCGCCGAATCAAGCAGTATCACGCGGGTAATTTCGGCGGTGGCGTCGGTGCAATAAATTTTGCCCTTGAAGCCATCACGAACGAGCTTCGGCAGTAACCCGCAGTGGTCAAGGTGCGCATGCGTGAGAAAAACCGCTTCGATACTTCCGGGCGGTATTACAAATGGCTCCCAGTTTCTGTCCTTAAATTGCCTTTCCTGATAAAGCCCGCAATCGATGAGCAGGCGTGTGCTGTTGACTTCCAAAAGGTGCCTGGAACCGGTGACATTCTGGGCGGCACCGAGAAACTTCAATCGCATCTGCATTAGCCAAAACTCCTCTAAAACACATTAAAACGATATATTTCGCTGCGATTCTAACGGCAAAAGAAGTATCTGACAAGCAATATTGGCCCGTCTCGCGGTAATACATCCCGTAAATACAACAAAACATATTGTGCAATCCGTTCGAATACAATAAACTTACTGCTTCGTAAAAAGAACCCATAAGCTCCATAACAACAGCGACAATAATATGAAAACAAAAATAATTATCATATTGTCCCTGCTCGCTATCGCATCGACGGCTGTTTTTCATTCCGGCTGTCGAAGAAAAGAGACCGGCGTAAAAGTCCTCAAGCTCGCCCACGCACTGGATACAACGCACCCGGTGCACAAGGCGATGGTCTTTATGGCCGAGAAGGTTAAAGAAAAATCCGGGGGCAGGTTGCGAATCGACATTTATCCGAGCGAACAATTAGGCAGCGAGCGCGAGTGCATCGAACAACTGCAGGTCGGGGCGTTATCGATAACGAAAAGCTCTTCGTCGGCGCTGGAGGCGTTCATACCAAAAATGAAGGTGCTGGGGCTGCCTTATCTGTTTCGCGATTCCGAACATTACTGGAACGTGATGCTCGGGCCTATAGGAAAGGAGCTATTGGCCTCCGGCGAAGACGTGGGGCTTAAAGGTTTGTGCTTTTATGACGCCGGGGCAAGGAGCTTTTATACCAAGGACAAGCTAATCAAAACGCCCGCCGACCTGAAAGGAATGAAAATCCGCGTTCAGAAAAGCGAAATGGCAATCAAGATGGTCCTGGCAATGGGTGGTTCCGCCACACCTATCGATTGGGGCGAACTTTACACGTCGCTACAACAGGGAGTAGTCGACGGCGCTGAAAATAATCCGCCCAGTTTCCAGGGCTCGATGCATTACGAAGTATGTAAATATTACATCTTGGACGAGCATACCCGTTGTCCGGATGTTTTATTGATTAGCCCTTTCGTCTGGAATAATTTATCGCCCGAATTTCAGCACATCCTCCAGGAAGCTGTTGATGAATCAGTTACGTTTCAGCGCAAACTTTGGGCCGAAAAGGAACAGGAGTGCCTCGATATAGTGGAAAAGGCGGGCGTGGAAATCAGCCATCCCGATAAAGCTCCTTTCAAAGAGGCCACGCGTTCGGTGTGGGATGAATTCAAGGGCACGGAAATAGGCGATATCGCCGAAAGAATCGTGGAGCAGCAATAGCGGATGTTTCGAGGAATAAAAAAAATATTAGACAGGTTTCTCGAGACAGTCGTTACCGTCTCGATGGGTGTTCTCGTTATCGACGTGGTCTGGCAGGTATTCACCCGATATGCACTTAAAAACCCAAGCTCCTGGACGGAAGAGCTGGCGACGTTTTTGATGATTTGGGTCGGGCTGCTCGGCTCAAGCGTGGCCCTCAACCGCGGCGCCCATCTGGGCATCGATTACCTGGTCATGAAATTGTCGCCGAAAAAGTATCTCCTTGCCTCGTTGTTTGCCTTTGCGGTAGTAGCCCTTTTTTCCCTGCTTGTTATGGTCGTCGGCGGAACACAGCTTGTCAGCAGAACCCTCATTACCAAACAGGTCTCCCCCGCCCTGCAACTGAAAATGGGCTACGTGTATCTCGCGATTCCCATAAGCGGCTTCTTTCTCGTTATCTACAGCGTCGAACTGTTTATTGAAAATCTGACTGCATTAAAAAAAGGCGGGCCAATTCGCTCGGCTGATGACCACCAGTCCGAGGCACTTGCCGAATAATACGTCCGTAACCTTGAGTGGGAAAACCGCGTTATGAGCGCTGACATACTGGCCTTATCCGTTTTGGTTATTAGTTTCGCACTGCTCGTATCGCTGAATGTCCCCGTGGCGTTTTGTATGGGAATCAGCACCCTTCTGGGCGTGCTCGTCGTGGGTGACCTGCCTTCGTTCCTTATTGTGGCCCAGAAAATGGCGACGGGCATCGACAGCTTCGCGCTTCTGGCGATACCCTTTTTTATCCTTTCGGGCATTTTTATGGAGCGGGGAGGCATAGCGCGTCGGCTCATCGACTTCGCAAATGTCATCGTGGGCAGGTTTCGCGGCGGGCTGGCCTTCGCGAATATCCTCACCTGTATGCTTTTCGGGTCGATATCCGGCTCATCCGCCGCGGCAGTCTCATCGGTGGGCGGATTTATGATTCCCGTGATGAACAAGATGGGCTACAACCGCGAATTCAACACCGCCGTAACAACCACTGCCGCAACGACGGGCCTGCTTATCCCTCCGAGCAATGTAATGATTGTTTATTCATTAGCGACCGGCGGGACGGTATCGATAGCCGCATTGTTTATGGCAGGTATTTTGCCGGGAATACTGACGGGCCTGGCGCTTATGGTCGTCGCCGCGGTAATATCGATAAAAAATAATTACGGTAAGGGCGAAAAATTTTCGCTGCCCGAAGGCATAATATGTTTCTTCAAGGCCATCCCCGCCCTGCTTCTTATCATTATTGTGCTCGGCGGCATCTTGAGCGGGATGTTCACCGCAACCGAGGCATCCGCTATCGCCGTGGTCTATGCCTTCATCCTCTCGGTATTCGTATATAAAGAAGTAAAATTCAAGGACATCCCCGACATCGTGCTCAAATCGGCGATAACAACGGCTGTTGTCCTTTTATTAATAGCAACCTCGATGGCGATGAGCTGGTTTTTGGCGCTCGAAAACATCCCTCAAAATATAAGCGCATTTCTGCTGGGCCTGACCAACAACAAGATCGTGATTCTGCTAATCATAAGCGCCCTGCTGCTCGTCGTGGGGATGTTTATGGATATGACGCCGGCGGTGCTGATATTTACGCCGATTTTTCTGCCGGTCTTGAAAAACTTCGGAATCACCCCGCTGCACTTCGGAATAATAATGATTATGAACTTATGTATCGGGCTGTGCACGCCGCCCGTAGGCACGGTTTTGTTTTTGGGCTGTGGTATCGCACACACTACGGTGACAAAACTGATGCGGCATATCTTCCCGTTTTACGGGGCAATGGTGGCGGCGCTTCTTATCTGCACATTCGTCCCGCAAATCTCGGAGTTGATTCCCCGCTGGCTTGATTTAATCAAATAAACCCGTTATAACCTTCTCATCAGGCCTATCACTACCGCCTGAATTTTGCAGTTGTCGGAATAAATCGGCTCGTAATCATCGTTGGCGGGCTGCAGCCGGGCCTGATGCTTTTCCTTATAAAACCGTTTCAGCGTTGCATCTTCGTTATCAACTAACGCGACAACCAACTGGCCGTTCGCCGCACCATCGCCGTGTTTACAGATGACATAATCCCCCTCTTTAATGCCATCGCCGACCATACTGTCGCCTTTTACCTCCAGCGCGAATATATCGCCGGCGGCACCAAAGCAGGAATCGATTGACAGGCAATCCCTGTTTTCAATCGCTTCGATTGGGACTCCCGCGGCAACGACACCAACGAGCGGTATCTCGTTTGTGGTTTTTTTCGCAGACGCCTGACGATGCCGGCCGAGCCGATTAAGCAGTCTTCGCGCTTTTGTGCTCGGCACTAAAGAGCGTGTTCTGTTCGGCTGGTGCGAAACAAGTCCTTTTCTTCGCAACTGCTCGATGTGCCCGAATACGGTGGCTCTGCTTATGCTTAGCCGGTCCGCTAATTCTCCTATCGTCGGGGAATAACCAAGTTTGTCCTGAAATACCTTTATTGTTCTTAGCAACTGAAGCTGCCGAGGGGTAAGTGACTCCGGCTGCTCTTGTGGCTTTAGAGACATAAGTTTGCCTCCCCGTTAGCTGCCCCTGATTCGATTCGACAATATCGTTCGGCCCGTCTATTGCGTATTCCTGCCCGTCGCCCCGCAGGGCCTCCATCATTCCTTCGAGCATATTTCGCAATCTGCCGATTGCGCTTTTGGGCTGCTGCTGCGGATTCGCCCAGTCATTAGGCCAAACCGACGTATAATCGCCGCCCGGTCCGAATCTGCATACAGGCCCAATTCTCATTATTTTTTCGTGCTCCATTGTGCACCCATAACCTGCTGTTGACTGTTATTCCACTGACTACTGCAAAGATTTCTATCGGTAATGCGCCCCCAAAAACCCTAACGAAAACCGAACAAAATCAGGCTGAACAGGGATGTTTTTTTGCCCCTCCCGAATTCCAGCCGGCATCTCTGATAATATGGGACAGTCAGCCAAAAAATTTCTCTAAAAAACGCCCGGCAATCACATATTCGTATCATCAATCGAACCATTAGCACCATCCGCAGCCCTGTAAACCACCCAAAAAGTGCAGATACCCGCCCGCAATATGCTTGACAAGCCAGCGCAAGCCAAATAAAGTGCTCTGTTCGTCGTAAGAATGAACATCAACCCAAGTGGAAACCTCATTTTTAGTTGAAAAAGGAGATAGTGAAATGGCAACAAAGGTTGCAATCAACGGATTCGGCCGAATCGGAAGAGCGATTGCCCGGCTGATTTTCGAAAGAAAAGGCGAGCTGGAACTGGTAGCGATTAACGACCTGGCGCCCGCCAAAAGTCTGGCGCACCTGTTCAAATACGATACGGTTATGGGCAGATGGTCGGGAACCATCGAGGCCAAAGACGACGCGCTGGTGATAAACGGCAAAAGCGTAAAGGTGCTCAGCATAAAGAACCCGGCCGAGCTTCCCTGGAAGGATATGGGCGTAAAAATCGCCGTGGAATCGACAGGCATTTTCAGAACCAAGGAATCGCCCAAAGGCGGCTACGGCGACCACCTCAAGGCCGGTGCGGAAAAAGTCGTTTTGACGGTCCCGGCCAAGGATAAAATCGACGCCACGATTGTGCTCGGCGTTAACAGTGAGATGCTGACAAAAGACGCCAAGTGCGTCTCGAACGCAAGCTGCACAACCAACTGCCTGGGCCCCATCTCGAAGGTTTTGAACGACACCTTCGGTATCGAACGAGGCCTTATGACAACCATTCACGCATATACCAACGACCAGAACGTCGCGGATATGATTCATAAGGACCTTCGTCGTGCCCGTGCAGCAGCGATGAACATCATTCCCACGACCACCGGCGCAGCAAAGGCAATCGGACAGGTCATTCCCGAACTCGACGGCAAGCTCGACGGCTTCGCGCTTCGCGTGCCGATACCTGTCGGCAGCATTGTTGACCTCGTGGCAGTAGTGAAAAAGGAAGCAACAGTCGAAAGCGTCAATGCAGCCATGAAAGCGGCAGCCAACGGACCGATGAAGGGTATTCTCGAATACTGCAATGAGCCGATAGTCAGCAGTGATATCGTCAAGAACCCTGCTTCGAGCATCTTCGATTCGCTTTGCACGATGGTAAAGGGCAATCTCGTGAAGGTGGTAAGCTGGTATGACAACGAATGGGGCTATTCGAATCGCACCGTTGATATAATGGAAAAAATGGCGAAGATGTAAAGCTAATGACGAGGACCCGTCTCTTTTCAGGGCGGGTCCTTTTAATATCTTTTGAATTGTTAGTCGTATCAGTGTTTTTTCAAAGCGTTCTGTAAGCAGGTGTTGAATAATGGTCGAAAAACAACTCGAACAGATACTTGTGCTCATCAAGCCGGACGCCCTTAAGAACTCTCTCACGGGATTCATCTTCTCCCATTTGTCCGAATATCACACTGGAGCGCGTTTTGCAGCCGCCAAAGTTGTCAATGTCAACAGACTACTCGCGGAAGAACACTACGCCGAACACAAAGGCAAGCCCTTCTATGAGCCGTTGCTCGATTACATTACCGGTATGATTCACTATCCTAATGACCAGGATAAATGGAAACGCAGGGTAATAGCGATTGTTTATCACGGCCCCGATGTTCTGACGACTTTGAGGGCAATAGCAGGCCCGACAAATCCTCACCAGGCAAGGGACGAAAAACCCGGCTGCGTCAGGGCGCTGGGAACTGTAGTGCCAATTAAAGATTCGAACGGCAATATCATTGGCAGTAGAATGGATAATTTAATCCATACTTCCGCCTCATACGCCGAGGCCGAACGGGAAATCAAGCTCTGGTTTTTGCCTCATGACATTCCCCCGCTAATGCGGGCCTATCCCACGGAGATATGCCATACTCATTATTATTACAAAGCCGGCCGGCTATATGACACTTATATACCGGATAGTTTGTTTTTACTGGCCCCCGGTGATGAGGTCTGGAAAACCGACCTGGATATTCTCCAAAGCCACGCCAAAAACGAACATACACAAGGCAGATTAAATACTGTTGTGGCAAAATATCTCATCAACAGAACTCCGCAACATTGATGGAGTGCCGTTTTTTAGAAGAAAACACAGGAGACTATTATGGCCAAAAAAACGATAGCCGACATAGACGTTAAAGGCAAAAAAGTATTTATGCGGGTGGATTTTAATGTCCCGCTGGACGAAAACGGAAATATCACCAGCGATAAAAGGATTGCAGCAGCGCTGCCGAGCATCAAAAAGGTCCTCGACGGGGGCGGCTCGCTGATACTCGCCAGTCATCTTGGCAGACCCAAAGGCAAACCGGACCCCAAAGCGTCATTGAAACCAGTGGCAAAAAGGCTGTCGGAATTGCTCGGTAAAAACGTTATTATGGCGGACGACTGCATCGGGCCGGACGTTCAGGCCAGGGCGAAGTCGCTAAAACAGGGCGACGTAATGCTGCTCGAAAACGTTCGCTTCCACGAGGAAGAGGAAATCAAGGATAAAAATGCCAACCAAGACCCTGCGCTGCGCAAGGCCAAAGACGCCTTCGCAAAGCAAATGGCGGCTTTAGCCGACATTTACGTCAACGACGCATTCGGCACCGCCCACAGGGACAACGCCTCGATGTTCACCGTGCCCAAAATGATGGAAGGCAAACCCCGTGTAATCGGATTCCTGATTGAAAAAGAGATTCAGTTCCTCGGCGATACGGTAGCAAATCCCGAAAGACCTTTTGTCGCCATCCTCGGCGGGGCAAAGGTATCCGACAAAATCGGCGTCATCGAAAACCTGCTGACTAAAGTTAATAAAATCATCATCGGCGGGGCAATGGCCTACACCTTCTTCAAGGCCAACGGCGAAAGCGTAGGGGACAGCTTATGCGAAGACGATTTCGTCGCCAAGGCCAAAGAGCTGAAGGAAAAAGCAAAAGGCGCAAAATGCGAGCTTTTGCTGCCCGTAGATAACGTCGTGGCAAAGGAATTTAAGGCGGGCGCCGAGCACAAAGTCGTTGGCAACGATATCGAGGCGGGATGGCGTGGAATGGACATAGGCCCGAAGACCCGCAAATTGTTCGCTGAAAAGCTGGCGGACGCAAAAACAATCGTCTGGAACGGCCCGATGGGCGTTTTCGAGATGCCGCCCTTCGATGAAGGGACAAAGGCGATTGCTCAGGCGGTAGCCGATGCGACGAGCAAAGGAGCACGCAGCGTCATTGGCGGCGGCGACAGCGCAAGCGCACTGAAAAAACTCGGCCTCGATAAAAAAGTGAGCCACATCTCAACAGGCGGCGGCGCATCGCTGGAATTCCTCGAAGGCAAGCCATTCTTCTGTCTTGATATTCTCGATGAAAAATAAAATCGAACAGGAAAATTATAACGGAATACCCGAAGGTTCCCACAGGGAGACAGCGTAAGAATAATGACCGAACTGAAATTGCCCAAACCAGGCACTATCGAAATTAATCCCTCTATATTAAGTTCCGACTTTGCCGCCCTGGCCGACGAAATCGCTGAAATCGAACGAGCGGATATAAAGATGGTGCACCTTGATATTATGGACGGGCACTTCGTGCCCAACATTACTATAGGCCCACCGGTCGTCGAAAAACTCCGAAAACACAGCAAGCTGTTCTTCGATGCCCATCTTATGATTACCGAGCCGAGAAAATACGCCGAGGCATTTGTAAAGGCCGGCACCAATCACATAACGTTTCATATCGAAGTAGAGGACAACCCGAAGGAGTTTATAGATATCCTTCACGATATGGGAGTAAGCGCGGGTATATGCCTGAACCCTGAAACGCCAGTGGAGCAGGTGGAAAAAGTTGCGTCTTTTTGCGATATGATTTTAGTGTTGACGGTTCATCCCGGTTTCGGCGGTCAAAAATTCATCGATAGCGCCGCCCAAAAAATACGCCTGCTGCGAGAAATGGTCGGCCCCAGCGTTCGCATCGAGGTCGATGGAGGCATCGACACCACTACAGCGCCCATTGTCGTCGGTTACGGAGCTGATACACTCGTGGCCGGGCACGCAATTTTCTCGAAAAAAGACCGCATAGCCGCGATACAGGCCATCCGCGATGCCTGCGTATAATTGCTGCTGGAAAATCGTTTCGGTTTTTGGTAGAATCCCTTCACTCTCATTTACGTGATTTTAGCAGCAATTATGGTAAAAGAAACAAAATCAAAATGGAATGGCTTTTCGCTTAAGCCAAGAAAAGAAATGCCCGAAGGGCTGTGGACTCGCTGTCCCGCCTGCGAGCATATGGTCTATAAAAGCGCCGTAGAAAAAAATCTGAACGTCTGCCCCGAATGCGACTACCATTTCCGCATCGACGCGACCACCCGAATCGCCTACCTGGCTGACGAGGGCTCGTTTGAAGAAATTAACTCAGAGCTAACCAGCAATGACCCGCTGGACTTTAATTTCAGGGGAACGACTTACTGTAAGCGATTGGAGGCAGACGAGCAAAAAAGCAATTCGAAAGAAGCGATGCGGATAGGCAAGGCCTTTATAAAAGGAAGAGGCGTAATGCTGGCTGTTATGGAGCCGAATTTTCTTATGGGCTCGATGGGCTACGTGGTCGGCGAAAAACTCTGCATAGCAGTCGAAAAGGCGATCGAAGAATCGCTGCCGCTGGTGGCCGTGTGCTGCTCAGGCGGGGCAAGGATGCACGAAGGAGTCGTCTCGCTCGGTCAAATGGCGAAAACAAGCGCCGCGCTGGCAAAACTCGATAAAGCAGGCGGGTTATTTTTGTCGGTCATGGCCGACCCCACTACAGGCGGCGTAACCGCAAGCTTCGCTATGCTGGGCGATTGCCTTATTGCCGAACCGAGGGCGCTCGTCGGCTTCGCAGGCCCCCGCACCATCGCCGAAACCATCAAGGTCGAATTGCCGGAGGGCTTCCAGACCGCCGAATTTATGCTCGAGCACGGATTCGTCGATATGATTGTCCATCGAAAAGACTTAAGAAGCGAAATCGCCCGCCTCATCGACTACTGCCAGAAATAAAACGCCCTCAACTCGAATTCTGTCCCGCCACCGCAATCACAAGCGCAAAAACTTTGGATGCCCCCGCTTCTTTCAAGGTCTTCGCACATTCGTTCAGGGTAGCGCCGGTTGTTTTAATATCATCGACAAGGCAGATATTTCGGCCGGCTAATTTATGCCTGTAACGAACGGCAAAAGCGCCGGCGACGTTTCTCTTTCGAGCAGCCCAGGTGGGCATAGTCGGCTGGGCTTTCGTGTAGCGTATTCTCACAAGGTCCGTATCGATTTTTGCAGATGCGTGCCTTAACCCTTTGGTCAAAAGAAACGACTGATTGTAGCCGCGGATGAATTTTTTGCGCCAGTGTAAAGGAACCGGCACAAATAAGTCAATTTCATCACAAAACGAGCTTGCCTGGAGTGCGGATTTAGCCAGCATAAGCAACACAGAATCGAACTCGGTCTGATTGTGTTTGAAGGCGAGAATTATCTCCCTCAAGGTTTTGGAGTAAACGCCAGCGCGAGCGATGCCGTCAAAATAAACCTCCTCATCCCGGCAGGCGGAGCACCTTCCTTTGTAAATAGCATAGGGGCTTACCTCCCGCCCGCAGCGCCTGCAATAATCCGCCGAGCAAACGGAACCGAGGCCCTGCCAGCAACCGGCGCATAAGACGCTGCCGCTTTCAACAATATTACATTTACAGTTGAGGCACACGGCGGGCCAAATCAAGTGCTCGATTCCCTCAACAACAGCACCAGCCGCCCGCCTAAATACTCTCGAAGCTTTCTTATCAGTAATCACGAATGATTTTCTATGAAAAAAGGATAAGTTAATCAAGTGCCGAGCACTATCGCCTTTAGAGCACAGGCAAATTCATCGGGTTTTTGTGAGCCGATTAGCAGACGTTTGCCGTTTTTGAAAACAAGCTGCACGCCCCGGTTGCCGCTGACATTGTATGCTCTTTTGCCTTTCCTGCCGCATCGTATCCCCCAGCCGCCATATTCGAGAATTGGTCTATAGGTGCAGGAATAATATTCAGCTAAATCATCTTTTTTGAATTTTCTAAACGAGACATGAAATGGGAAAAAGCGAACATTAAGACAATCCGAATAGACGACCGTCTCAAGCTTGATGGATAAAAACAGAGCTATAATAGCAAGCGGTATAAACATCCCAAGCACAATGGCCAGGACAACAGAGGACAAGACAACCTCCTTATCCGAGGAAAGCTCAGAATACAAAGCGTAACAGGTAATAATCGCTGATAAAAGCATGGCGACCGCAATAAATATTCTAAGCCAGGCAGAGAATTGCTGAACCTCACGAAAGAACACCTTTTGTTCGGTTTTCATTTGCGCCTCTTTTCACAGTCCTTTTATGGATTGCATCGCTTACAGGGCCTTTTACCTGCTGCAATTGCCTTTTCTCTGCTGCTGTAACTGACAAGGTTTTTCGGCAAAATCTGCTGTGCAAACGGGCAATCCGCTTTATGAAATACCTTGCTGTTCTTCGAGGCGACATAATTCGATTCGACCGCTTGTTGTTTTATCGGTTTTGCTTCTTTATCAACACCTGCTTTGCCTGATGGCGGCCGAGGTTGATTGGCGTCGGGTGCATTGGCGGTTGACCAGGCCACTATAAATGCCCTGGTCTGGTTGAGGGTCTCTGCAGCAACGGACTCGGTCAAGTCCGTCGATTTAACCACACACATAACCGGCTCGTATTTCCAGACATCGGCTTTTATATTGGCTTTTGGTGCATCCTCAAGCACAGCATTCTTTACAAAAGAGGTCTGAAGACGAAAAACGCACTGGTCGGTATTGGCCAGATTCAACAAATCAACCTCAATGCGAAATTCAGACGCGTTGGCAGGATGAAATCTCAGATTAGATACGGAGTCAAATCGCCTTTTTGCTATCAAGAACAAGGGGGAGTTTGCGTCCACTACGGTATCTATGACGTTGATATCACTATCTCTGAATACGCCCTTGAGTTGCTTCTCGATTTGGGCAGTGAGTGATAAATAGGGCTCGTTATATGCGCCTCGCAAAATCACGGCAATATAAAGACTATTAACATCCGACAGTGCCGGATTGATATGATCAATGAGGTAAGCATTTTGAGGAAACGTTTCTATCTCCGGCTTAGCAAAAGACGGATTTGAAAGAATGAGTAAAAGAATGGCCAGCGTGAGAAACCATGCAACTCTCATATCAGTGCCCTCCAAAATTTGGGTCGGGTGTATATATATATATTATGCAATCAAGGCAAAGGCGTCAGCAACGGGCATACCTTTCTTTATGCCCAGTGATTCGGCCTTTTCATTTGCCTTGAGGATATTTCGATTGGGAAACCGTTCGAGCATGCCGATTGGATTATCCGGCGAGCTTTCGACCAGCGCCGCGGCAACGCCGTATCGCTGGCAGGCATCGACATCTATTACCGGGCAGGCAAGAAATCCCTTTGAGCCGGTTACTATGAGAATATTGAAGCCGGGCCATTTGGTCTGAACGCCTTCGACCGGGCCATTGGCCGTTTCAAATGTTTTAGTGTGGATTTCCATAACCTGCCTCTCGACAATAAAAGTTCGAGCTAAGTTCTTTTCGTCTTCTTACTCTTGCCGGATTTTTTAACTTTTTTCTTTCCGGCAGCTTTTTGGGCTGCTTTCTTTACGGTCTTTTTAATTATCTTTTTAACGGTTTTTTTAGCCGGCTTTTTAACGTCCTTTTTGACGTTCTTTTTGTCCGTTTGCTTACGAATTTTTTTGCCGGGTTGTTTTGCGGGCTTCTTTTCGGCTATCTTCGCAATTTGTTCCTTCGGTTTTTGCTCCGCCTTCTTGTGGCCGATTGGCGGGCCGAGAATGCCCTCAATCTCGGTCAGTCTCTCTTCGAGCATCTCCGCGGTTTTCGCCTCGACGGTAAGTCGTAACAATGGCTCGGTATTGCTCGGTCTGCAGTTAAACCACCAATCCTTATAACCAACCGTAACGCCGTCGAGCCAGTCAACCTGCCCATCGCGGTATCTTTTCGCCAGCTCATCCATCCTGGCTTTTTTATCATCAACCTCGAAATTTATCTCGCCGCTGGCGAAATACTTAAGAAGCGGCCGAATAAGCTCGCTTATTGATGAACTGGACTGGCTGATGATATTGAGCATATGGACAAAGGTAATCAGGCCCGAATCGGCACAATAATTATCGCGATAATAAAAGTGCCCCGACAATTCGCCGCCGAATACACCGTGCGAATCACGAAGGGCTTTTTTCATAAACGCATGCCCTACCCGTTCCCGCCGGGGCGTCCCGCCGTTTTTAATTATCTCTTCGGCAACAACCCTGCTCGAACGAAGGTCGTAAACTATAGTCGACCGAGGGTTTTTCTTCAGAAAGTAGCCCGCCATAAGGGCAGTCAACAGGTCGCAGCCAATCGTGTGGCCAAACTCATCGACCATCATCAGCCGGTCCCCGTCGCCGTCAAAGCAAACTCCGAAATCGCATTCCTCTTTAACGACCGTCGCTTTTAATTCCGCAAGATTCTCTTCTTCGAGCGGATTCGGGGCGTGCTTAAATGTGCCGTCGTGCTTGAAATTAAGCTCGATGATTTCCAGCTCCAAATCCGAGAAGACCGCAGGGAACATTTTCCCAGCCATACCATTCGAAGCATCAATCGCTATTTTGAGCTTCCGCAGCTTCGGACGCAGAAACTTCAGTATGTGATTTTTGTATTCATTCGTAAGGTCGAGTTTCTGGATTTTACCGGTTGCCTTGCCCTTTGTATGCAGCAGCGACACGGCTATATGTTTTATGTCTTTTAAGCCGGTATCTTCACCTACGGGTTTGGCGCCGGGGCCTGAAATCTTGAAACCGTTATACTTGGTGGGATTATGAGACGCGGTTACCTGGATACCCCCGCAGGCAGCGAGGTGGTTAATGGCAAAATATATAAAGGGCGTATCGTTCATACCAAGGTCAATGACGTCGATACCCGCGGAAATAATGCCTTTCATAAGCGCATTGGCAAGCGATTCGCTGTGGGTTCGCATATCTCTGCTGACGCAGATTGTTCGTGCGTTCGCCTGGCCCCGCTCGAAGCCGTGAAGCAAAACAGGCAGAAAGCGGGCGGCCGCAAAACCAATCTTCCACGCATCTTCCTCGTCAAACTGTTCAGAATAGATGCCCCTGATGTCATACGCCTTGAAAATTGCAGGGTCCATAGATTTACCTTTCGTCGATTAGTAGCCCTAATAATGCCAATAAAAGTGTAATATAAGATGACAGACGTGATTATGTCAATGGCGGGTATAAAAAGCAAAATTCCCGGATATTATTCCCGGCTTAGAGATTCCGGCAGGGTCTTTACAAAATCATGTATCTCGTCGCGGACCCGGCGGTAAATATCGAGGGCTTCTTCGGACGATTTGGCGTCCTTTGCCAGCCGGGGCGGGTCTTCGAAGCCGACATGGAAAAGCTTAGTCGGGCCGGGGAAAATGGGACAGTGCTCGTGGGCGTGGTCGCAGACGGTAATCACGTAATCGAACCAAATATGTTTTAGCTCATCGACGTGTTTCGAACGATGGCCTGATATATCAACACCGGCTTCAGCCATCACCTTTACCGCATCAGGATTCAGACCGTGAGTTTCGAGACCAGCGGAATACGGCTCAATCACATCATCTTTGAGATGTCGAGCAAAGCCTTCGGCCATCTGGCTCCTGCAGGAATTACCCGTGCAAAGAAATAAAATTTTCAACTTTGGTTCGTGCATAAGCTTTCAGCAAACCTTTGATAAAGCTATACGCCAACTCCCAGCGTATAAACGAAGGTAAAATAGATGCCGACCACAAGAAAGACAATTCCCGTTATTCTGCGTGCCCAAAGCTCGAACTTTGTTACCCGTTGAAAGACGCCGGCTACTATTCTCGCGCCCGTCGCCAGAAGAATCGCAAAAACGATAACCGGCAAAGCCGTGCCAATGCCATACACGGCAGGCAGCAAAACCGCAGACGAATGTTTCACCGAAAGCGGGATAAGCGTGCCGAAAAATAACGCCGCAGAAACCGGGCAAAACGACAGGGCAAAAAGAATCCCCAACAGTAACGCCCCTCCCAGCCCGAATGTGTTCGCCCTGTTTTGGCACCATTGCCCCACCCTGCCGCCGGTCGAGCCGAACTGAATCATCTCGAGCAAAACCATTGCGACCAAAATGAGAATCGGGCCAAGCATGCGGTTCATATATTTCTGCAGCCAGTGCGAGACAACAGGCATCGAGGACAGACTCTTGACCAGAATAACCGCCAATAGCATATAAGTCATCGCCCGGCCAAGGGTATAAAGCAGGCCCGTGGTAAAAACATAAGCAGGCCTGCCGACCTTTCGGCCTATGAATGAAATCGCCGCGATATTAGTTGCCAACGGGCAGGGACTTATCGAGGTAAGAATACCAAACCAGACAGCAGCGCCGATAGCCAAAGCGAACTCGCTCAATTCTTTTTCTCCGCCGAAAACTCCTTTATGCTGTCGCGGATATAGGCAAGATATTTGTCCTTATCCCCGACCAAATCCCAAATCTTGTCGAGATTCTGCCAGCGGCTTTCCTTATCCCCCGCCCTGGCGGATATAACAACCGATTTTGTAACGAGTGAATAATCCTTAATAAAATGCTCGTTGCCGGTTGTATCAATGTTGGTGGGTTTCCACTGTATCCTGCCTTTTGCCAGGTCATCGGTAAAATAGGTCTCGAGCGCATCTTTGGCGTATTCTTCGAGTTTGTGGCAGGTCGGACAGCGGACGTCGCCGTGAAAATAATAAACTAAAATCGTTTCATTCGGCTGCGACTGCTCGGCCCCGGATGAAACAATAGTCTGCGGCTTCGCATCGGTTTCAGTGGTTACCGAAGCCGAATTCGAATCAGATTTTGTCTCGCGTGCAACCATATAGCCGACGCTTCCAACAACAAAAGCAAGCAAAACAGCCGTTATAATTTTCTTCGTGTTCATTTATAAAGCTCCAAAATAAATATTCCGAATTAAGCCAACAACTCCCTTATCTCATCGGCTGATACGACCTTGCCGACGACCTTTACCTGACCATCAACAGCCA
>CAYLYB010000051.1:0-18515 GCA_964387605.1 uncultured Pirellulales bacterium | reverse complement strand
ACGCGAGCAAAATAGTGGTAACGCCTGACCATTTTCAGCCGGCCAAGGATATCAAGAGCGCGGAACTGCATAAACGGCTCGATAAGTGGGCCAGACGGCACAATATCGAGAACTATTACAAATTAGGCAGGGCGGGGGTGTGCCATGCGCTATTGCCTGAGCAGGGTCATATCCGGCCCGGCGAGGTGATTGTCGGCGGTGATTCGCATACGTGCACATACGGGGCGTTTGCGTGCTTCAGCGCGGGAGTCGGCTCGACGGATTTGGCGGCGGTGATTGCGACGGGCGAGCTTTGGTTCAAGGTGCCGGCGTCGATGAAGTTCGTATTGAACGGCGAACTCAGCGACGGTGTTTACAGCAAGGACGTGATATTAGCGGTGATAGGGAGAATCGGCGTTGACGGCGCATTGTATCGGGCGATGGAATTCGTCGGGGATGCGCTGAAGGAGATGTCGATGGAGGCGCGGATGACGATTACCAATATGGCAATCGAGGCGGGCGCGAAAAACGGCGTAATCGGATTCGACGAGGTTACGAAGGAATACTTAGACGAGCATTTGAAGGACAACCGCAAATACGAGGTATTCGAATCGGACTCGGACGCGGAATACATCGCGACCGAAGAGTTCGACTGCTCGGCTTTGGAGCCGATGGTTGCGCTGCCGAGCTTGCCGAGTAACGCGGTGCCGATAGGCGAATGCGCGGGCGAGGCGATGGACCAGGCGTATATCGGCAGCTGCACGAACGGGCGAATCGAGGATTTGCGGATAGCGGCGAAGATAATGAAGGGTAAAGAGGTTTCGATACGGACGATAATCGTGCCGGCGACGCCTGAGGTCTGGAAGCAGGCGAAAGACGAAGGGCTTTTCGATATCTTTTACGAGGCGGGCTGCGTGATAGCGGCGCCGACGTGCGGGGCGTGCCTTGGCGGATTTATGGGGATTTTAGCTGAAGGCGAGAGGTGCGTTAGCACGACGAACCGTAATTTCGTCGGGCGGATGGGACATCCGAAGAGCGAAGTATATTTAGCCAGCCCAGCGACTGCGGCGGCAAGCGCGATAGAAGGTGGATTGACGGATCCGAGGAGTTACCTCCGCGGAAAATGCTAATATCTAAATCCTAAATACTAAACAAACTCGAATGACGAAAATTCAAATTACCAAAAAGAGATTGCTTCGCCCTTGAAGGGACTCGCAATCACAGAGAAAAGGAAAGAATTATGGCGAAGGTGTATTGGGCGGCTCCGCGGAAAATTCTAATATCTAAATCCTAAATACTAAACAAATTACAATGACCAAAAAACAAGATACAAAACGTTATGACCTCGAGGACAGGACATTGGAGTTTGCGAGGCAGGTCAGGGTATTTGTAGCTAAGTTGAAAAATACTCAGGCCAATTTGGAAGACGGAAGGCAGCTTATTAAATCTTCCGGTTCCATAGGGGCGAACTATATAGAGGCGAACGAGGCCCTGAGCAAAAAGGATTTTTTGATGCGGATTAAGATTTGTCGCAAAGAGGCAAAAGAGAGTCGATACTGGCTGCGGTTGATAGATACGGAAGGCAGGCAAGAGCTTGGGCTCGAAAAGGGGGCCTTAGAAAAGGAGGCCCTTGAGCTGACGCATATTTTCGGAGCGATAGTAACTAAAAGCGAATGAGGTCATTTGTTATTGGGATTTTGATATTGTTTAGGGTTTAGGGATTAGGATTTAGAATTTGAGCAAGAAAGGCGAAAAAAATGAGCAAGGCGCATGTTTATAAACGAGACCATATAAATACGGACGAGATAATACCGGCGAGGTATTTGAATACCGATGATGAAAAAGAACTGGCCACGCACTGTATGGAAGACCTCGATAAGGACTTCGTGAAGAAGGTCAAGGCGGGGGACGTGATTGTTGCGGGCGAGGACTTCGGGTGCGGCTCGTCGAGAGAGCACGCGGTATGGGCGCTCCGCGGGGCGGGCGTGGCGACGGTGATGGCGAAGACCTTTGCGCGGATATTCTATCGCAACGCGATAAACTGCGGATTCTATCTGATTGAGTCGGCGGAAGCGGTCGATAAAATCGGCGACGGCGACGAGGTGGAAATCGACTTCGAGAGGGGCGTAATCAGCGACAAGACAACCGGCGAACGGATAGAGTTTCGGCCTTTGCCCGATTTTGCGCTCGAGATAATCAAAGACGGAGGATTATTGGAACATATAAAGAAGGCCAAATGAAGCCGCTAATAATAGTCAATCTTGTTTATGCAGCAATATTAGTAGTATGCTTTTGGATTTTTGCCTTTTTCGCACAAGGTGCATTTGTGAATCCGGTGGGATTGGGAATAGGAGTTTTTTTAGGTTGGTGCGTGTTGATACCTATGTTTCCCGGCGTACTGGTTTTATTGGTTTTCAATATATATGGAGTTTTTAGATATTGGTCCAAGTACAAGTTAATGACTTTATTGCCGTTTCTTATTCTTGGGGTTGCGATAAAGGGCTTGGGTTTTTGGGATGTCCATGCAATGAGCATAAGACGTTTCGAAAAATATTTACCTGATTATGAAACGATTGTCGAAAGGTCAGAAAAGGAGCACAAACCAGGTGATTGGGATGTAATGGGGCTGCCTGAAGGATATAGGCATCTTGGATATTTGGTTGTTACTTATGATGATAAGCCCATTTCAGATAATGAACCTAACACATTGTTTGTATCATTTGAGGTTGGGCATTTCGGCGTTTTCGGGCATACCCACTTTCTGTATTCATCGAACGGAGAAATCACTTCCGGCTCAAAGGCATATAGAGGGTGGCCTCACAGATACAGAGTGAATGAACACTGGTTTAGGGTTAGTGATTGAGATAGCCATGGACCGAAGTCTGCTCGGATATACTAAAAAACAAAGATAAAAATTAGATTGCTCCGCCTCAAAGGGGTCCGCCAGAGGCGGATAAAGCTCGCAATGACCTAAGCGCATAACTTTTCTAAAAAACAATTCGAGGCAAGAAAATCGGAATTTGGGGAACCGAAGCGGGGTGAGGGTGTCTAATAAGACGGGCAGCTTATGCTTAAAACGTTACGAATAACCAGTATAATAGCGGCGATAGGGGCCGTAATTTTACTTTTATTGCCGGTGGTTTACGGCGGGCGGAGTGACCCTGCAATCGAGGAGTATCTCAAGAAGGCCGGTGTTGTGGAGCAATTCAAACAGACCAGGGGTCAGGACGCATCGAGAACAGATGACCAGGTTTCTCCGTTAGTGAAGCAGGCATCGGATTTTGCGAATTATCTTAATCCGCCAGCGGCGCCCCCCAGAGAAGCGCCCGTGCGGAGGGATTCGCATACTTCTCGTGATGTTGAGCCGCTTGGGCCTGTATCTGCGAAATTCAAACTTATAGGAACGAGCTACTACGCGGCCAAGCCGGAGCAGTCGCTTGCGCTGATAGATGAGCCGGGGAAGGGGCTGCATTGGGTGAAGCAGGGCGAGAGCGTGGGTCGGGTTATTATAGAGCAGATAACGGACGGTAAAATCACGGTTCTTGAAGGTCAGAGCAGTTCTGAGATGACAGTTACAACACAGGAGATATGGCGAGATTTGCTCAAGAATCCGCCACCTGAAACGAGGCCTGGCGTAATATCTACTACGCTTGACAAGCCAGCCCTGCCGCCTGAAATAGAAGAGAGAATAACAGAGCCATCTCCGAGCCGTCGTCCCAGGGGCCGGTCGAGGTCGATACCGCCGAGGCCCAGTTCAGTTCCGCCATCGCGTGCCCCAGTTATCGAGCGGGCAGAGCCGTCTCCGGAAGTTATAGACAAAGCAAGGGAATCCATTCTGGAACGGCTCACAACGGATGCCAATTCGTCGAGGGTTAGTGATGAGGAGGCACAGCGGATGCAGCAATTGATAGAGGCGCTAAAAAAGCTCAGGCAGCCGGAGGAAGAGGGTGCATTTGGTGAGATGGACTCCAATTCATCCGAATCGGGGGGGGATTCCGTTGACTCGAACAAGTAGTCGACGGCTTTTAAAGGCGGTTTAAGCGCTTAAAAAGCCGCTATTATAGGGCCATAAGCAGGCCTGATATTACATACCGCTGAGGAATGAAAAATGTCTTTTCTTATGGCCTAAGGGGGGAACTTTCAGGGGGGTTCTTTGTCAAAATAAAGGTGGATATTCTGTTTGTTTGCCGCACCGAATTTAAGCTAAGGGATATGGGATTTATGACAGGCGGAGATAAAAAAGGCATGATTGTCCAAAAAAGTGTAGGATTGTGGAATATCAAGTTTGCCGCTTTATCGGTAGTAATCATACTTTGTGGCTCGGCTTACGCGCAGGCGTTGAGTTCAGCGGCCTCTGAGAAGAATGTACCTGAACGAAACAGGGTTTACCTGCTTAGGAATATCAGTCCGGAGGAAGGTATGCGGCTACTGACAAAGGCCCATATTGGGAAAGTGTCGCAGCTCAACGACAGCAATACATTGATAGTAACTTCCCAGCCGGAGGTTCTTGCGAAGGCCTCGGCGTTGCTTCGCCTTGTTGATTCGGAGGAGCCCTATGCGGTGGAGGTTCTGGCTGTGGCATCAGAGGCGAGCAGGATACCCAGCGCAAAGGCAATAGAAACAGAGCTTGGTAATGTATCGATAGGGACGTTTTTTGACCCTCCGGGCGGGACCGGTTATAAGGCGATTATGGATTTTCATGATGATATGCTTATAGCGGTCGCACCGGCTTCAGTTATGGACAAGATAGTTGCCATTTCCAGACGAGCAGAACAAATCGAACCGAAAGAGGCGGGCCGGGGTCAGAAGGAGTTATTTGATACAGCTGGTCCGAACCTGCCCGATTTTTCATTAGCGGGAGCGGGAGAGTCGGCGGTTACCGAGGATTCATCGATTTCATCCGAGCCGAATAAGGTATTCAACGAGCTGCTCTACTCAATTGCCGTGGCCGAGGAAGGATTGTCACGTTTGGAAAAGGCAGTTGAGCCGGAGGCGGCTGTTGAAACAGCGATAGAGACACACGAGCCGGAAGTTGCGGCTGAGGCGGCTGAAGAAGTGATAATACCTGAACCATTTGCACCGGAGGCAGCCGAAGAAACGAAGCCCGATTCCAATGCCGAAGCGGCCACAGACGGGAGTGAAATTGCCAGGCGGAGCTATGAGCCGGAGGCGACCTCGATTGCTGATGAGACACTTGAGCTTGCGTTGCCAGAAAAGCTCGAAGTAATTCAGTTGTTAGACCTTGTGGGCAAATACCTCGACCTCAATTATGTTTATGACCCCAAGGCGCTGGTCGGTAAGGAAGTACATCTGAAGGTGCAGGGTAAAATCAAGGTGAGGGAACTTTATCCGCTGGTCGAATCGGTTCTGAAATTCACGGGTCTTGCGATGACTCGCAAGGGTAGTCTGGTAACGATAACGCCTTTCGACAGCGCTTTGGACATAGACCCTATTCTGCTGGGTGCCGACAGCGGCACGGTCGAGTACGGCGACGTGGTAGTAACGCGGATATTTCAGCTTAATTATGTTGATACGGCACAGGCCAAGGCGATTTTAGAGGGGATGAAGATTGGAGCAGTAACGGAACTGCCTGGTCTTGGGACCCTGATTGTAACGGGTTATGCGTACAGGATGAGCCGTGTGGAGCAGTTGCTGGAGGTGATTGACAAGCCTGGGAAACCGAGAGAGTTCAGATTTCGGCAGTTGCGATACACGATGGCAACGGCTCTTGCGCCGAAGGTTAAGGAGCTTGTGGAGCAGTTGGGAGATATATCGATAGCAGTGGCGAGTCCTCAGACACCGACGCAGCCGACAACGAGACGAACGCCGAGCCGTCGGCCAACGCCACAACCGAAGACGCCGGAAGCTTCGAAGCCAACTGTATTTCTCGACGCTGACGAGAGGACCAACCGGATTCTGATGATAGGCAACGGGGATGAGTTGTCGGTTGTAGAAGAGCTCATCGATGCACTCGATGTTGAGCAGCAGGACCTTCGTATGTTGCGAGTTTACGATATACAGCATGTCGACGCAGTTGAAGTAAGAACCAAGCTGGAAGAGCTGGGGGTAATAGGAGCGAGCAGGGCAACAACCACCGGCAGGATAACCCGTCCGCGGCCCGGTTTGGCGCAGCAGCCGGGAGTGCCGCCTGCCGCAAGTCCAACGCCTTCATCGGGCGGTGAAGTGGAGCTGCCCAGCGAAGAGATGCAGGTAGTTGTCATCGAATCGACCAATTCCCTTATGGTTAATGCTTCGCCCGAGCAGCATGCTCTGGTTGCAAAGATAATTGCCTACGTTGACAGTGAGAGCATAGAGCATGCGATACCTTATGTGGTTTATCCGCTTCAGAATCAGCCGCCGGGTCATATAGCAGAGGTGCTGGACAAGCTCGTCCAGGAAATTATTCAGGACAAAGAGGGCAAGATTGAGAAGGTGAGCAGGACGGAGGATAATATTGTTATCGTTCCTGACCCGAACACTTTTTCGCTGATTGTGTATGCGAACAAGAAGAATCAGGACTGGATATCGAATCTTATAAAGTCCCTCGACAAGCGCCGGCCTCAGGTGCTCATTGATGTTACTCTTGTGGAGGTGACGCAGACGGAGGCCTTCGACCTCGACCTGCAATTGGCGACCAAGCTGACGAATATGGGCGAGGGCGGGACGATGGATTACGTCGGCGCTCTTCTTGGCGGCCGAGGAGCCGACAAGAGCGTGGAACCGAGCACGTCATTTTTGGGCGGGACATCGAGGGAGGGATACAGCAGTCCTTCGACGGGTATAGCGCAGGGATTCTACAGCGACAAGCATATACAGGCGCTTTTGACGATGATGGAATCGAAGAATTACGGGCGGGTTCTCGCCAAGCCGAAGATTTTAGTCAACGACGGGCAGGTAGGCACGATAAAAACGACCGATACGACAAACGTTATGATTGAAACGGTGATTGTGCCGGACCAGGGCACGCAAAGGACAACGACCGATTTCAGGTCGTATGATGCGGGGATTACGCTGACAATTCAGCCGAACATCAGCGAGGGCGATTTGCTGCTTTTGATAGTCAATCTCGAGAGAAAAGATTTTGGTGAGAAGGCCACCAACGTTCCGCCTGATACTACCGCGAGTAATATCGATACGATAGTAACGGTTCCCAACAACAGGACCATTATTCTGGGGGGGTTGCTGAAGCTCAATCAAGTGAAGGGTGGTTCAAAGGTTCCGCTGCTCGGCGATATCCCGCTGATAGGGGGATTATTCAGGAGCACCAGCAACAGCGCGCGTGACTCGAAATTATATGTATTTGTTAGGGCCAACATCCTCAGGCCCGAAGCGACATTAGCCGGGCTTCCTGAGCTGGAGCGTATATCCGACAGGAGCCGAGCGGCGTTCGAAGAGGCGGAGACGAAATTCCAGGGTTATGAGCCGTGGCCGGGCCTGAAGTCCGACCCGATGGACCCAACCAGGGTGCTCGATGCCGAGTAAGCGGTTATTCAGGTATGTTCACAGATGACGTTAAATTGATAAAATAGTAATAACGAAAGGCAAATGAAAGAGCTTCTGATACAAACGGCCAGGCAAACCGGTATTGTCGATGCGGACAAGCTGGCGAAGTTCTTCGAAGAGAACTCCGCCGGCCAGCGGATTGACGATGTCCTTCTTACATGTCCTTATTTTACGGAGGAGCAGGTTCTTCGTTTGTTTGCTGCAGCGATGGGGAGTGAATTTTTTGCCGAGATACCAGCCAAACAGGTTCCCGGTGAGTTTATTCACAGTGTACCGGCCACCTATGCTCAGCACCATTCGCTTGTCGGGTTGAAAGACGAAGCGGACAATGAGAATGGTGAGTTGACTGTTGTACTTTCGCGGCCGCTGGATATCGCGGCGTTGGATAATATTTCCAAGATGACGGGTATGCCTGTTCGCGCCGCTTTTGCGACTCGCGCGGCCATCACGGCGGTAATAGATGTTGCCTATGAGCAGCGAACGACGGTTATAGAGGAGGTTGCGGAGGAGCTTGACAGCCAGAACATCGACCAGCTTGTCGATGAGGCATCGAGCTCGGACGACCTTTTGGACGTGGTGAATCGTCCGCCAGTAATTCGTCTTGTAAACGATATTCTGTTTCGGGCTTTGCAGTTGAGGGCCAGTGATATTCACGTTCATCCCTACGAGGACAAGATTCAGATTCGTTACCGGATAGACGGTATTTTATATGACACGCTGAGCTTGAACAGAAACGTATTGTCTTTGATAGTTTCTCGCATCAAGGTAATGGCGGGTATGGATATCGCGGAGCGTCGGATGCCGCAGGACGGCCGGTGCAGCGTGCGTTTAGGGCAGCGTGAAATCGACCTTCGCGTGAGCACGGTGCCGACAAGCTACGGGGAACGCTGCGTGCTGCGTCTATTGGACAAAAGCTCGGGTATCCTTACTCTCGACCAGCTTGGTTTGTGGAAGGACGACCTCGAGAGATTCGATTCTCTGCTGGGCCGGACTCACGGCATTATTTTTGTGACCGGTCCGACGGGCAGCGGCAAGAGCACGACACTTTATGCCTGCCTTAACCGCATTAACTCGGCAGCGAAAAACGTGATGACCATCGAAGACCCAATTGAGTATCAGCTCGGCGGTATAAGCCAGATGCAGGTTGCGACCAAGAAGGGGGTTACGTTTGTGAATGCGCTGCGGCACGTTTTACGGCAGGACCCGGACGTGATAATGGTAGGCGAGGTTCGTGACGCGGAGACTGCGAGAATGGCGATACAGTCATCACTGACGGGTCATTTGGTATTCAGCACTTTGCACACGAACGATTCGGCGGGCGCAATCAGCAGATTGCTTGACCTCGGGGTGGAGCCGTATTTAGTAAGCTCTTCGCTGATAGCGATAATGGCGCAGCGATTAGTGAGGCGGGTTTGCCCGGACTGCAAAAAGGAATACAAGCCCACTCCCCGCGAACTGAGAGAGCTTGGTTTGGGAGATATATCGCAGCAGGATACGGAGTTTTATCTCGGGAGCGGCTGCGAGAATTGTTTTCAGACGGGGTATCGCGGGAGGACGGGTATTTACGAACTGATGCTGATTAATGAGGAAATCCAAAATCTCATCTATCAGAGGACAAGCGCAGGGGCGATAAAGAAGGTCTCGCTCGATGCGGGGCTTCAGACTCTCAGGATGGACGGAGCACGAAAGGTTTTGGCCGGGATAACGACAATTCCGGAAGTGCTGAGAGTTACACAGGCGGATATTATGTAGGAGCCGGTATGCCACGATACACCTATACAGCGATAGAAGCGGACGGTAAAAAGGCCAAAGGCACGATTATGGCCGAGAGTTCTTATGCCGCCCGCAAGCAGCTCCGCGTTCGCGGTATTCACCCGACATTGGTGACGGAACTCGGTGGCGTTGACGAGGGCAAATCTGCACTATTCTCGATTTTTACGAGGACGAGCAAAAAGCAGATAATCGATTTTACCCGTCAGATGGCGACGCTGCTCAATTCGGGCATAAAGCTTACGGAGGCGCTGACAGTGCTGACGATGCAGGCGCCGGATTCGAAATTCAAGAATGCCCTTACGGATATTCGTGACCGCGTTATCACCGGCGAGTCGCTTACGGATGCAATGAAAGATTACAATGACTTTTTCGACGTGATTTATATCAGTATGATTCGTGTGGGTGAAGTGACGGGTTCGCTCGGAACCATTTTTAATACAATCGCAACTTTTATGGGCAAACGTCAGAAGGTGGAATCGAAGATAATTACGGCAATGGTTTATCCGGCGATTCTGATGACCGGTGCCGTGCTTGTAATCCTTATTCTTACGACCTTTGTCATACCAAAAATCGGGGAGCAGCTTATTGCGGCTCGGCAGGAGCTGCCGTGGATTACCAAGCAGCTAATGAACGTTAGTTACGTTATGACAAGCTGGTGGATTTTGCTGGTTATTGTGTCAATAGTGAGCGTTGTCTGGGCGTTTAAGCAGTTTTTCAAAACGCAGCGAGGTGCGTTTTTACGTGACAGGTTTTTGCTTTCGTTGCCGATGTTCGGGCCGTTGCTGAAACAGCGAGTCGTGGCTCGTTTTGCATCAACGCTTGCGACGCTTCTTGGTTCGGGTTTGAGTATGGCGGAATCGCTGCGTGTGGTATCGGAGGTAACGGGAAATACACTGATGAAGCGGGCAGTGGAGCAATCGCGCGAGAGGATTCTGGCCGGGGCGGATATTGCCACGCCTTTGCGTGACAGCGGCGTGATAGACCCGTCGATAGCCCATATGGTAACCGTCGGAGAAAAGAGCGGCGAACTGGAAAACATGCTCAAAAACATCAGTGAGGGCCTCGAAGAGACCACTGATATTGTCGTGGAACGGCTCAGCGCCGCGATCGAACCCGTAATCATCGTCATTATCGCGGTTGTCGTCGGCATCATCGCGCTGGCAATATTGCTGCCGATTTTGAAGATTTCACAAATGGCACTTTAAGAAAAAGTGGAGGTAATCATGGCTGCAAAAACAACACATACTGATTTAAACAGTTTTTCTCGCCCAGATAAACACCGGGGTGCGTTTACTATTATCGAAGTGATGGCTGTAATCGTAATCATCGGTATTCTGGCCAGTGTCGTAGCCATTAATGTCGTTGGGAGAATCGACAAGTCCCGCGTAGTGCAGACCAAGGCGAACTTAAAGCTGCTTCACAACGCCGTAATCAATTTCAAAATGGATACCGGCAGATACCCGACGGAAGATATGGGTCTTCTCGAACTTATCGAGCAGCCCACCGATGTAACCGGGTGGGACCCGGACGGCTATCTCCAGACAACCGAGATACCGAAGGATGCCTGGGGCAACGAGTTCTTTTATCAATTGTATCCAGAGAGCGGCAAGCCCTTTGTCATCATAAGCTTTGGAGCAGACGGCGAAGAGGGAGGCGAGGGCTATGATACCGACCTTTACAGCACGGACGCCGAATAGAGCGTTTTATGAGCTTTATGACCAGTAGAGAATGTTCATTTAGGAGCATACGCCTGCGCATCAGCCGGGCGAGGTGTGGCTTTACGTTAGCCGAGTCGATGGTTGTCATCGTGATGCTTTCGCTGATGGTCGTTTTGACGGCGATAAACCTGAAGGGAGTCATAATCAAAAACTCCTTCGAATCGAACGTTCGGGGCCTGATTTCCACGCTCGAAATGGCGAGTAATTCAGCCAGCCAAAGCGACAAGAGATACGAGGTTATCATAGACATCCCGCAGCAAAGCTATATGCTTCGCCAAATCACATCACCGGATTTATCCGAAGTTTTAGAGGAAGAAATAATCGTTGAGGAATATTTCGGCGAGCGGTGCAGGATTTCGTATGTACTTTTTGACGACGGAGATTTCACGAATGAAGACAGGGCGAAGTTTCGCGCGAGCCGAAGCGGCTGGCAGTACGGGGGTGTAATTGTATTGCTCGACGAGGACGAGCAGCCGTGGTCGATAGTAATCGACCGGCTCAGTCATATTGTTCGGTTGCAGCCCGGCGAAGCGCAAATCGTCTGGCCGAGGAGCGGCGATGAGCTGTTTTTTTAAGCATTCAATAATCGATACGAGCCCGGTTTTTTGGCGGCAAAGGGCCTTTACGCTCATAGAGAGTATGGCGGGAGTTGTGCTTCTTGCCTTTATTACTGTAAGCGTGTGGGTTGTGCTGAACCGCTGTATGGTTTCCTCGGCTGATATGGTTCAGCGTATGCGGGCGTTCGAGACGGCAAGGCAAAATATGGAGAAGCTGCTTGGCTCCGAATCCGTGAAAGAAATAACTGAATACGGCATAAGCGAAAAGTTTTCGGACATCCGCTGGCAGACGACGGTGGAGAGTTTTTACGAGCCGATTACATCAAGAATGTGGATACAGGCGGTCTGTACGGCTGAATACAGCGATTCAGCTGGGCAGGTTCAAAATGTTGAGCTTACACACTGGCTAACGGACCTGACCAAGGAACAATTACAGCGATTGCTGGCAAATATGGAACTTATGGAAGCGCAGCTTGTACAGCATATTCTCGAAACGGAGCGTGAGGCGGCCCAGTATTCTGGTGTGGATATTTATGAAATCCAGGAGTGGGTTGCGAATGGTATGCCGCTTACGGAATCGGGTGAATATCTCAAGCCCTGGCTGGATTTGTATTTGCGATGGGACGGCAGCCCGGATGCGGAGTCGAAACAGGAGCTTCTTGAGCGTTATCCGGAATTGCCCGGCCAGCATATGGACTGGTCGCCATTGAAACAACCAGGCGGGCAACAATCCGGTTCCTCGGGTGGGCCTATTAAGCTGCCTGAAAATATGGACCCTGAAACACGGAAAACAATTGAGGGGATGCTTGGCTTGTCATCGGAGTCATCGTCAGATGAATAATAACGGCACAATATATGGTCGTCGGCGTGGTTTTACGCTGGCGGAGATATTGGCGGCCTTGACTATCGGGGCGATGGTACTGATAGTTGTGCTGGCCATATATAATCGTGCACAGGCCGGGGCGGCGAGTGTTATCGATAAACTGGAAAGGAACCGGCTGCCTCGTGAGGTTCTTCAGCGAATTGCAGAAGACCTCGACCGTGTCATCAGTACGGGCGAGGAGACCAAAATTACCGTCGACAATAAATTTCAGGACGGTTTTGCCGTCTCGAAGATAGATATTACACAAACGATTGAAAACGCCAAGAAGCAGACGCAGATACTCGAAAGAATCATCTGGCAGAGCAGCATCGACCCGGATACGGGCATGCTTACTTTGTATCGCAGCCACTCTGGTATTGCCCTTGAGGACAAGCTGCTCGACGAGCAAAAAGAGCCGTGGCAACGTGAGCTTTTTGTGCCGATTTGCACAGGTCTGACCTTTTTCAGAGTCGAGATTCCAAGAAGTGATGCTTTTCTGCAAAAATGGACAAGCGAGAGTCTTCCACCGGCGGTGACGGTGACGCTGTCGTTTGATTTGCCTTATAAGACGGTAACGGGTACGTTTGATGTTCCGGAAGAAGATAAATCCGTGCAAACGATAGCCGTGGACAGGACGCGCAAGCTGGCGTTTGTGATTCCTCCGCCCCCTGTAAATTTTGTTACTGATGCTAACGTTCCGGCGTCATCTGAGGCCGCCGCCGAAGATGTAGAAAAAGATAAATCCGTCAGCGGAGACGAAGACACGGGGCCAGACGAAGACTTAGAGCCGGTTGAAGAGGACGACCCATTTAATGACCCGTTTTTCAATGATTAAAAATACAAAAAATCAGTTTGAAGATTGCCGAGGTGAAAAGGCGATATCAGCCGCCCGCGTCGATGGTGTAGTTCTTTTGATGACGCTGGTAGTGCTGGTAGTGCTGGCGAGTCTTGGCTATAGTCTTGCCAGCAGGGTTGCGGCACAGCGTCATAGAGACAACTATATCATCGATTATACCAAGGCGTGCTACGCTCGTGACTCTGCAGTGAAATACGCGCTGGCGACGCTGCAGGACCTCAATGATATTGAATATGTTTCCCGCCCGAATGAGCCGGATTTTTCCGACCTTTTTGCCCTCGATGAAGAGCAATATCGCGGTTTGCTCGAAGAATGGGCCGAACAGCTCGGGATAAGTCAGGCGGAATTATTTCCTGATATGGAGAAAAGCGGAGGATACCAGAAAGATGATAACCTTGGAGTTTGGCCCGATTACAACGAATCCAACGATGTAAATAGCGGCTATTCCGGCAGGCCGGCTAATAAAAATGACATTTTTAGCCGGTTCAAGATACGCGGTCCTTATGGGCCATCATGGCCTTTTGTAATCGAGCCGGTGGAATTCGAAATCGGCTCAGCGACTATAAAAATTGAAATTGAGGACGAGAACGCGAAGTATCCAATCGGATGGGGGATGCTGAGCGATGAGAAAACAGAGCGGGAGGCCCAGGCCGGTTTCGATACTTTTTGTGAATGGATGGGGATGGATTCCGAGCAGATTGAATCGCTTAAGGGACAGTTGCAGCAGGTCGGCTCGATAAAACCATTTAAAGCCGAGTTTGAAAGAATAACTGAAAGAAAGACCATTACCTCCCGCGCTCCCAGTAATCGCAGGCGCGGCACGAGGCGGCGCAGCACGACTTATAAGACCGTTGTTATTACACCGAAGGAGCAGATGACAAAACAGGCGAGGGATTTTTCCAGACTATTTCACAGTTCAATCATCGACATGGAAATGCTCGCGACTCCCACAATCATAAGCGAAAGCAGGAAGGAATCCGCCCTCAAATATCTTGGGATGTGGGGCACGACGCAGGTCAATATCAATTCCGCGCCCAGGCAGGTACTGGAATCGGCATTTACTTTCGGAGGCGACGCCGAAAAAATCGCTGATGAGATAATAAGAAGAAGACGAGAAAAATCATTCGAAGGTATCGACGAGCTTAAAAAGGAATTGTTCAGGTTCGCCAACAGTATTGAAAAATGTCAGAATTACATTGTCACTGAAAGTAATATGTTTTCTATTCACGTTACCGCTTCGAGCGGGGTGGCAAAGGCATCGGCAGTTATAGTTGTTATCAGGCAGGATGACAAAATGGAGCGGATAGCCGTGGTATCCGGATAATTACTGAAATGAACGGGACGATGAAAGATATGTTTTTTGATGAGTTGACAAATAAAGGCGGAAGATTAGGAGCTTGTTGAAAGTGCAACCGACCAATTATCTCGGCATATATCTGGCCAAAGGGCATGCAACGGTCGTGTGCATGTCCGTAGCAGGTCGTGACAAAAACATCGTCGGTTGTTTCAATGTCTCAATCGAGGGTGACGAAGAGCCGGGATTCGGGGCGCTTGCTCGGCGAATAGCGTCAGGCTGTGCTGAGAGGCAGTTTATTTTTAGCGAAGTGGGCGTTGCACTCGATTGCGCGATGTTTATGCAGCACAGTGTGCATAGTGAGTTTTCTGATACCAGGAAAATAGACCAGACTATTCGCTTCGACACAGAAGAAGCTCTCGGGAGCGACGCGACTGATGTAGCAATTACTTTCAGGATAAACGCCACCGACGAGAACGGTTCGAGTTTGAGTGTTTTCACGGCACAAAAGCAAATGCTTTCAGAGGTTTTAACCGCCCTTCAAAGTAACAATATTGACCCAGTGAGCGTGGAACCGGATGTGAGCTGCCTTTCGAGATTTGTCTGCCAGAGGGCATCTTTGGTCTCTGATGCTCGTCCATTTTTTGCTTTTCTATCGGGTCGTAACGGATATTTTATAACACCACTTCAGCGGCCCTGGCAGGCCATATCGCCCACACCGCCGGCGGCTATGCGAACCTTTTTGACCGGTGCAGCGCAAAACAGGGATAAACTGCTCGCAAGACAGATCTCGATGACCACGGCATTGCTTGAAGTTGCTGAGCCAATCAATCGTATTGAGGTCTTCGATTCGGGCGATGCGGTAAAGCTCGAGGATATTTCCAAAAAACTTACCATTCAAACGGAGTTATTTGACATAGTGAGGTTGGGAGGATTGACTGAAGAACAACTGTCAGAATGCCCCGATGCCGTGGAATTGGCAATCGCGTATGGCGCAGCTATTGGTTATCTCGATTTGGCCGATGGTTTGAACTTCCGCCATGATTATATGCCTTATCAAGGCAAAAAGCTGCGGCTTCAGAAGACGCTGAGATTTTTCAGCGGCGCAGCGGTTATCCTTGTGTTTGCGGTCGGTCTTTACGGTTTTATGCAGGCCGTTCAAATTAATAAATATCGAGCGAGGCTACGTGATAAATTCGCTAAAGAATACTCGGCGGTTATGTCCGGCGAGACCATGCCCCCTACAACGGCAGTGGCCAACAGCAAACTCAGGACAGCGCTGGGACGCGTAAAGAATGCGCAAAAAGACTCGTTTGCCATAACGGGCGAGGAAGCAATTTCCGGAAGACTGGCGCTGGTTCTTCAGGCGTTTAATAAATGCTCAAAGGCCACAGGTCTTAATATTGAAAATATCAATATAACCGAAAGGGCCATAACAATATCAGGGGATACGGATGCAGGAAAGCGTGACAGTACGCTGAAGTTTTTCGAGGCTCTCAGACAGACAAACCTGGACGTTTTGCAGCAGCGAATCAGCTCTGACGAGGGCCGAAGCACGTTCAATGTAACCGTGGAGCCGAAAAAGTGACATAAGGACAGCGTATGAAAGACATATATAAAAATCCGGTATTGTATTACATACTCATTCCCGTTATCGTTGCGCTATGGCCGGCGGTTATGTGGGGGCTTTACCTGCCCCGGGCACAGACCGGTTTTAATACGGATAAGGAACAATTCGAAAAGGCCGAGAAGTTGATAAATGAGATGCTTTCTCTTGACCCCGGCCGGTTGAATTTTGCTCAGGAAGAAGGTAGTGCGGGGGAGTTTGACTACGCAACGGCGGTTCAGAAGACGGCTGAGTTCTGCTCCATCCCGGCGGCGGGCTACCGACTCTCATCCGGTATAATCATCACATCTCAGGACCAGAAAAGTCAGTCGGCGAACGTCTCACTCAAAGACGTCGATATAACAAAAGCAGCGAGATTCGTCTCGACGATTCAACTCCGCTGGTCGGGTCTTCAGTGCACCAAGGTCACCTTACGAAAGAAAAAAGCCCTGCCTGATTCGTGGGATGTTGACCTCGCCTTCAAATATTATTATTGATGCCGTAAAACTATAGGAAGGCGCTCGGAGGGCGCAACAAATTTGGGAATGTGAGTGTTATAGGATGTTAGTGTTATCTTATTGCTTACAATTCTTCCCAGTTTGAGAGACCTGCAAAAATCCCTGAGCCGCCTTGAGGCAATCCGGGGGGCTGGGTTTGCTGACTTCTGACCCTGGCGTCGTAATTGACAATCATCTGGTAATGTCTCAGAGAGTTAAACTCTGTCAAGGTAAGGGTGGCCCCAGTTTCTGAGTCGACCCATCCTCCGGTATTGTTGTCATACTTTGCCGGCCTTGCGACTGAATTCTTGATATACCAGTCTCTTTCAATCAGGACCTGGTTCATAGCTGCAAAGCTGCCGTTGACTGTGAAACCGGTAGTTGGTTCGGCCGGTTTGCCGGTTGTGGTGCTGGTGTTATATAGGAAGTCATTTGCGGCGAACATCAGTCCGGAAACGGTGTAGGTTGTTCCGAAGACCGGGTCGCCGAAATATATATTGCCGCCGCTTATAAGCTGGCCGGAGCTGTTGTATTTGCCGAGTGCGACAAGTCCGAGCACGCTGTCGGTATTTGCGTATTTGATGTTGTCGCAGATATGTATATTTCCTGTAACGACGATAGTAACTTTACCGTTCATGGTAAAGCCGTATGTCGAGATACTGTGGACCCACAGGTCGCCGTCGATGTAAAAGATTCTATTTTCACCGACATTCAATGGAGTCGGCGCGTCTTTTTGTGTTCCTCCTCCGGTAATGCTGACAGGTTCGAGGAAATAGTCGTCGCCGGCAGTTGTGCCGCACTCGGTTTTCCTGTCGGCTGGATTTATTGCAAAGATATCCCGCAGTTCGTTACCTTTTGGCAGGGTGCCTTTGGTAACGCCTGCATCATGGAAGATTTTCGCCACATCGTGCGTATTTTCCGTGGCGTAATTCATCGCCGTCAGGTCGACACCTTTGGGTTTGCCGGCGTTTTGATTTTTATCACCCGAGATAGAGGCACTATCCAAAACGGAGATGCCGCCGGTTGCGCTGGCATCGCCGTCGAGATTCCATATGTTTGGCGCCGGTGCGGGATTGATGGAGCTTTCTTCGTATAAACGGACGTCTCCATCGACAAAGATGTTGCCGTTGACTATATCGCGTCCACCGATTTCACGACCGCCGCTCAATATCGGATTATTCTTGCCTCTAAGGGCAAAGGCCCAGTTGCCGCCGCTTTTATTTGTTGCGAAGACGGCATCTTCGAATGAGGCCGCGAGGTAATTTACCTTGACGCGAATTTTCTTGTGTACGTTGCCTGAAACGCCTGTTGAAACCGCATAGGAATTGCTGTCGTTTGTATCGAATTCGACATAATAACGGCCCTGTTCCATTTGCTCTTCGACTCCGTCTTCGAGGACACCCGTATCATCACCCAGCAGGTTTTCGCTGAGTTTTGCCAGACCAGCTTCAGCGAGGTAGAAGGCCTGGGTTTTGTCGCATTCGATTCTATTTAGGATTATTTCCTGCTGTGCCAGGGTGAGAAGCCCAAAGCCCAATATGGCAAGAATCATGGCAATAAGTACTACTACCGGCAGCACAAGACCTTTTTCTCTTGTTAACATATTTATTTGACCTTTCCCCACCTGTTAAAAAGAAGAATTCAGAATGTTTCAATAATCCCGGCCGACTTTTTGGCCGGGTTTGTTTTTCTTAACCTGCTATAGTTCTTCCCAGTTTGACAACCCCGCGAAAATCTTTGAGCCGCCGTTAGGCAGGCCGGGCGGCTGGGTTTGCTGGTTTCTGACTCTGGAGTCGTAATTGACAATCATTTGATAATGCCTGAGAGAGTTCTTCTCCGTTAAGGTGAGGACAGTCCCCGTTTCGAAATC
>CAYLYB010000050.1:0-18616 GCA_964387605.1 uncultured Pirellulales bacterium | reverse complement strand
GAGAGGCCGGGATTCGAACCCGGGGTACGGTTTTACCCGTACGACGGTTTAGCAAACCGTTACCTTCAGCCACTCGGTCACCTCTCCGGCTTCGGCCCGGCGTTGTTGGCAATCGCCTTCGCCGGGACAAGTCCGAGCCAAGTGGTTAGTTTAGCGAGTATTGAGATTTAATTCAAGGGCATAAAATCGGCAATGATTTACCAGGCCTGCTCCTGCCAATCGGCGCCGGCTGTCCAGGGTTCGACGCCATATTCGTAACAACCGATGTCGGGGGCGTCGCCGGCGTAACCGTCCGTGATGCCGGGTATTACATACCCTGCATCGATGGCGCCTGAGGTGCCGGTTAAAGTGCCGTCGGGATTGATTTCATAATCACCGTTGTGGTGCACATCGGGCGGCAGCGGCGCAAAATGACCGATGTCGCATTTATGCAGATTGTTAATCACGCTGCAGGTGCTCTGGTCTTCCGGCGTGCCCCAGTAATCGAAGGCATGGTCGCAGCTTGCCAGTATCGTATTATTGTATGAATGCACGTTATCGATTGGGCAGCTCATCATTATCCCCGTTTCCGGAATGTTCCAGACGAGATTATGATGAATCGTAAGGTTCGAGCAGCTGTTATCGACGTAAATACCCTTCGGGTAGGTTAAAGTAAGATTGTCATGGACGTTGTTATAGCAAATAATTGCCCCGCCTGCGTCATTTCCCCAGCTATAAGTAATGCCGCAATCCTTTGTAAGCCACGAGCTATGATGCATATGATTATAGCTGCAAACAAAATCATTGCCGTCGTACCAGAAGATGAATCTGCCGCTGTTATAAAGAGTGTTTCGTGTATATACCCCTCCGTTTGCGTCGGGATGCAGATAAATAGCCCCTGCGTATGTGGCTATATAATCGACGTCGTGAATGATGCAGTTGGTCACTTTATTGCCTTGCCCGCGGTCATGTATGCCGTTGGCGACGGAGTAAACGATGCTGCATTTCTTCCATTCGTTATTCGAGCCGCTCATCCGGTTTTGATGATTATACGGATTGTGGGAAGTGTTGAAGCCGTTGCATTGGGTGAAGTGGTCGGCGTATTTGATATGGCAGTCTTCGATGAGGCAGTTCTGCGAGTTATCCATCAAAACCGCCGCCGCGAAGATTCGCAGGCCTTTGACCTGTATATGGCTTTTATTCGATAAGTTAAATGCGTGGTTTCGCTTTTTTACTTCGACGATATGATTTGCCGGCGAGTCATCGCCTTCGCACCATAGATAACAGTCGTAGCTTTGCGGGCCGGTATTCTTCAGGCACCATTCCGTGGCAATATCGAGTCCGTCGAGGGCGCCGAAGAGCCAGTAAGGGTCTCCTTCTTCGGGGAAATAGTACGAGGAGTCACCCCACAAGGTATTATTGCCGAAGGTGAAGCTGACGCCGGGCGTATAATTTTTGACGGTGTTTGTGAAGCTAATCCATTCGTCGCCGGGCACGATATGCACGGTCGCATCGTTCCAGTCGCCGGCTGGCAGCGCATCATCGATAAGGATATTTACGTCCGTGCCCGCGTCGGCGTAGGCGCGGTTCATATTTATTAACTGGTTAACGCCGGTATTAGGCCAGCGTGCCTCGTTATACATTTGGCCGTCCGCGAAAAGCTGATTAAACGGAGGGTCCTGTGTAGGTGTTGAAATGGTCGTTTTATAAATCGCCCCTGTGTGAACGGCCCAGGTCCAGGCTAAAAGGTCCGCTCCGCTAACGACGGGATTTTCGTTCGGATATGCAACAAAAAGTATTGGTTTTGCCGTGGTTCCTGAATTTGCCGGCGTAACGGTTTCCCGATAAGTGCCCTGACGAATAAAACACGCGTCGCCCGCAACCATTACATTCGCGGCTTTTTGTATGGTCTTGAAGGGCTGATGAGACGTTCCAGGATTCGTATCGCTGCCGGCGGTTTGCGATACGAAATAGACGTTGCCGTTGGCGTCCCAGGCGAAATTCAGAATGGCAAAATCCTTGAAGTTTACTTTGTTATCCAGATTGTAATCGCAGTAAGGGTCATAGCCGGCGTCGCCCAAACTGAGCGGCCAGGTTTGGGTCAATCTGGTCAACTGAGTAAAATTTGCGGCTGATGTGATATGCACAGTGAACAGAAAAACTGCCGCTGTGATGAACAGGACTGAAACTGCATGTCTCATTGTTAAAACCCCAAAATACCCACCTCGTATTAGTGCTATTATAGCAAAAAACAGGGCGTTTGAGTGATTTTTTTGCATTAGAAAGTGGTTAATATGCCTTGGATGCGTTCTATAGAGGAATAAATATGAAAAAAATGGGCCGGGTAGGATTCGAACACGCCCAAGTTAAACAATCAAAAATTCCGATTTCAGAAAAGGGCGGCGCAAAATCCGACGCACGTAATGCGCCGAGTGCGACTCAAATCCTCCAATATCCTGACTTAACACTTGTGTGTAAAAGTTGGTCAGACTTGACAGGGCATATCAGACGAGCCATAAAAGAACTGGTAATGGGTGAATAGTGAAGTGTTCACGAAAATCTGGATTGATTTGACAGAGAGCGTGTGTCGTCAGTAAAAGTTTGGGAATTCACCTATGCGTTCGGAGAAGACTTCAGTTCAAAATCAAGATACTTAACTTGTGCAACTTCTGCTGACGTGAAAAAGTAACAGAATCAGGTTGTCTTAGCCTAATCTCTCGATATTTGAGTACTATTATAAGTCTATGTCTGTGTCAATCCTGGAGTTTACACAGATAGTCATCCAAATGACAATGCACAGAATCCTACTTTTCTGGTAATTTAATCATCAGTCATTAACAAGTAATTAACAAGTACATTCAACTAGAATTGTGCTAAGTACTCTACGGTGTTTGTTATGGAAGAGTGCATTCAAATAAAGGATATCTCCAGTAGCTTTATTGAGACTGGTGAAACCAGCAAAGAATCAAAGGGTCAATATCGTTCTGTGGGTTGGCGTCACATTGCACTCCTTCAACCCCTATGGCCCGTTGATAAGAACAAAGTTAAGAGTGGAAATTGTGAACAGCTAGAGTGGAACACTGTCAGAATCCCCCCAGGTTTGTCATTTCTCAGTATCCGTGCAGGTGTGATTCGGAGGACGAGCAGGAAGCCTCGAAATGGCAGTTATGTTGTGGCCCTGCCGATTCAATCCGGAAGTTCCCCGGCTTTGGGCATTTTCACGCCAGTCGGGACTAAGACTTGTGTTAATGGCATCACTGCCCCTAGGGTAGCTGTTCTGCGAGAAAAGGATGAGATGATGATCTGTAGTGCGCCTAATGCTGCGTTTGTGACTCTATACACAGGTAACCAGGTTGGTCGCATAGATAGAAACAAGATTGGTTCTAAGTGCCCCGTATGTTGCCAAGCCTTTAGTGAAGATGATTATGTATATGTCTGTTTGTGCGGATTTGCTTTACACGCACAAAATCCAGAAGTTGATGCCCAAAGCCCTGGGTGTGCCGACATGTTGACTAAATGTCTGGATTGTTACAGGTCAATTGAACAAAGCTCGACCAACTCGTTTTCTTATGTTCCAGGGGGTTGGTGATATGAACAGAACCGTGTTTAATCAAGTGACTGATGTCGATCGGATTGTCACAGAGTACCGGATTCATAGAAGCCAGCGACTTCCTGAATTCTTCGGGCTGAGTCGAGATGTGAACAAGGTATTGAACAAATTATCGATAGGAGTAATCGGTGCGGGTTCTGTAGGTCGGAACTTTGCAGAGATGATGGCTCGAATGAATATAGGAAGCCTGTTTATAGTTGACCGTGGGAAGTTCAAAGCAGAGAGTGTACTTACACATCGGGTAACGCCTCAGGAGGCATGCAAGGGTACACCTAAAGCACGTAGTACTGCCAGCTTATGCCGACGCATCAGCCCTACAACTGAATGCTTCTATTACGACGGACCAGTAGAAAATCTGGAGATGTCGGCACTGGTAGATGTAGATGTTGTAGTTCTTTGTACAGATAACCTTGCTGCTGAGAAAGAGGTCTCAGAAAGGTGCATTCATCTCCAGCTACCTCTTCTGCAATGCGCGGTGCACGGCGAAACCTTGGTGGCTCAGGTTCGCTTCTGCTCCAATCAGAAAACCGACAGCCCGTGTTTCTGCTGTTCCTATGGAGAACAGGAACGAGAACAACTAGCTGCGGGAACTTACTATTCATGTCTCGGACCTGACTTTACTGATCCAGAGATGAAGGTAAAGACTGTTCCGACCATGAGCACAGCCTTTTTGTGTTCTTTGGCGGCGGATCTGGGTGCGACAGCTATACTCAGGTATCTTCTCGCGCTTGGAAGGCCCATCGAAGATTGTCAAATTGAGTATTGTGGCTATAATAATTCAGCATCTACCACGCCGTTACATAGGTCAAAGGACTGTCTATGTGACCATACTCAGTGGAAGATTAAGAGGCAGGCATTGCCGCTGACACAGATGTCTCTTCGTGACCTAATCGTTATTGCAGAATATAGTAATGAAGGATATCCGGCCGGAAAAGTCTCCATAACTGTGGGAGATTTGTTTTTTGTTGAACTTGGTGTTTGCGGCTCTGGCCATAAGCAGTCAATCAGGCGTTTCACTCGTAAGGGCCATTCTGTTGGCAGGTGTAGGCGGTGCGGACGCCCGGTGCAAGCACATCCATTTTACACACACAGGAGGTTTCCCACCGAAATGGCTTGCGATCTTCTGGATCGTTCGTTGAGCCAACTTGGTGTAAAACGCGCAGACAGCGTCCTTGTACGGAGCAATGACACAGCCGTGCTAATTCTCGAAAACTTGAACACTGATGGTGGAGGTAATCAGGAATGAAAGTCGCTGAGATTGGACATAGAACATCTCAATCTGAATTGCCCCAGAGCGGTTTGAACAGATTACACAAAGTAAAATTAAACGAACACAACGAACAACTTCTCAACAGGGCTCTGAGCGCCTGTGGTGGTCCTGCCCCGTGGCAGAGCCGTAAGTGTGCTGAAGCTCATAGTTTGCTGGCACTGGCGCAAGTCTCGGGTCGCTTGGACGTCAAGGAAATTGAACTGAGAGAGTCTATCCGGGCCATATTCGTGTTGGAGACACCAGTAATGCTTCAACCAAACCACAGTGGGAAATTCGAGATGGCTGGTACAGCTATCCTCGGGCTTGTTTACAGAGAAGAGGCTGTCATATCACAACAGCCTGGGACAAGTTTTGTAAGCGTACTTGCACCAGACAAGCTCTGGTATGCAAATGTGGGGACTGTGGATAAAGGCCAGCCACTCTGTCTCGGTCTAACGCTCCCGGCAGCAATCCCCATCAAGGAGATTGTCTTGATGACTTGGGGGGCGTTGTCAATGCAGACAGTAATGATCGACGAGCGGGATAGTGCCGGTGTTCTAAATTCTGCAGCTGCAAAATGGTGGCAGCAGAATCTAAATAGAATTCCATTGACGAGAGAACCGTTTATTCGTCGTCAGCAATTCGTCAAAAGAGGTGGTTAATATCGCAGTATTTCTCGATTGTCTAATGAATGCGCAAATTGCAGAAAGACTGTTAAATGCCGGATTCAGACCCGATCAGAAGGGTGACTATATCCGTGATAAGATCGTATTTAGATACGATCAGTCTTGGCCCTTCTTGGAACGCGATCATTCGAGACCATCTGAACAAGAGGATGATCTCCTGGGCAGACAGTTTCGCCGACCCGGCTTTTGGAAACCGGTATGGGAATACGGAAGGCTATACAATCGTTTTGATCTTCCCCAGACTTTTATTGATTTGTGCCTCGGTTGTGATTCTTATGTGGAAGGGGCCTCGAATTTCGAATCAATCGTCGCGTGGGCAATTGAGACGGCAAATGGGACGGTGCGTCAGAGTTGGAAAGTGCCACAAGAACAAGCAATCGGAATGACTGACGAAACTTTCATTGTTCAACACGGGCGATTTCTTCAGCGTGGGTGTTATGTCAGGACAGACAATGCATTGGTATTGCGAGTCTGTATTATCGACAATATGCCAAGTGGTGTTGACGAGCGCCGCATGGCTTGGTTGAGGTATACGCTTTTGGATGCTCAAGCCAGGTTAAGATATGTTCGATTCTGTGTGGATTCGGAGAGCTGTCAGGTAACTGCCGAAGTTGATTTTACTGGTGCACCACTGAACCTTTTGCCAGTTTTGCTTAAGTCCGGTCTTGTCGCTCTGCGTCTGAGCTTTAAGTGGTTGGTTGCTTCACTGGATCTGATTGCGAATGCTGAGTTCAACTTCAGTGTATTCGACGTTTGTAGTATTTAAGGGAAAGCCCTAGAAAGGAGTACTTATGTTTGATGGAAATTCAAGAAAGAATGTATCGGAGGCGGGTCTTGCGACATTGTCCTTTGAGGTGTCAAATGTCACAGGAACCAAGGCATTTGCTGTCAGTGGAGTAGATGGCACCCTTCCCGCAGGGATTATAGCTAAAGGACTTGCAGAGGAGTTGGCACTGCCCCAGAATGTTTCATGGCAGCTCCGCGATGATGACTCGGCGGAGTTTCTGGACGGAACAAAAGAGATAGGATCTCAAGTGCAGTCGGGAGCACACCTCTCACTGACACCAAAGGCACATCTTGGGTAGTGAAGATGAAGATTAAGTATCGGGCTGAGGCGTTTTGCAGGAATCGCTTCAGCCCATCCATCTGGAAGGCGGAATTTTTTCGTGGTCAACGAGCAAAGAAAACTGAATATGCTCAAATCAGAGTGGGAACTGACGATTGCCATCTATGTGCCTTCAAGCGATTCCGTTATTGAGAACGAGGTTGTTACTGAGAACGACCTTAAGGGGCATCTTGGCGAAGTGTGGCTGGACGGTTTCTTGCGAAAAGGTTTTGTTGAGACTCCCATCGATGATTTGAGGTTTTCCCTTAAACCGCTCTTTCAGCAAGACGGTTGCGACGACCTGTGCACAGGCTTCAGAATAGAAACTGTAAATCCAGCATCAGAACACATTTATCGGGATTTCAGTATCCATTCTTTGGACCTGGTCGCGTGGCGTGTTTCCAGTCGCCTTGTTGCTTCGGGTGTTCTGCAAGACGCTAGCCAGTGCCATTACGTTGTGGTTCCGAGTCGCAAGACAGCAACAGAACAAAGTCTTCAGGATAACGATGTTTGCAGATCCAGACTGTTCACTTTGACACAGAAAAAGAAGGATCCTCTTCGATGCATCAAAGCCCCTGTAGCACCGTTACTTGAAAAGTCTACACCAAGGCAAGCTGAGTATGTCCAGTTTCCGGTCTTTTACACGATTTCGGCGTTCGAGAAGGCAGAGAATATTGCCCGCAAGGGCGGTCAATTCGATCAGCCTGTTGAGACAGGTGCCCTTATAGTGGGAATTCTCGGTTCTTGCCCGGATTCCGGAGAACTGTTTGCGATGGTATGTGAGATAATTGAACTGGAGGAAGCAAAGCAGAGCAAGTTTTCTCTGGCCCCGTCAGGTAGCACGTGGCAGCGACTGCGGAACAAGATGCGCCTGCTTAAATCAGAAAAAGAGAATTTCATCTACACCATTCTGGGACAATGCCATGGTCACAACTTTCTCCCGGGCTCGTGTAAGTCCTGCAAAAGTGCTAAGGATTGCAGGCTAACAAGCGTATTTGTCAGCAGGGAAGATCGCGTCTGGAATAATGCTGTATTCGAAAGTTCACCATATCAACTTTGTCACATATTCGGTTTGAATGCTGCTGGTGAAAAGGCGGATGCGCTCTACGGTCTGGAGGACGGACGTTTACAGCAGCGACGATTCCACTTGATACGAGATGATCACCTAGCAGCATATCTTAAACAGTTGCACGAATAGTAGATAAAATTTATTCAAGGGATTGTGCACAATGGAAATGCCTGATACGTCAGCGGTCCTTATGATGCTTCTCAATGGTAAGGTGCCTCTTGAGCATCGAGAGATGCTTTTTCGCGATATATGTCTGGATGAGAGTGAAAAGGCTAGGCAGATTATGCGGAAAGTCCTCGACGAAGCCACAGCCAGGAGCAGCAAGCACTTTGAGAAGAAGGTAAAAGAACTGCAGGAACGAATCGATGAGTTAAATAGAGGGCCATTACGGCCGGCAGCATTCATTGGAAAAGATAATAATGGAAGAGCTATCGTATGCTTCGAAGATGGTACAACGGCTATAGTGGCCATTGCAGATAAGAAGTTACACGAGCAGCTAAGGTTGGGAAATGCTGTGTTACTTGATAAGGCAGGAAACGCCGTCGTCGCAGAGGGATTGAATCTGTTCAATTCTGGCCAGGAGGCGTTATGGTTACGTAGTGTTGATAGAGATTTGATCGAAGTAGAGTTACGTGACGAAAAATTCGTGTTTCACATGTCCGCTTCGCTAAAAGAAAAGTACGAAAAGGGAGAGGCAAGACCCGGATGTTCTGTAATTGTCTCACCACGTCAAAAAATCGCCTTCAAGGCTATGCCCAAGGAAGAGAGGCTAGGCAACTTTATGTTTTTGGACAACAGTCCGGTTCCCGATGTTGTTATAGAGAGAGATATCGCACACCCTCCCTCCTTTATTTTTGCGCTGAACGAACATGTACGTGCGGCCCTTATCAGCCCGGAAATCCTGAGCAAGTATAAACTGCCACTCACAAAGACAATCTTGCTCACTGGCCCATCTGGAACCGGTAAGAGTTTGTGCATTGCAGGAATGATTCGCAGAATACTCGAGACCATATCCGAAACCATCGGTATACCCTTGTCAAAATTGCCGCCAAGGGTGATGCGGATGAAGACCGACAAACTACTGAACGAATGGCTTGGCAGAAGCGATAAACTGATTGCACGGTTTTTCGAGGAGGCTACGGAGCTGTACGATAAGGCTGTCTGCGGCGCTGATGGGAAAGAATACAATTTGCCAGTAATAGCTGTAGGCGAGGAGTGCGATGCTTTTTCGAGACGGAGGGGTTCAGATCACGATTCTATTATGGACCGATTACAGACCGCTTTCCTCCAGGGCTTGGACCCTGCGCGCCCTGAGTACAAGACCAGACAGATAATCTTTGCATTTACTTCGAATGTTCCTGAATTAATTGATGCTGCCTTTCTTAGAAGGGCGGGAGGCTCCATTTATTATTTCAAGAGACTGACTAGAAGAACTGCTTTCCAGGCCGTGCTCGAAAAACATCTGAGCGGACTGCCGTTTGCAGGCAACAATGGAAGTGACCAAGCTACTCTTGAGAAACAAATGTCTCAGGACATAACTTCCTGGTTATTCAGTCCTAACAGCGAAAAGCAGGAATTGGTGGAATTGAGATGTGCTGGCTCTGAGACACTGCTGAAGTCGATGCGTGATTTTTTAACCGGGGCATTGGTGGAACGTGCTGTTCATGCCGCTGCCGAGCAAGCATATCAGTCTGAGGTAAATGGCTGCAAAAATCCCGGATTAACAATGGACAGTCTGGTTAAGGCATTCGATGATCAGATAAACGGTATCGTAGGCCAGCTTTCTGAACGCAATATTGCAAGCTATGTCGATTTGCCGGAAGGAACACGCGTCACTAGTTTGCGAAGGCTAATCAAACCAAGTCATCTGCCATTTGAGTTCATGAGGGCGTCATGAAGCCGAATGCTGAGAGCGAGAGAGCTGACACTATAGGCAGAGGGCCAGTCAACAGCCCGGACAAAGTTCCGGAATGGTCAAAGCTTCAGCGTCAGGTCATGAAGGTGCTGGAGAAAGGCGGTGTAAATGTCAAGTTAATCGATGTAACAACTGTTCTCTTAGAGGCCGTGCCTGTGGGCAGCAACTTCAACAAGACCAGGAGCAACATCTTGCTTCGAAAGTTGCGAACACTCGCCGATATATTTATCTTTGTCGACGCTGATCTCGCATATCAAGGTTCTGACGAAAGAATAGTGAAGGCATTAAGTGGATTTTGTCGCAAAGACTGGCGTTGCATTACTCCCTATCCACTCCGAGGCGACATTAGCCGAGTCCTGCGTTTCGTATTGGATACTATCGATTCGCCGCTTGCAGAACAGGTTGGTCTCGCTTTGCAGCCGACGGACGTAAGCTCCCAAAGAATGAAAAGAGTCAACTCAGACGGAATGCTTGAGTCTCTTGGTGAGCTAATAAGTTCTGCAACTGCTGAGCAGGCGTATAATCAGACTTTTCGCAGCGAATTAGTTACGCAACTGGCCATTGCCGTCAGTTGCCCCCAGAGTCCGAATTCCATTCTGCTCTGGGGCCAGTCAGGTGTAGGCAAAGACCTATTGATGTTGGCGATTGTACATCTTCTTTATAGCAGAGGAAAAATCGATCAAGCTTTTATCGTTTCTTGTGCCAGGATTGCTGTGGGAAGCATATTTCCTGCCGAGGTTGACAACATCTTGACTCAAGTGCTCACCGAGGCACTTCGTAAGAATTGCCTGCTACTGCTTCAAGGTATCGATGTATGCCTGACAAGCTCGGAAGTAGCGAAAGCGGTTCTGTGCGAGGCGATCGATAGCGGTCTGCGGTTTCTGGCGACGATGCGATCGCAGAAGGGGGCGGTCCAGCTAGCGCAGGACGAGTCTTTTGTTCGGCGCATACTGCCCGTTCGTGTCCCCCAGCCCTCAGCGAAACAGGTCAGGAGAGTACTTGAACGAATCTCAAATGATAGTGCTATACGAGTTCAGCCGGCCGCGATCGAATCTATCCTGGGGTTGTCGCGCCGTTATGGTGAAGCTATCTGCGAACCTGCATGGTCTATAGGGATACTTTCAGCCGCCATATCCCAGGCTGAATGGTACGGTGCATCGCAGGTGGATCCTGATTCGGTTTATTCAGTTCTAAGGCCCGAATGGCCGAAGCTTTGAAGGAGTACGGAAATGGAAAGACAGAGAATTCGACATGAAGACCAACTGGAAGGGTTGGGAGGAGGTATCCCGGATTTCTTTTCGGATACTGTCTCCAGTAGTGCGGGGGCCGTGACAGTATGTCATGGCCCCTACGCCGAACAACTTCCTGTCGTCGGAGAAACCGTCGGCAGGGTACGGGCTTTGTTTGGAGACCGTTTCGATTTGGACCCGGAGAGTCAGGCTGTTATTGATGGTCGGCCTGTTGGGGATGAAGTCCGAATCGAAGCCGGGCAATCGCTGGTGTTTGTTCGCCGAGCTGGCGAAAAAGGCACGCTGCATCTAATGCTTCAGTATAATTCTGTTTGACCATCACGATGAAGACCGAAAAGATCATTATCGAGAATGACAAAGTGCAGGCAATCTCACCCGAAGGGATCATCGCCTCCATGAAGCTAAGAGTCCTCTTAGAGAAACTCTCTATGTCTAGAATGGATGCCTCCAGTGTCGTTTTGCCCGATGGGATTAAGGCGATCATCTCACGGGGTCCGATTGTTGTCTGGATCCATCAGATGAGCCCGCGGATCTGCTGTCTCAAGTGGATCACTAAGGATTCGAGGGTTCCTTATGGACCTGAAACCAAGTATCGACTCATACGAATAGCATTACCGTATGTCTGCGTTCTGGTTGTTTTCCGCAGGAAAAGAGGCGGTCGAATGGAGCTGACACATAGGAATGAATGCTTCTTTCGAAACGAACCCCTTAGCAGTCTAGACGACAGATTAATGTATCCTGCATTACTGAACTGTTCAAAGTTCAGTCCGAACGATGGCATGCCGCTCTCGTGGCTGTGCACTCAGCACCTCGACATTAATTCGATTGCGAGTATATCGGAAGAGAATCAGTACATGCGCACTGCCATTGTGAAGGTACTGTCATGTTTGTGGGATACAGGTTTCAATCTTTCATCCGAAAAGCACGAGGGCAACAGCTGGTTTTCAGAAACTGTACGTCGAAAAGTCGATCCACGCATCAGTAGTGTGGAAAGCTGGGAAGAGGCAACAGAGCGCGACCCGCTTTTTGCGATGAAAGTTGCATGGCTTGACACGGGAAAGAGCGTCAAAGAAGTTATTGATCGCATTTTCGATATCAACGGTGCTCGTGCCTATTGTTTTGAGTCAGCTCGAGAGCTTGCACGGCTAATTTTCCACAGTGCAGAATCAAGATCGCGTACGTCGGAAGGAGCTGTTTGAATGAACGACCTGAAAGGACTTTCGGGAAATAAACTGTTCACGCCAGTATTTGCGAAGACCGATTCCAAGTCAAACTGGCCGCAAGATCCCGTGTTCTACATTCTTGCGGGAAATGGTCTATTCCGTTGCAGAAACACTGAGTTCTTCACAAGTTGTGTTAGTGCGGAGGAAGGCCCCAATTCACTTGTTCAGCAGGGGCAGTTTCTGAGGATACGATATCCGCATCTGCCTAGTCGACTGCTTGAGTTGATTGTAGGTTTCTTCAGTGCCGTCTACAGAATCTACAATGCTGAATCCGCAGTTTTGATCCTTTGGGACAAGTCTAGACGGAGATACCGGCTCCTTGTGCCTCGGCAGATAAGTCGTGTCTTCGTCAATTGGAAGGGAATTACCTGCCCTCTTAATGTGCGTTATGAAGCTCCCTTCAGCTTGCCTACGAATACCTGCATCATAGGAGACGCACACAGCCACTGCGATGAGCCTGCATATTCAAGTTGGACCGACCGCAATGACGAAACACACAGAACCGGCCTTCATATCGTCGTCGGAAGAATTGACCAGGAGCCCCCGGAATTTCATGTCGAGGCGGTTGTTGATGGAGTGCGGTTCCGCGTTAAGGCAGACTCTTTCCTTGAGGGTTATCGATGCCGGCTTACGAAAGTACCCGAACAGTGGATGAGCCAAGTTCGGGTTGAAACGGTAGTGAGCGGTCAGGGCTATTAGATTATCTGGATTAGTGTTAGAGGGTAAAATACTGCTGGAAATGAATCGAATAACACTCACAAAACGCCCCAGTCGCCGCATGATAAGATCGGGGATGAATTGTCGAGGCCTTCTAAGTAATTCATGGGCTGATCTGCCAGTGCTACCTAAGATGGTCGGAAACGGCCCTAGTAGCGACATTAGGAGGTATTGATGGTTAGAAATAAAATTGTATCCGCTTTTTTCAAGCCTCAGCTGCCTGATGGGGGCACATTCAAAGTAATCGGGGTGGGTGGTGTTGGCAGTATTGTTGTACGTTATCTGAGTATATTCCTCGCCTCACTCCAGCAACCGCTTAGACTTGTCTGTGTGGATGGAGACGATTTTGAATCTGCCAATGCCACGCGGATGCTGTTCGCCGACACGGGAAACAAAGCCAGGGTCGTTGTCAATGAGCTTAGAGACTACTTAGCTGATGCACAGCTTTGTCTACTGGCCATTGAGCAATATGTTAGTGAGGAAAATATCAGCCGGATTATTCAAAACGGTGACTTTGTGCTACTCGCTGTGGATAATCATGCTACAAGAAAGCTCGTCTCTGATTTCTGTACCAAGCTCCAAAATATAGTATTGATATCGGGTGGGAACGACGGTGTAGAAGTGGATCCTGATGGTGTACAGCTCCGAGGAACATATGGCAATTGCCAAATATATGTTCGCAGCGATGGTAAAGATGTTACACCTTCGCTGACAAGCTTACATCGGGAGATCGCCAATCCGAAAGATGCTCTTCCTACAGACAAGGGTTGTGCAGATCTTCTGGTTTCAGTCCCGCAGATACTTTTCACAAATCTAACAACCGCCGCCGCAATGCTGAACACTTTTTGGCTGCAGATTTGTGAAGCCCGTAGTTATTGCGAACTGGCCTTTGACATCTCAGAAGGTTTGATGAGACCGATATCTCTAAAACTCTAATGCCATGTACTCTTGTTCAGTGAAACTTTCGCTTATAGCAATCATAGTAGTTAGAGCTGCACTTTAAGAGAACCCCAAGAGTATGATCACAATAAAATCGACATAGTAATGCTAGTGCTGAACGATTTCCAGCTCACGAACCAGTCGGACACCCAGGTTACGTATTGTAATGAATAAGGTAGGAGGAATTGCTCCTGGCTGTTTGGCCTCAGTAGCTTTGCGGATCTTCCTGTTAATATGGGATCGGTATGCTGAAAATGAAGATGGTTCGGGTATGTAAGCTCTGGGATCACCATCTCCATACATATCCGCTATCTGTTCATTTGTGAGCCAACCTCGTTCGCGCTCATCCATTTCATGATCTTTGCGTAGAGCATCGGATAAAAAAAGCAGTAAGCGCGCATATCGCTTTTCAAAGAGTATTTTAATAATGGTTCCATCCACAAGTTTGAGTTCTAGAGTGCCTGCTCCTCCATTGCCAAGAAGATGGAGCTTCGGCTGGCCGCGGATCGAACTAACTGCCCTATCAACGTCGACAAGCTTCATTTACTAGACCCCCACTCAGATCACACTAATTAAGTATTTAAACAAAGATATGGCTCAGAAAATAAGATTTTCAAAGAGATAGAAATGTTGTATTTTTCTAACATTTACAATCACCATGACCACGTTTTTCGACTCAGGTCCTGAGTTTTAACTTGACACTTCAATCCTTGCTGAGTATACTTAAAACGCTGATATTTGTAAAGTAAAGTTTAAGAGATGGACCGTATTGAAACTATAATCCGGTACCAGTTAAGTGCGGTAATGGTTGTTATTCAAACCATTTGGAAATTACTACTCCACGGCAAATGGTATGGCATTAGGCCAACTAATAGTCTAACCGGTAGAAAGATAGGCCAAGTGATAACAGGGAAATATTTTTTAAAAATATTTTCCAAGAAGGGATAAACATGGCTATAAATATCCGGCTTAAAGAGGTGCTCAGAAGTATTGATAAGGATTCGCACGGTATTATTCAGGACATGGCGCGAGCCCTGGATGTCGACCGGCATAAAATCAGCGACCTGTACAACAATCGAGCTACTTCCATACGCCTCGATTTGCTTGGTAGGATCACTGAATGGTTGGAAATGCAGGGTGTGCCGTCAAATGAACTGCTTGGTGAACTGTTTGGTACACAACCATCACAGCTTTGGGAAGCAATTGGTTCAAGTGAATCTGTCGCATTCTATCTGGGGGAGAACAGACAGACTAAGGGACCGGCCGCCGCATGGAGGTGGATCTCACGACGAGACGCAGCAACCGCGGGGAGATTCATACAACAACTCTCGGCGCATAACCAAAACCTCGCAATCCGCCCAGAATTCAGGCATGAATACGTGCCTTTTCGATATGAAGGAAATAATTACGACATCAGCCAAGAACCCTTGAAAAGCGATATAAGGAGAGCACGAGGCATTTATGACGCCATGTGCAGAAAGCGTCAGGGTCAGTCTAAGATTCTCGTGGGCAGCCAGCGGGTAAACTATCTACTTGAATTCTGGATCGCTGAACTATTTAACTGCAAGCCGTTTGTAGAGTCGAAGAAAGGGCCAAAAATACCTTTCTTCTTTGTTTATCGCGAGTCTGATCGACGTGTTCCCAGCTGTTTCGGTGGGGCATACAATCCTTATTGCCCAAAGGACTCAAATATAGCCGGTGTCCACTATATGACGAGAGCTGATCGCTGGGCAACCTCAGCTTGGGAAAAAGGCAAGAGCGACGCTGGGCTCATAATCTTAGTTCACGATCCACGGATTAAGTCCATACAAATGGCAGTCTTCGGATTTACTGGTATTGCCACAGAAGCTATGGGTGATGCCCTAATCTACAACGAGACAAAGTTCTGGCCTCCGCCATTCTCGATTAAAGGCAGGGAAATCGGAGTTTTCGTATGCGTTCTTGATTTCAAAATCAGCAACTCAGAGGATTCGCATGACCAAGTAGTGAAAACAGAAAACTGCAAGATACTGCCAATAAGTGAGAGTCTGCTCAAAAAGTTTCTGTCATGATAGAGCAAATCTGGTTTCGGTCGATAACAACCCGGAATGCAGAACGGCTGAAGTTGTCAAATGACCATCTGGCGGCCGCCGTGGCAGCAGGTCAGCTGCAGCACGATTGTTGGGCCTATTTTTTAAGTGGTTTTTAGATATTTCGTCCAGCAGATTTTACACTCATAGATTTTGAAAACGATAGGTTAAGATTTTCCCTGGGCCATGTCAAAATCAACCTGCCGGCTAAATTATCTAACAGGCTATTGCCATACAAAGGAAAAGATATTGTCCTTGGTATTAGACCTGAGCATTTATCATTGAGTCCAGTTCAGGGGCAGACCGAAAACGTGATTAAAGCTAAAATTGAATTGGTAGAACCGCTTGGCGCTCGAACTTACGTATATCTTACAAGTATCGATGGGATCAAACTCGTTGCTGACGTAAGCCGATGTTTTGACCTGCATTCAGGTGATACAGCGAGAGTTCGTCTCGATGTGGAACAACTTTATGCCTTTGAGCCTGGCGACATGGGGAGAAATGTCAGTATCACACAGTGACTTGCGGCTTCGCTGCGCATCTGCTCGCAGCCTGCTAAGATGGCTAAGGAATACTGCGGAACCTAATTTTACTGGATACTCTCTAATTCACAGTGGTTCCATCGTTTATTCATATGGGAGGTGCTGTAGAAACATGGCGTTATGGAGAGACCCTATACTTGTATACAGAAGGTTCACAATTCGTAAGAAATCCGAATCTTTGAGGTTTGTTGCTTTGTCTCCAATTTGTCTCCAGACATGGGTTGACTAGCACCATACAGTTAAAATCCAGCCGCAATAACCGTTCAAAAACGCATTTTTAAAAAATATTTCAAGAAAATTAGTATTATATATCCGAATGCAAAGATCCCCTGGCCTTGCAGATTAGCAAATGGCAACAAGGTATGTGCAGTATGTTTCTGCGCAAACGGACAGAATTATTGAAAATAGCAGAAAGTATTTAATCCATCATAAAAAAAGGCTGTAATAAATTCACAACCCTTTAATTTACCATAGCAAAATATAAAAATCTATGCCGTGCGTTTTCTAAGCAGGCTCAACGCACCTAATCCCAAGAGACCCATTGTTGCTGGCTCCGGTATCGGGCTGATGCGAATCGTAGCGGCGCTATTATCTGAGGCATAAATCTGAAAGCCGATTGCGCTAACCTCGGTTCGGTCAAAAGAATTTATCGATATTGGCACACCGTTGGAGCCCTGAGTATGCGGAGAGGGATTGTCTTCGATATTCCATGGAATTGCGTTATTAAAGCTAAACTGCAGTGAGTTAATTTGTCCGGGCAGAATTTCGGTCCAGGACGATTGCCAGAACGTATCGTTTGCGGGACTATCCGAAGGTGTTCCACTTGGGCCGGTAAAGCCGGTGTTTATGAATACGCTTACGTTAACTGATTGAGCATCGAGGTTCTGAACGTTTAGTGCATACCCTGAAAAGCCTGAGAAATCGCCGTTACCGTGGCTTGGTGGCTGGCCGTAAACGAGGGCTACCGGATAATTGTCTTTCAAGCCGGTGCTGGATGCTGTCAGGCCGGTAAAAGAAAAATCAACCGCGTTGCCGGGGGCATCGTAACGTACAACCGACGCCGGCCCCCAAGCGACGCTACTGAATTCGCTGGAGAGAAGTTGACTTTCTGGAATCGTAAAATCAGACGCCCGGCTTTCATAAGGCCGAACTATTCCAGCGAATGCAATAAGAAACAGAGATAAGTGTAATATTTTTGGACTTCTCATTTGAAATTCTCCAATATCCAGGTCTCTCTCCCCCGCTTGAAATGAAGTCAGCTTTGACTTTCAACTTAATCCATATTTTAACTTTTTTTAATCGATATGTCAAGCGAATCATGAGACAAAGATACATTAGTAAGTGTCGCTAAATCAGCATTTTATAAAAAAAATCGCAAACATTTTATATATCCGGGTTCGAAGGCAAATTTGTCTTATTCTTCCTGACAACGTGTAAGGGGGGTGTAAGCACTTTGGTAATAGGCAAATCAGGTTTTTCGACAACAAACCCATTGACTTTAGTACATCCAATTTGCTAAAATGTTTTTTGGCAGTAACAGTTTACGGAAACACTGTTGCTTATGGAGGTTCGGTGAGGAAAGTTTGGCATTACACCCGTAGTGTTGGTTCTTACAGCATGGTGCTTGGACTGCCAGGGTGGCTTTCTATCGAAAGTTTATCGTTTTGCGGCCTCACTCTCTATCAAGCCGAATTATTTAGCTATCAACCAAAGTCATGAATAGCTTTGGTTTTTTATTTGGTCATGGATGCTTAGCATGGAGTAGGTGGGTGATGAAAAGAGTTGTTCTGCGTCTGTCGTTAATCCTATTGATATTCTTTACAGCTGGTCCTGCGTATTGCAGCACTTATTATGTAGCCACTAATGGAAATGATACTACCGGCGACGGCTCAATAGGCAATCCCTGGAAAACAATTCCAACAGCAGTATCGGCGGCTGTTCCCGGCGATACAATTTACCTCCGAGGCGGAAATCATGCATATTCAAGCACTATTACAATTGAAAAAGACGGTTCTGCCGGCGCCAGATTTTATCTTTTCGCATATCCCGACGAGCATCCTATCCTTGATTTTTCAGGTCAAAGCAGCGGTTCAAGAGGAGTTCAATTAAAATCCAGTTATTGGTACATCAAAGGCATAGATTTTTATAAAGCCGGTGATAATGGACTAATTATCGAAAAAAATGATGCTTCATATAATGTAATTGAATTATGCAATTTTTATGAAAACCTCGATACGGGTTTACAATTAGCCAACGGCGCCCA
>CAYLYB010000049.1:0-18668 GCA_964387605.1 uncultured Pirellulales bacterium | reverse complement strand
TGTCGCCCAATCAAATTGCCCCGCGTCTTCCCCTCCCTGGTCGGGCGCTTCCTGTTTTCGCTCTATCGCAATTCCCAGCTTTCGCCAAAACTCCTCCTGCGATTCAACCTGTGAAACCGGCTCGCCTCCCTGAGGATACTTTGTTACATCAACTCCAACAAATTGTTCCAGCTCTTCGGTGCTCATCGATAAAGGCCTGTTGCTTACTCGATAATCACTTCTCATCGGATTATATCCTGTCTGCCTATCAGGCAAACCCGTTTCCGAATACGAATCAAATCCATAGCTCGCCGCAGACGGCGTGGAAACCGCTCCGCTGCCCGGCTGACTTGTTGTCACCGTCCATGTAGGTGAATAAAATGGGGTTGTTCCGCTGCCACGACCGATACTTTGAGAACCGGATGAACGCCTTAAAAATGAGTCAATCGCGCCTGAAGTATGCTCCAAAGAACCGTCCGGACTTAAAAAATCCGTAACGCCTCTGTATGGCACAACGCCTCTGAAATGCATCCCTCCGGCTACATTACCCGTAACCACGAGATTGCCGCTGGTATCTATCGGATTAGCGCTTCGGACAAGACCAGAGCGATATGCAGTTTGTGGAACCGTAGGGGAACCAATCCGGTTGCCTGTTACCGGGCTCTCAAGGCATAATCCTGCCGATGAGAATAAAATCACAAAAACAACGGACGCATTAAAAAGGCGTTGAAATCCCATATTATTAAATACCCCTGAAAAGGCGACGTGTTCGAAGTAAACTCGCCTTCCAATTAAATACTTTTATATTTCGGCTTCTCAGCCCAGCCCAGCTTCGCAGCCAGCGTATCCCATTCGCTGCGAAGCGGGTTATTCACAACCATAAACTCCCTCTGCTCCCGCTGCACCTGCACCACATCATCGACACTCAACTCCATCGAAACCTGTCCATCTATTGAAACCGTCGTGCCCTCATTGAAACGCACACCCTTTACCTCGACTACACTGTCGGCCTCTATCACAATCGGCCTAAAACTCAGCGAATGCGGACAAATCGGCGTAATCACTATAGCCTGCATTCCCTGCGACAGAATCGGCCCACCGGCAGACAGGCAATATGCCGTTGAACCGGTCGGAGTCGATACCACCAGACCATCGCTGACACACTCACCAAGATACTCTCCGTCAATCGACATCTTCAACTCAATCATCCGATAGGGCGGGCCGGCTGTAATAAAAACATCATTCACCGCTGCCGAACGAAAACTTTCCTCGCCGCCTTTTAATACCCGGCAAAGAAGCATCATTCGCTTCTCGATTGGCACTTTACCCTCGCTAAGCTTCGGGAAAAATTCCTTTAGCTCATTCACGCTGAATTCCGCCAGGTAACCAAGCTTGCCGACATTGACACCCACAACGGGGACACCGCTTCGCCCCAACTGTCTCGCTGCGGCGATAATGCTCCCGTCTCCTCCGAAAACCACCGCGTAATCAGCGCCTTTCAAACTTTCGATTGTGCATTCGTCTATCCCGCAACTGATGACTATACTGGCCTTGCGCTTTATAAAATCCCCGAACTCCGTAATCGCCTCCGCGATGTGTCCCTTACTCTGGTCTCCAAAAATCGCCAGCTTCAACATCTTCTTTCGGGATTGCCTGCCCATAATTCGGCACTTCCAATAATAGCTTTCGCCCCATCCGCCGGGAGGCGTCCTTCGGAGCCGAAAACAGTTTCAATCAAGTATCTGCCTTACTGCCTCAGTTATTCTTTCGGCATTTATCCCCGCTTCCATAAGCTGGTTGGCCCGCGAATCGTGCCTTAAAAACCTTCTCGGCACACCCAATAAACGCACCTTCGCCAGCTTAAGACCACTGCTGTGCTGCCCCGCTGCCTCCAACACCGCCGAGCCGAATCCGCATGCATAGCCGTGGTCCTCAACCGTAATCATCGCCTTGCCCAATTCCAAATGTTCCGTTATCCGCCTGTCAACCGGCGCGGCAAAACGCGCGTTTATCACATCGACCTCTATTCCATCCCCCGAAAGCTGATTCGCCGCAGCAATCGCCTCTGAAAGAATACTGCCATAGCTGACTATTACTACCCTCGATTCATCGCTGCTTCTCACGACCACGCTTTTACCCAGTTCAAACGGCTTAGCACTCGAACCGGCAATCTGCTCGACAGCGATATAATCCTTCGGATACCTTATGCAAACCGGTCTGCCCGACTCCAATGCAAACTCAAGCGCGCCTTTCATCTCAGCCGCATCGGCCGGCGCCAAAACCACAAGGTTCGGCATCATCCGAAGATACCCGATATCCATCAGTCCGTGATGCGTAGGCCCGTCCGCCCCCACCACGCCGGCCCTGTCGATACAGAACACAACCGGCAGGTTCTGCAAAGAAACCTCCTGAAATATCTGGTCGAAGCTTCTTTGTAAAAATGTCGAATAGATACACACCACCGGCTTTAATCCGCTCTTCGCAAGACCCGCCGCCATTTCCACCGCAGCGCTTTCGGCGATACCAACATCATAAAATCTGTCCGCAAACCGTCTGCTGAACTCCATCAGCCCAGTGCCGTCGCACATAGCGCTGGTGATAGCAACAATTTTCTCGTCCTTTTGTGCCAGCTCCGCCAGCTCCTCCCCGAACGACTGCGTGAAACTTTTCTTCTTCGCCGCCGTCGCTTCCTGAGGACCTGTGCAAAGCTCGGTTGCTTCCCCGTTTATCTTGAATGGCCCCGTCGAATGATACTTGCTCGGCTCGCTGCCGGCCGGCTTGAAACCCTGGCCCTTCTTCGTATAGCAGTGCAGAATCGCCGGATGGTCAAGCTCCTTCAACGCCCCAAACAGCTTTATCAGCGACCCGATATCGTGCCCATCCACAGGGCCGAAATAAGGAATATGCAAACTCTCGAACAACTGGCTCGCAGGCAAAACCATACGAATACTTCTCTTTATCCTCTCTATCGCCTCCTCGACCGTCTTGCCGATAACCGGCATATGCTCGAGAATCTCATTGGTGGTCCTGCGCAAATCTTCGTATGTCTGGCTGAGCCGAATCCTCGAAAAGTATTTGGCAACCGCCCCCTGCGTCTGGTCTATCGCCATTGAATTGTCGTTGAGAACAATCAAAAGCTGTCTCTTGACCAATCCCAGATTATTCATCGCCTCGAAGCTGGCGCCGTTGACAATACTCGCGTCGCCCACAAGCGCTACAACATTTTCGTCTTTATTTAGTTTTGCCGCGCCCATCGCCATCCCGATAGCCGTCCCTATCGATGTCCCCGCGTGGCCTACGGAAAACTGGTCCTGCTCGCTCTCCTCGGGATTCGGAAATCCGCTTAGCCCACCAGCCCGGCGAAGATTTCTAAACGCCTCTTTTCTGCCGGTTATTATCTTGTGCGCATAACACTGATGCCCGACGTCCCAGAGAAGCTTGTCGCTCTTGAAATCAAACACATAATGCAGCGCAAGTGTTATCTCCACCACTCCCAGATTACTTGCAAGATGCCCGCCTGTCATGCTCACCGTATCTAAAATGAACCGCCGAATCTCCGCAGCCAGAATCTTCAATTCAGAGACGTTCAGTCCCTTCAAATCAGCGGAACTATTTACCCGGCCAAGAAGCGGATAGCTCTCCCACTCGATTGATTCCGAAGACCCGCACAATGGCTGCTCGATGGCCGCTCGGTCCCTGCTCGGCACCGGCTCGACCGTGCCGCCCCCGGCTAATGGCTCCAATCCCCCTCCAGACCCCTTCAAACGCCCTTTTCCCCTTGAATCCAGTTCTTTCATCAAACCGATATCCTTATAATCTAACAAACTTTGCATTATACGACTTTACAGGTCAAATCGCAATTATACGTTAAAATCGCTCAGTTTCTCCATTCAGCCAAAATTACCGGACTTTCCCCTTCGGTCCATCCCGAATCTTGTCAGTTAACATACAGGCCCAAAAAGCCGATTAATCACTGCTGAGCCGCACACACCTCGCCGAACCGCCTCCAACTTGGTACCAGTGGCTTAAAATCAAACAAAACCTTTTGGATATAAGACGTTTATTTACAAAATTTTATAATGAGAACGAGTAGCCACAAAACACCCGTTCTTTAAGCACTTGGGCCACAAATTTATGAGAGAAAAAAAGAAAAATAACGCACTGAGCCTCCGACCCAAAGCCGGATTCACGCTTATTGAAGTGATGATAGCCGCAACCATTGTAATAATTGTCTCGCTCGGCACGCTTTCTTTTCAGTATCACGGTGTAAAACATAGCCGTATCGCAAAAGCACATGTAACAGCAACACGAATAGGCCAGCTCATTCTCGAAGACTGGAAAAGCACCGGCGCTGACCCACTCTATGACCCAATTAATCTCAACCTCGACTTTACGGAATCCTCACCAGTCGGCACCGGAGATTGCATGATAACACTCGACAACCAGACCTTCTACATCCAGCTTCAAAACGACTTTATCGACGATGATACCGTCGCTGGAGTGGAACTGCGCCAACTCCGCGTAACAACGAGATACCGCACTGACTATGCACAGGGAACTCTCAACGCCAGCGACCCCACGATAATCCTGACCACTTATGTACGAAGAGACTCCTGAGAGGTTCGATAAATGATTACCCAGGACCAGTCGAAAAATAAACAAGCCATACAAAATCAGCGAGCCGACGGTCTGACACTTATTGAACTGGTTATGGCAATTGCCGCCGTATCCATCGTCATGCTTACCGCGGCCCTGCTCGCACAAAGCGGCTACAGGGGCTGGAATAAAGCCTTCAACGACGCCAACTGTGAAACACGCCTCGGCGCTCTGGATGTAATGACGGCCCTGGGAGCAATCGGTCGAAAATCTAATAAAATTAATTATCGCCTATACACAGTCAATAGCGGCGTCTACCAGACCGCGGTTCCTTCCGCTTCACCCGATGAAATCGTTACTGGACAAGCCGTTGAATTCCGTTACTGGGATACCGAACTCGATGCCGACATTATGGACCCTGACATATCCGCCACCGCCTATGCGCTATTCTATCTCGACGGCGACCGGTTCAAGGTCGACTATGGGCCTTATCCGCCGGGAGGCGTGGATGGAACGCTGCATAGAATTACCTCTTCGGATGTTATCACGGTAACGCTCGCAAAAGAAATCTACAGCGTCGAATTCAGCCACAACGCAAAAAATATGTCCGGCGACGGAAGGGGTTGTATCAGAATGAAACTCGTATCAATCGACCCCTCCGATAATTCCGTCAAAACCACATTGGCCGCTACCCTGATGAGAAACGTCTGGCCTCAATAAAATCCGGAGTCAAATTATGAATAACTCCAAAAAACTTGTTGCCGGAACTGCTGCAGGCTACGCCCTGCCAATGGTGATTGTCGTAATGATAATATTACTGGCTCTGGTCTTCGGCGTTATGATGACAAGTCAAAGCTCTCGTTTGCAGGCCGTCCGAACAAAAGCCGAAACGGAAGCTATGCTCGCCGCGGAAGCCGGCTATGAAAACGCCATCTTCTGGATGAGTAAACAAACCGATATACTCGGCGAACTGCAAAATGGCGGCGGCTCCGGTAGCATCATCTTCCCAACAAGCAGATGCAACTACGATATAAGCTTCCAGGACTTCATCGGAGCAAGGCCCGTTTTCAAAGTCGTCTCCACTGGCATAAGCGGAAGACCGTCCTTTACCAAAATCGTCGATGTCGCCGTCATACAGGAAGTAACCGGCTGGGCTATGGGTATCTGCAGAGTCCCATACGGCACAACATCAACCTATCCGGTAAACTTCGCTGACGGTGAAATCATCGACATACCCGTCCACATAAACAACCTCCGCGATAATCCCGATGAAAGAGATATCTATATCACGGGAAGCCCGCAATTCCTGCAAAAAGTCGAAATGGGTGAATCCAGATACACCTCAGCGGGTAGTGATAAATATTCCTCGGCCATAAGCTATTTCCAAAATGGAATAAACTTCAACCAGCCGGACGTCCGAATCACCGATGACGCCGCCATACAAAGCAAAGTCGACCGCTTCCATAACAGCACTTCCACTTCATACATCTTTACTCCCGTCTCAACAATTATTGACTCCACCTCCTGGACAAAACACCCAGCTGTTCAGCTCGAATTCTTCGTCGATAGCGGCATCGGCAAGGTCCGCATCACTAATAATTGCACCATCGCAGGGTATCAGCGCTCCAGCGACAGCAAAACCTGGGATTTTAAAATAGTCCCCGGCAGCGGAGGCGACACATTCCAAAGATATGACATATACGCATATCACTATAAAAATAATGACCAGGTACCGGTAGTGGTCCCCATCGAAAACACCTATGTAACACAGCAATTCGGCCTGTTCGAAAGCGAGCCAGGCGGACAAATCTTCGTCGACGGCGACGTAGTAATAGGAAGTTCCGCATATTCCCAAATGGTCGTAAAAGGAACCATAACCGTCGTCGCCACGGGAAATATCTGGGTCGCTGATTCCATCGTAGTTGACGGCTCACACGACGCGACCTCAGGGATGCCATCGGCCGATAATCCGAATGTCCTCGGCCTAATCGCTCAGGGCGTTATTAAGCTCGTCGACCCGGGTATATCAAGCCAGTCAACCGGCTATCCTAATTATTACCCCGGCTCGCCATCCTCAATAGCCGACCACTCCTATGTCCCAATCGCAAACGGCTCGGGAACCAACCGCACCCTACCCGACCCCGTCATTGTCGAAGCCGCACTCACCGTCGGCGGCGGTGGCTGGGGTGCTGAAAACGTCGAAAGAAACGGCTATGGAAACAGAAAAGAATATAGCAGCCCTACAGACGTCCTCATCGTCAGAGGAAGCGTCTCTGAAGGCATCAGGGGCGTCGTTGGCCTTGTCGGCAGCGACGGCTATGTAAAGCAATACTATATGGACCCCCGGCTGATGACGGGAATCCTACCGGGCGATATATGGCTCAGCGGTAAATACGTCCCAGCACCCTCTGGCTGGCACGACTACAGCCCAAAAGACTAAATCATGCCTGACTGATACTCACTTTCCTGATTACTGTCTGCTCCATTTGGCAAAATTATCGGTCTATCTTTGCCATTAAAAAACCAATCAACGTTCTGATTAACACACAAAACGAAAATGCCGATTATACCGACCAGAATCAAATAATACGGGGGCGCCTTATAGTTCCGGTAATATCTTATAAAAACCGCGATATGGCCCGAAAAAAAGCTCTTTTGAAAATAAAACTGCTGTCCCTTGATTACCGGGATTGAAACAAAAATTTTAAAGCTGAATCCGCTCATAAAATCTTTGGAATCAAGTAAAAATGACTCATAATTTAATAGGAACAGTCGCGATTGAATCCTCATATGCAACAAACGGTATTCACTCGAAACCCATGATGAACCATCTATCTTATAATCCATCCGCACCCACCCCAAAACCTATCTATGGTCATTTTCACTCATTTCACCAAACCACCATGCCGGAGAAGGCAAAAAGAAACAGCGGTTTCTCCCTGATTGAAGTAATCCTCGCTATTGCCATAACATTAATAGGCGTTCTTGGAACGCTCGGTTATCAGTATCAAACCGTCAAGCACAGCCAAATCGCACAGGCCCAGATTACCGCAACCTATATCGGTCAGCTTGTCCTCGAAGACTGGAAAAGCACCGGCGGCGATGATAAATACACACCTGAATCCATAGGAATGGGTTTCACAACAGCAAGCGATACATATTCCGGTAACACAGATGACGATGACAACAACAATGGCCATGGAAACGACGAGGATGGCTACGACGAATCCAATCCCGGCCACGGCCATGATAACAACGACGACGGCTTAAATGATGGTATTATAACACCGGCTTCCGGTAGTCCCAAAATCACGTTCGATAATCAGACATATAACCTGAAACTGCTTTTCAATGACATCATCCGCGACGAGATTGCCGGCGTCACTCTTCGACAAATAACCGTAACAGTAAAATATCAGCTCGTTTCAAAAAGCTCTCCCGGAGTTACTCTTACCACGTATGTCAGACGCGACGAAGGAACATAAGGCAATAGATAACACTATGAATGAGAAAATCAGCAAAATAAAGCACACCCTTGAATCCTCCCGCCCTCTAATCTCGGCTAAGCACCAGGCCGGAACTGGAATCAAAAGCAGCCGCAGCGGACTTACCATGCCAGAACTGGTCATTTCAATGGCCACCTCTCTCATTGTTATCATGACCGCTGGTCTGCTTGTCCATAGCGGGTACCGAAACTTCAACCGGGTATATGAGTCGGCAAATAACGACACCAGGGTCGGTACTTTGAACTCAATGATTGCACTTGGGGCAATCGGACGAAAATCAAACAGAATGAATTACTGCTTGTATAATGTCGATGGCGGCAAATTCGAAAAGGTCCTGCCTTCGAACGCTCCGGAAGAGGTTGTGACAGGCCAGGCCGTCGAATTTCGCTACTGGGACGAGGAGCTTGACGCTGAACTCGTGAATCCGGATACGACCGCAACGGCATATGCCCTTTTCTATCTCGACGATGATAACGCTCTAAAGATTGATTTCGGCCCCTATCCGCCCGGAGGCGTGGATGCATACGGCCAAAAAATTACAAATTCACAGGTTACTACGGTTACTCTCGTCCGACATCTCACAAGCGTCGAATTCAGCCACACCACTCGAAATATGAAAGGCGACGGAAAAGGATGTGTCCGAATGAAACTCATCACAACCGACCCTGTGGATGGCTCAACTAAAACCGCCCTGGCGGCCACTTTGATGAGAAACGCGTGGCCTCAGTAATCATAATCCGGAATTGAATTATGAATAAAACCACAATGCCACAGAAAAAACTCTCGGCAGAATTGACCCGCCGCTACAAAAGCGGGTTCATTCTGCCTCTCGTGCTTGTGGTTATGACCATACTGACAGCCCTCGCTGCAGGGGCGATGATGACAAGCCACACATCACGGATGCGGGCCGTCCGTATCAAGGCCGAGGCCGAAGCTATGCTCGCGGCTGAAGCCGGCTATGAATGGGCCATCCTGTGGATGAGTCGGCAGCCTGATATTCTCGGTGCCTTGCAGGACGATGCAAGCGGCTCCTCCGGCACTATTAACTTCGATACAAGCAGTTGTGAATATAAGGTCGGTTTCAGAAACTATATCGGCTCAAAACCGGTTTTTAATGTAACTTCAATCGGCACAAGCGGCGTGTTTTCAAAAGTAGTGGATGTCGCAGTTATGCAGGAAATAACCGGCTGGGCTATGGGCATATGCAGAGTCCCAGGCGGAAAAAACTCCACTCACCCCGTAAACTTCGCCGATGGTGAAACACTCGATATATCCATTCACTTAAATAACCATCACGACAGTCCCGACGAACGCGATGTGTACATATCCGGAAATCCTCACTTCCTGCAGAAAGTCGAAGTGGGCGAATCCAGATACGCCTCGGGCGGTTCCGACAAGTACGGCTCGGTTATGGGAAGCTTCAAAGACGCCATATACTTCGACCAGCCTTACATTCGTATCACCGATGCCCAGGCAGTCCAAAGCAAGATCGATCGCTTCCGCGATAGCACCGCCGCATCGTTCAGGTTCACTCCCAGCGGCACCGCCGACATCCCCTCTCCTCACAGCGCCGTCCAGCTCGAATTCTTCGTCGACGGCGGCCTCGGCAAGGTTCGCATCACGAATAATTGCACCGTCAGAGGATATCAACGCTCCGACGATAATAAAACCTGGGACTTCAAGATGGCTTCGGACGGAACCCTGAACGAATTTGAAAGATACGACATCTATGCCTACCACTTCGCTCCAACCGACGAAGGCTCGACTATTATCGCTATCGAAGACACCTACGTTACACAGAAATTCGGCGGTATAGAAAGCGAGCCGGGCGGACAAATCTTCGTCGATGGCGACGTCGTCATCGGAAGCGATGATTACACAGATATGGTAATAAAAGGCAAGTTAACTATCGTCGCCACAGGAAATATATGGATTGCCGACTCGATTGTCGTCGACGGCGACCACCACCCAACCACCGGATTGCCGACCCTGGATAATACGAATGTCCTCGGACTTATTGCCCAGGGAGTGATAAAGGTCGTTGACCCCGGTATGTCGGAATATATAACAGATTCGTTAAACGGGTATCCCGGCGAACCTCCATCGAGTGTCCCCGATAAGTTCATCGCCGGCAAAATCCACTCTTATCGACCAATAGGCAACGGCTCTGGAACAGACCGCAATCTGCCTGACCCAACCGTTATCGAGGCCGCAATTACTGTCGGCGGCGGCGGATGGGGCGCCGAAAACATCATGATAACATACGGCAGCAAAAAGTATGGCGGCAGAAAAGAAGAAAACGGAAACCAGGACCAGCTTATCGTCCGCGGCAGCATCGTGGAGGCCGTCAGAGGGGTCGTCGGTATGCTCTCTCCAGCTAAAGATGGTTATATTAAAAATTACTACCTCGATTCGAGACTTATGACGGGTATCCTGCCTGGAGACATCTGGTTCAGCGGTAAATATGTTCCTGCCCCTGCCGGCTGGCATGACTATCGCCCAAAGAATTAATTCCCATCAATACGCAATTCCTTCCATAAGACCTTAAACTCTTTTACTGAATAAAAAGGCCGTAAGTCTTTCTTCTTACGGCCCGTTGGTTCGTAAAAACTGTTTATAATCATTAACTTAATTATGGAGGACGAGGCGGTGGACGTATCCTATACGCTAAATGACATAAATCAAAAAAGCCCCCCGATACTTGTGAGTTAGTTTCGGGTGTAAAAACTCCCCCACACCGCACCAAACTATCGGTCGGCGGGAGGCCGAAAACCAATATATTCAACCCAATAGGAGACCATACCGTAACCATGGTCTATCCCCCAAAAGACTTAATTATTTTATCGGCACCATCTTTAATTTTTAATTAATCGAATCCCCGCCCAAAAGCCGCATTATCAGTATTAAAAACGTGGATTCTCCGCTGCATACAAAAAATTATTATCCTCCCGTCCACAGTGAACTCACGTCTACGAAAATACTGCCATAAGAACAACCAAAAGGGCCTTAACTGCTTCTGTTCAAAAGCGCTGCCGCTAATTGTCGAAGAGTCCCCGCCTTTTCACTAAATGGCTCCAGCGCTAAAATCGCCTCATCCGCAAGCTTTTTTGCAAGCTCCCTCGATTTCTCCAGCCCCACCACCGCCGGATATGTTAACTTGCCCTGCCTGACGTCCTTGCCGCTGGTTTTGCCCAACTGCTCGCTGGTCGCGCATACATCGAGTATGTCATCCGCTATCTGAAAACCCAGCCCTGTCTTAAGCCCATACTCCCGCAGGCACGTCAACTGTCTCTCGTCCGCTCCGCCGCAGATTCCTCCCATCACCGCCGCGCAGCGAAACATCTTGGCTGTCTTATTGGTATGAATCCGATTTAAAACTTCCTCATCTGACTTCCCATTGGCCGCTGCTAAATCAGCCATTTGGCCGGCCACCATCCCGGCGGGCCCTGCTGCCTCCGAAAGCTCACCAATCAGCCGAACAGTAATCCCCGCCTCGTTTATCTCCTTCGCCAGCACTTCGAATGCCAGCGTTAGCAAGGCATCGCCTGTCAATATAGCAGTCGCCTCATCAAATTCCTTATGACACGTCGGCCGGCCGCGCCTGAAATCGTCGTCATCCATCGCCGGCAAATCATCATGGATAAGCGAATAGGTATGCACCATCTCGATCGCAGCGGCAGCCGTTTCCGCATTGCCGTTGACCCTCCCGCCTACAAGCTCGCAGCACCATAAAACCATCGCCGGGCGAATACGCTTACCAGAACCTCCCAGCACATAACGCAGCGATTTCTCAAGCTCATGCGCAATCAGGTCGGACCGGGATAATATCCGCTCAAGAACGCCATTGACCTGCCGAACCTTACTCTCAAGCTCCGTCTTAAAATTATCGCCCTTCGCGCCGGATGACATATCAAAACTAACCTGCCAAAAATTGCATAATGCTGTTCAACCCTGTATTATACAGCGTTTCCAAAAGGCCTAAAGGAAATTATGAATAACCGGCGTATTCTCATTCTCGGCGTAACCGCATCAGGCAAGGGCTCGCTCGCTTTCGAACTGGCAAAAACCATCGATGCAGAAATTGTCTCCGTCGATTCTATGAAGGTTTACCGCAGAATGGATATCGGAACCGCCAAACCGCCCAAACAGGCACAGCAGCAAATCCCTTACCATCTCATAGACGTCGTCGAACCGAACGAATCTTTCAGTGTCGCGCGTTTTATCGAGATGGCAAATATCGCCATCGAAAAAATAAATACCAAAAACAAACCCATCGTCGCAGTGGGCGGCACGGCCCTTTATATCAAAACCCTGCTATACGGCCTTTTCGAGGGCCCGGGCGCCGATGATAAAATCAGGGCCGAGCTGAAACAACAAGCACAAACCCAAGGCCTGCTATCGCTCTATAAAAAACTTCAAAAAATCGACCCCGATTCGGCTGACCGAATAAGCCCGAACGATGCGAAACGAATAATACGTGCCCTCGAAGTTTACCGTCTCACCGGCAAACCCATATCCGATTTTCAGCAGCAATGGAACACAAGTAATTCGCACGATTGGACCATAATCGGCCTGCGAAGAGAAAAAACCGAAGAAAACAAAAGAATCAACGCACGAGCAAAAAAAATGCTCGACGCAGGGCTTATCGACGAGGTCAAAGGATTGCTGGCCGAAGAAAAACCATTGAGCGAACAGGCGCGATGCGCAATAGGATATGCCGAAATCATCGACTGCTTAAAGGGCCATATATCTCTCGAAGATGCAATCGAACTTATAAAGAAAAACTCCCGCAAGCTCGCAAAAGCCCAGCGAACCTGGTTCAAAACCTTCAAAAACGTCCACTGGCTCGACCTTACTCCCGACCAGACAAACGACCAAATCCTGAAAATGGCGAAAATCATTCTGGACTATGAAAACTGATTGGCGACATACAAAACTAACCACGCTATTTCTTGCCGCAAGGCCGAAATTCCTTACCGCCAGTGCGGCCCCCGTCTTAGTCGGCTCTTCGCTTGGTTTTGCAATTAAAGAGACATTTAATTGGCCGCTGTTCCTTCTGGCGCTTGCAGGCACAATGGCTCTTCACTGCGGCGCCAATATTGCCAATGATTATTTCGACCATCTCTCCCGCAATGACTGGGTCAATAAAAACCCAACGCCCTTCTCAGGCGGCAGAAGATTCATTCAGCAAGGGATTCTCTCACCAAAGGCAACGATACTGGCTTCACTGTTCTGTCTACTCCTCGGCGCTGCCGCAGGTATCGCCATTCTAATTCTTACACGAAGCCTCTTCATTTTAACACTCGGCCTTTGCGGCCTGCTTGGCGGCTTCTTCTATTCCGCCCCGCCTGTCAAACTCGGCTATTGCGGAATAGGCGAAATAGTCATCGCGTTTCTATTCGGCATATTCCCGGTATACGGCTCATACTACCTGCAGACAAAAACGATTGACCTCGCACCCCTGCCGGCCGCTGGCATTATGGGTATATTGATTTTTCTCGTGATTTTAATAAACGAATTCCCCGACCTCGCCGCCGACGCTGCCGTCGATAAAAAGACGCTCGTCGTCCGTCTTGGTATCTCAAAATCCGCCTGGATATACAGAATTGCCCTTGTTGCAAGCTACTCTATTGCCGCGATAGCTGTGTTCTTTGGCCGTATTATGTTTTGGCCGGGCTTGTTCTATCTTCTAACTTTTCCTGTCGCCGTCATAGCAATCATATTCGCTAATCCAAAAGACCTTTCCACTCCCGGCCCATCCCAGCACCGCGCAAGCGCTATAACCATCCTCCTGCACTTGTTGAGCGGTTTGGTCTTGGCTATCAGCTTATTGATATCGGGCTTGGGCTAAACAGAAAAGAATGCTTCAGATACTTTAACCTGCAGGTCTAAACTTACGCCTGGACGTATTTCCTGGCCATTGCGCTAAGAGCTTTCAACTCCTCCGTGTCCAGTCCGCGAGAAGGTCCATTCGAATCCTCATCGTCCAAAATGTCATCTAAATACTCTACTTCACGATGCTTAAGTTCTGCAATCTCATTGTGAAGACGCTCGCTGGTCTGTTTTAGAACTGCAATTTCTTCTGTGTGGCTCTTGGTCACTTCCGCGTGTCTGGCCTCTTCGCACTTCAGTAATTCCCTCGTCTGAGATAATTCGCCTTTAAGGTTCTCGAGTTCATGTTGGCATAGGTCCAACTCCTGCTCCGCTTTAACGCGTGCAGCCAAATGCTCGGCGAAACGCCGCTCGGCAGCCTGAATCTCCGCAGATTTCTTTTTCAGCTCGATTCGGTATTTTTCAATTTCACCCTGTAAAACATCCTTATCCTGACCGGCACCTTCAGACTTCCTCGCCTCTGAAGCAAAAACCACAAACCCTGCCGCCTTCCCTGCTCCATCTTTAAACTTGACTAATGTCGTCGTTGCCGTAAATTTCGTCCCGTCAGATTTCTTATGTTCCATTGGCCCGGTCAGACGCCCTCTTTTCTTGACCTCCTCAAGAAACTCATTCAACTCGGTCCCCATCTGAACCTGTACGTTAAAAACACTGATATGCTTACCAGTAAGTCCGCGACTCGTCTCATATCCGTGCATTTTGGCCCAGGCCGAATTCGCATAAAGCAGTATCCCGTCAAGACTAAACACCGATACCGCCTCAGATGCGTTCTCGGCAATGGCCGTCAGACATCGCGTCACCAGCTCAAGTCGCCTGAAATTAGCTCCAATACCATCCATAACTTGAATCGCCTCGCACTTGGCAGTATTCACCGGTTACCGTATCTCGCCGACCGGTTATCCCGTTACTTCTATCCCAATCCAGGAAATCTGCTCCCTTAAAGCTCCGGTGCATATATCGGCAGCATTATTATCGAACTTTTCCACTTATTGAACCGGCAATGCCGAAATTAACGAAATAAGACCAGGAAAATGCAAATTCCCGTATGCGTTAGAAATGCTGTGGAAATCTCTCAAATATTTTCGGACCGCCCCGGCACTTGAAAACAAACCCCAGGTAAGCTATTGAATCAGCTTGACTATCTCGTCAAAATCATTCGGTGCTTCGATGGGAGGATTACTGAACGGCCCCTGCTTTTCCTTATGGTAATTAACGGTAACATTCGGGTCTTTCAAAGCGTGCCCCGTAAGCACACACGCAACACGCTCGTCTGCGCCGATAACGCCTTCAGCCCGCAACACCTTCAGCCCTGCCACTGAAGCCGCCGATGCCGGCTCGCATCCAAGACCGTATTTGCCTATTATCGCCTTGGCGTCGCAAATCTCCTCGTCCGATACCGCCCGCACAATCCCGTCGCATATATCTATCGCCCGCAGGCACTTCTTCAGATTCACTGGCCGAGAAATCTCTATCGCCGATGCACAGGTATGAGGTGAAAAGTTCCGTGCCGTCAAATCCGCGTAATAGTCGGCAATTACCTTGTTATCAACCTTGCCGTCGTTCCACACCAGCCCCTTATTGTTTACAAGGTCGGTAAGCGTGTCGGCCCCGGTAGCGTTAATGATTGCCATTCGCGGAATTTGCTTAATCAGTCCAAGCTGTTTCAGTTCGTAAAAGGCCTTGCCGAACGCGCTGGAGTTGCCTAAGTTGCCGCCGGGTACAACAATCCAGTCGGGCACCTCCCAGCCGAACCCTTCTATTATGCGATACATAATCGTCTTTTGTCCTTCTAAGCGGAAGGGATTCAGCGAATTGAGCAAATAAAGACCAAGTGCGCTGCACACATCCTGAACCTGCCGCATACAGTCATCGAAATCGCCCCGTATCTGTATCGTCTGCGCCCCGTAGTCCATCGCCTGCGAAAGTTTTCCGAAAGCAATCCTGCCCGAACCGACGAAAACCGTGCACTTCAAACCGCAGCTATGCGCATAAAGAGCCACCGACGCCGACGTATTGCCGGTCGATGCGCACGCGCTCGATTTCGCCCCCACCATTTTTGCATGGCTGAACGCCGCGGTCATACCGTTATCTTTGAATGACCCTGAGGGATTCAGACCCTCATACTGCAAAAACAGTCGGCCGGACTTCATACCTGCGTATTTGCCCACTTCGTCATTGGGCTGTAAAATCGTCTGCCCTTCTCCGATTGTCACCTTATATGAATCATCGCAAAAATTCAGCAGCTCCCGAAATCTCCACACCCCCGACAAATCCAGCTTATTGTCCCTGTTTGCCCAGCGTTTGCCGAAATCAGCCAGTTTGCCCGGAACCTCAACCTTGTCCCAGTTATACAGCGCATCTAAGAGGTCCCCGCACCGCGGGCACTTGAATATGACCTCGCCGACCTCGAACTCTGCCGCGCAATCCGGATTTATACACCTCTGATACACCGCGTTTTGTGGCGAGCTTTGTCGAACCATTGCCTTTTTATTACTCATAACATTTCTCTATACGCTATTCGTTTATCCTGAGCATGTCGAAGGACTATACGCTAATATAATTCTACCCGCTTATTGCATACATTTCACGCATTTTTTACTCTGCTTGTCTCGGCGAACTTTAAAACGAAGACGGGCTTGTCTCGGCGAAGTTTACCCTGTGAGATGACGAAGTCTATCTCATCGGGGTCATTCCGAGTCCCGATGCTGTCTATCGGGATGAGGAATCTATTTAATTACCGCCGCAAGGCCACCTTATAAACTTAGCCTCCTAATTTATTAGGGGGTTGCTGTTATACTTAGCGAAATCCGCCGCCTGCCTGCTTTCCCGATTTTTAACTGAATCTTGTCCACAAAATTTGTGATAGTCCTATATAAGCTGTAAATCTCCTTAAAGGCAATATTCTGCTTATACTTTGTCGCGAAAAAACCGAAAAATATATGGTTCTTCAAAGTCGAGATTTTCAGGAGAGAGTTTTTAAACGGTTTGACTATGACCAAGCGACGCCTTTTGCGCTCACTTATCCTTGCGATTGTCAGTATTACAATGGCAATTGCTTCAGCATATGTCTATGTTGTTTTAACAGAGGAATCACGCACCTCAAATAACGTATCAAAATCCGCCGACGCTAATAGTGTTCCGAGAATCGAAGGTCAGAATCAGGAGATAGGTGTCGATGTCGGAATTGTTACCGCCATAATGTATGTTGACGGCGCTCCTTTGGCTACTGTAGATGGTGTAATTCTTAGAGAAGGTCAGAGTATACATCAGGTTAAGGTCGTCAAAATTAATCAGGATTCTGTCGAGTTCGAATACAAAGGAACTCGCTGGAGCCAACAAGTAAACGAACCATCATCGACCCAGGGTATCGGCTCAATAGACTTACGAATACTACCGAAGTATTCTTCGGTTGAAGATATTTTCAAATATGTGTCGCCTGCTGTAGTAACGATTGTTGTTTATGACGATATTGGTGAGGAAATTGCACTTGGTTCAGGATTCTTCATTGGCAAGGGGAAGATACTTACTAATGCTCACGTCGTGGAGGGCGCATATTCTGCTGAAGTGCGTTCTTTACGTAAGACTTATCAAGACATCACAATTATTAAACGTGATGATTTCGTGGACTTGGCAGTGCTTTCGGTGCAAAGCGTCGGAGAGCCGGTAATTTCCTTTGCCGACGATAGCGACTTGCGTGTTGGCCAACGGGTTCTCGCTATTGGAAATCCGCTTGGCCTTGAACGAACGTTGTCCGACGGATTGATAAGCGCAATAAGAGATTCGGTAGGGTTTCAGACAATTCAAATTTCGGCTCCAATCTCCCCTGGTAGCAGCGGAGGGCCTCTGTTCAATATGCAGGGTCAAGTCATAGGGGTCACTTATGCTGGTTACGACGAGGGGCAAAATCTTAATCTTGCTATTGGCCTCAAAACGCTGAAATGGTTCGTGAAGACCCCTGACCATCCAGAACAGTTAAAAAAAGCTCATACCGGCGAGCACAACCTCAACTGGGCGCTGGATACATCTTTTGTTATTGCGATTCTTGCAATAGTTGCCCCCTTTCTTTTATACATTCTGATAAAGTTATACCGGCTTGTAATGGCATTTTCCCACAGAAAAAAATCCCGTGATAGGGCGATTCCGAAGAAAGAACCATACCAACCGCTAGTCCTTTCCAGCAATAAGTCAGAAAGACAATGGAGAAGTGTGTAGTTCAAGTAGTTTACAAAGGTCAGGCCTTTTTATGTCTTTACACAATTAGTGACCAATAGAATGCCAAAAAGAATAAGGATTAAACCTAGTCGAGAGATATATTTGTAAAGGAGCACCCTTATGAATATAAACGACTTTATTTCTTTTGAAGGTAGGATAAGCCGTAAAAAGTATTTCATAAGACTCTGCATACTCTTTGGTGCTTATCTTTTAGTATGTGTTGTCTTTGGTGCTTTTTTAGGTATGATAATCTACCTAGTAGTAGAGCCTTCAATGACAGGGGGCCAGCTTGATTATCTGACACTAAAAATCGATAATATAATTGACGTAGTCACCAGTGTTCTTTACTTCATATTTTTCATCTTCACTTTGCCACAAACATCCAAACGACTACACGATATTAATATGCGGAGTGAGTGGTGTTTTGCTTTTCTTGTCCCCATATTCAATATTATGTTATTGATTGCACTCTTGTTTCAGAGA
>CAYLYB010000048.1:4174-18708 GCA_964387605.1 uncultured Pirellulales bacterium | reverse complement strand
TCCGCAAACCGCCGTATCGTCATTCCCGAAGCGTTTTTAGCCGTCGACGGCATACTCGAAATCCTCATCAATGTAACTGAAGGCCTTGTTGTTTATCCGAAAGTCATCGCCGCACGCCTCGCCTCAGAGCTTCCCTTTATGGCGACTGAAAATATCCTTATGGCCGCGGTAAAAGCGGGCGGCAGCAGGCAGGCACTCCATGAAAAAATCAGACAACACTCCCACGCCGCAGCCGCACAGGTAAAACAACAAGGCAAACCAAACGACCTGATTGACCGATTGAAAGCCGACTCCGCCTTCGCTAAAGTTGACTTCAAAACAGTCCTCGACCCCAAAACCTATACCGGCCGGGCGCCGCAGCAAGTCGATGAATTCGTAAAAGAAATCGTAGCCCCAATAACAAGAAAATATCGAAACCAGCTTAACAGAAAAGTCAACCTCCACGTATAAAGGAATCGCAAGGTGACCCGAACCGAGCTAATCAAACGCATAAAGGAAACCGCGTATCTCGAAGGCGACTTCATCCTTCGAAGCGGCAAACGAAGCAAATATTACCTCGATAAATACCTCTTCGAGACCTGCCCGGATATACTTAAGGCTCTAGGCAAGGAATTCGCCAAACACGCCGGCGACGACGTAACTATAATAGCAGGGGCAGAACTCGGCGGAGTTGCGCTGGCGGCCGCGACTGCTATGCAGACAGGCAAAAACTGGGTCATTATACGAAACAGCAAAAAGGGATACGGCACGGGAAAATTAATTGAGGGCAAACTAAATGCCGGTGACGTGGTATTACTGGTCGAAGATATCGCCACAACGGGAGGCCAGGTGCTCGAAGCTGCAAAAGTAATTACCGAGGCGGGCGCGAAGGTCAAAAAAATCGTGGCCGTAATCGACCGAAAACAAGGCGCCGGTGAAAATATCACCGAAGCCGGCTACAAATTCGAATCACTGCTGACCAAAAACGACCTCGGAATAAAAGATTAATCCGCCAGCCGGATTTATACGCAGGAACTGCTGATAACAGGTAAAGCTCAATGGCAAAGAGGCAAAGAATTAAAGACTGGCAAAATCTCCCGGACGAGGAGATTATGCAACTGCGCGTTCGAGACCTCGGCGTCCGAATTACCGGCTCCTGGCTCGAACCCCTCATCGACCGGCTATACGCCGAGCTTGATGCCAGAGGCATAAAATTCCGTCCCCCCTGCTACTTAGCTGACGAATGGCTCTGCCCGGACAAAACACCTACTATCGGCATACCATTTTGCCTCGCAGATCCACGCTTGAAACATATCGAACAAAAAATGATGCTGGAGGTTGAGGGCGGCACGGAGCAATCGTGTATGAAGCTGCTGAGACACGAATGCGGCCACGCCCTGAACTATGCCTACAAACTATACATGAAAACGAGGTGGAGGGAATTGTTCGGCCCGTTTAGCACACGGTATTCCGATTCATACTACTATCGACCCCATTCGAGACGATACGTCATACACCTCGAAGGCAATTACGCCCAGGCACATCCCGACGAAGACTTCGCCGAGACCTTCGCCGTCTGGCTCAATCCCGATAGCCAGTGGGAACAAAAGTACAGGGGCTGGCCGGTATTAAAGAAGCTCCGCTACGTCAATGAGCTTATGAAAAAAATTGCAGGCAAAGACCCGGTTATGACGGTCGATGAAAAGCCGCCTTGGTCCGCAGACAGAATGACCTCAACGCTCGCCGCTTATTACGAACGAAAACGCAAATCTCTCGGCACGTCCTTTCAGGGATACTACGACGACAGTCTTATGAAACTTTTCACTACCGACCACTCTGACAATTCCCTTGTCAGGGCTTCCAAACTTCTGCGTGAAAACAGACCACGACTTGTCAAAAGCGTAACAAGATGGACCGGCCACAGAAAATACGATATTCACGAACTTGTCAATAATCTTACGCGCCGCTGCGATGCGCTAAATTTGTACGCAAGAGCTGCCGATATAGATATCATCATTGGCGTTACCTCCCTGCTTACAGCCATTGCAAGTAATACGCTCCTAACGCAATTACAGGATAACAAGCGTCGATGAGCAGAAAATTGAAAGTCACGGTCCTTGTTGACGAAGCAGAAATACCTGCGGACAATCCCGATTTCTCCAAGCAGATCGACCCCCCCACTACCGAATATCATGTTATCAAAACGCTGCGGGATCTCCGATACAATGTAACGGTAATCGGAGCCGTCGGCGATATTGCCGCGCTGACGGTCAAACTTACCGAACTAAAGCCCGATATAGTCTTTAATCTCACAGAACAGCTTGCGGGCGACCGGCGACACGACAAGAATATCGCCTCGCTGCTCGAAATGCTCGGCATCCCCTTTACTGGAACCGGCCCGACCGGGCTGATGCTCTGCAGGGACAAAACGCTATGCAAACAACTCCTCAGCCATCATAAAATTCGAATCCCGGGTTTTATCTCACTGCCTCCCGGCCGAACCGCACGCGTCTCGAAAGCCCTTCGTTATCCGCTCGTCGTCAAACCGGCATTCGAAGACAGCTCCGAGGGAATCTCAAACGCGTCACTGGTTTCCGATGAAGCAGCCCTGAAAGAACGCGCCGCGTTCGTCCACGAGCGATGGAAGCAGCCCGCAATTGCCGAAGAATACATAGAAGGAAGAGAATTCTACGTAGCCCTGCTTGGTAACGACCGGCTAACCATCTTCCCGCCACGCGAATGTTTCTTCGAAACAAACGGTGGCGAAGGTCCTTTACTTCTAACATATCGCGTTAAGTGGAATGCTGAATATCGCCAGAAATGGAATATAAAGTTCGGCTTCGCCGACCTTGACCCCTCCATCCTAAAGAATATCGAGCGTGTATGCAAAAAAGTATATCGCGTTCTTCAGCTTCGCGACTATGGCAGAATCGACCTGCGCCTGACCCCCGACAACAAAATTTTCATACTCGAGGCAAATCCCAATCCTGATATCGCCTACGGCGAAGAAGTCGCCGAATCCGCCGAAAAAGCGGGGCTATCCTATGAAAATCTCATAGAAAAGATACTCCGCCTAGCCCTTCGACGAGAGTCCTGACAATTAAGCACATCCCCCCACACAAAAGTTGCTCCCAAACCCGAAAGAACTCTATGGCACTACGCCCCTGGACTGCAACGCCTGGGCCTTCTCCAAACCAACTCTGGCTTCTTTATTATCACTATCGAATTTCAACGCCTGCTCATACTCAGAAATCGCCTGTTCAATGCGACCCAACCGAAGTAAAAGTTCGCCCAGCCGACAGCGGGCAATCGTATCCTGAGGTCTCAAGGCAACTACCTTGTTCAGGTGTTCTACCGCCTCTTCAATAAATCCCCTTTTTTCAAGGGCGCTGGCCAGATTGAAATGCGCATCTGGATTGTCCGGCCCGACTTCAACTGCCTGGCGAAATTTTTCGAGCGCCTCATCATACCTGCCCATCTGAGCAAGCGAAATAGCAATATTGCCGTAGGCCTTAACGTAATCCGGCTTTAACTCGATTGCCTTATTATATTCCTCGACCGCCTCTTTATACCGGCCGCGGGAAAGAAAACTATTTCCAAGATTATAATGTGCCTCCGCATTGGCCGGGTCGATTTGAATGGCTCTGGCCCAGCATTTCATCGCACCGTCTGCATCACCCTTAAAACTCAATGCAATCCCCAGGTTCACATACGCCTCTGAAACTTCTTTCAGTTCTATTGCCGTCTCTAATTCTTCAATCGCCTCATCAACCCGCCCCATCTGTAAAAACAACAAACCAAGCCCGCCGTGCAGTCTCCCGTCCCGAGGATTTTGCCCCAATCCCTCGCGATACAAATCTATCGCCCTTTGAAACTGCCCCTGCTCGGCCTGTATTAACGAAAGGGCGCAATAAGCTTCGGTGTGACCCGGCTCAATTTCCAGAACACGATTGTAATACTCAATCGCCTCGTCCGTCCTGCCCTGCAAAGACATGCTTTTGCCAAGGTTGTAAAGCGCGTAAATATCGTTCGGTTCCGTCTCCAAAACGATTTCGAACTCTCTCATCCCCGCCTCTAAATCGCCATTTTCCGCAAAGAGAACCCCCAAATGACCGCGTGCAAAAAAATCATCGGGCTTAATCCCCAATACTATTTCAAACTCGCGCTTAGCAGCCTCGATGTCACCCCTGTCGGCGTAGAAAGAGCCCAAATGATTTCGAATGAAAACGTTGTCTTTTGTTATGGCAGCCGTCCGCGAAAATAAAGTGATCGAATCATGCCAGTATCCGACCTGCCTGAAAGACAAAAAACCAAGCAAAAGAATGAGGGCTGACCCCACCATACCAACAAAAACACCTCTGTGCCGCCATCCGGATATAATGTCACTAACCAGCCAGACCAGCATAATAAAAACACCCGTCAGCGGTATATAGGTATATCTGTCCGCCATTGCCTGAATGCCCACCTGAACAATTCCGATTACAGGAATCAGCGTCCCTAAATACCAAAGCCAGCCCGCTAACAAATACCGCCGGCGCCGCAATAATAACACGACCACTGTAATAGCCATTAAAATGGTCACTGCCACAGCTACTTTCCACCCGGCAAGGCCCCCCTTGGGATGAGGATATAAAACCGCCAAATCTACAGGCCAAAACATCTTTAAAACATAACTGACGTAAGAAACCAGGGCGTTGCCGACACGCTGGCCGAAAGGAATCGAGCTGACCTTTACCATTGCGCCGCCGCTCTTCTGTGCTATAAATGTCACCACACAGGAAAAACCCGACAGAATAAAAAGTGGTAACTTTTCCAATATCAGCAGGCTAATTGAAACTCCGGCCCTAATCTCCGCTGAATCATTGTTAGCCTGACGTTCGCTTCCCGGCCAGAGACGCCGGAGAGGCCAATAATCCATAACAATCAGCACGAAAGGCAGCGTGACCAGCATCGGCTTAGCCATCAGACCGAGGGCATAAAACACAATGATAAGAACATACGACCCCGCCGTCGGACGCTCCATGTATCGCACATATGCGAGCATCGTCAGAAGCCAAAAGAGCGTGCTTAGAACATCCTTGCGTTCCGCTACCCAGGCAACAGACTCGACATGCAAAGGATGCAGCCCGAACAAAACCGCAACAAAAAAACCCGGCCACAAAGACTTCGTATACCTGTTCAAAACTAAAAACACCAGAATCGAATTAGCGATATGAAGAAGCACATTCACCAGGTGAAAACCACCGGCCCACTGCCCAAAAAACTGCCGGTCAATCATCAAAGACAACCACGTAAGCGGCATCCAGTTGCTCGCGAACATCGCAGAAAAGGCCCACTTAAGCCCGCCCCAGGTCAATCCCTCCGAAATCTTAGAATCGCTGGAAAGATATATCACGTCATCATATTCGACGAATCCGAAACCGCCGGTCCGCACATACACCACAGCAATGCTGATAATTAGCAATAAACAAAGCCCAAGGTAAACCCTCCGGTCACTGTTCCCTAAAAACAATCCCAGCCGGGAACTCCTCGAATCCACTTAATCCTCCTCGATGGACTGCCCAATCATCTGCATAAGCCCAGAAGCCACTTTACCTTTCGACGCCTTCGCAATTCGGCGCCAATTGCTTCCTAGCTTTTTCACAAATACCTCGCAACTGTCGCTGCCTATGGCTGTAGGCTTGTTGGCAACAATCATATCCAGATTCTTTTCCCGCAGTTTTCCTTCGGCGTTTTTACACAGATTCTTATCTTCGAGAGCAAAGCCGACAACAAACTGATTTGGCCTTTTGTGCCCACCCGCCCATTTCAAAATATCAGGTGTAGGCCTAAGTTTAAGTGTAATCGAATCACTGCTTTTTTTGAGCTTCGTCCGAGCCCTGCGAACCGGTGTATAATCCGCCACCGCTGCCGCCATAACCAGACAATCGCATTTGCCAAAATGCTTCCTTACGGCAGTAAACATCTCCGCCGTCGTTTCAACCTCGACAACTCTTACGTCCGTAGGCGCTTTCAAACCGCTCGGTCCGGTTATTAACGTAACCTTATGACCCGCCGAAACCGCCGCTCGCGCAAGCTCATAACCTATCTTGCCGCTGCTGGCATTTGAAATGAATCGAACCGGGTCTATATACTCGCGCGTGCCGCCAGCCGTGATTAAAATTCGAAGTTTGCGACGTCGCCTTAAAGCGTGCATTTTTCCGATGAAATCTATTTGCGTTTATGTTTGCGTTTTAGTTTGGCAGCCATCCCGCCAACCGCATTCAAAATATCGTTCGGCTCCGCCATTCTGCCTACGCCCTCCTCGCCGCAGGCAAGCCGGCCCTGCTCAGGCCCGACAAGCTCAACACCCATCCGTCTCAACGTCTCTATATTCTTCTGCGCCGCCGGATTATTCCACATATTCTCGTTCATCGCGGGTGCAATGATTATTGGCTTGGCCCAGCAGGCACAAAGAACAGTACTGAGAAAGTCGTCGCAGATGCCGTTGGCGAATTTACCGATGATATTCGCCGTCGCTGGCGCTACTACAACCATATCCGCCCAGTCCGCCAGACTTATATGCCCTATTTCGAATCCCTCGCCTGTCTGCCACATACTCGTATAAACCGCCGACCTCGTCACTGCCTCGAAGCTCTTGGCCCCCACAAACTGCAATGCATTCTCTGTCAGCACAGTCCTGACCTGAGCTTCCGCAGCCGTCGACTTACTGGCCAGGTCGACCGCTTTATACGCAGCAACACCACCGCATACCCCCAACAATAACTTAATACCGCCAAGATTACTGCTTCGTCGTACCATATCTTATCGCCTACTGAGCAGCGGGTTGGTCGATGTCGCTGTGCTCATAGTCTATGGCTATCTTGTCCTGTTTTATCTCTTCAACGACAATCTCGAGCTGCGTCTTGCCTTCCGTGTCTTCAATCAAAGGCCGACTCCCCTGCATTAATTCAAGCAGCCGTTTCTGAATCAGGGCGGTTAACTTAAATCTTCCGCCAACCTTTTTCAACAAATCGATATTCTTCAAATCTTCTATCATACCTTCCACTCCACTATGTAATTTCCTTATTCATCCGTACCGCTTCAATAATTCTGACCACCTCTCCGACCGCCTCCTGTAAATTGTCGTTTATCACCATATGCTGATAATCCTGCCAGGCGGCGGCTATCTCGGTTCCCGCGTATTCCAGCCGCAGCTTCGCCGTCTCAGCATCATCTCTTCCCCTGCCATCCAGACGCTCGGCAAGCTCCTTTTGAGTCGGCGCCAGAATGAATATCATCACCGCGTCCGGATATATCTTCTTTATCTGCCGGCCTCCCTGAACGTCTATCTCCAGAATAATCACCTTGCCGGCGGCAACCACCTCATCGACCTTGTCCTTCGGAGTGCCATACATATTGCCGAAAACCTCCGCGTACTCCAGCAGCGACCCTTCGTCTATCCGCCTCTGAAACTCCTCCCTGCTGACAAACCAGTAATTTTCGCCGTCAACTTCTTTTTCGCTTTTCTTGCGAGTGGTAAGCGAAATGCTCAGATACGCGTCATCAAGACGATTTATCACCTCTTTGCAAATAGTGCTTTTGCCCACCCCGCTGGGCCCGCTTACAACAACAATCTTTCCTGTCTGCGCCTGGTTGCTCATTGAGGCTTGTCACTCCACGTTTTGAACCTGTTCTTTTATTCGGTCAATCCGACATTTTATATCAACCACGAGATGGACAATTCCTGCGTCGCAGGCCTTGCTGGCGATAGTATTAGCTTCTCTTAACATCTCCTGGCAAATGAAGTCAAGTTTGCGCCCTGCCTGCTGATTGTCCTTCAGGCTCTTTTCAAACTGATCAAGGTGCGAGTCGAGCCGTGCAGTCTCTTCCGATATATCGGCCCTGTCAGCAAAAATAGCAACCTCACGCACAACCGTTTCATCATCCAGCTTCAATTTTACCGCCGAAAGCAAAATATCAATACGCTTCTTCAGTTTCTTGGCGTATTGCTGGGGAGCGTTGTCGGTGCGTGAACGTATCCGTTCGAGATTCGTCTTTATCACCTTGCAATGCTTCTCCAAATCGACAGCCAGCGCCGCCCCTTCCGCCGCACGCATTGCTTTTAGCCCATCCAGGGCCTGTCGCGTTATCGCCAGCACCTTTCGCCTGATTCGCCCCGCCATTGCCGCACTCGGCACTACTGGGCTCAAAATTCCGGGCAGCCCCAAAATCCCGCCCAAATCAAGCGTCCTTGTTACTCCGCCCGAAACCGATATCCTGGCCAGCCGCTTCATCAGCGTCCCCAAGGCCTTCTCATTTATCTCAAAAAGCGCCTCGGCAGGTGCCCCTTTCTGCCGGACGACATAGTTTACTGTCCCTCGCAGTAGCTCACGCCGCAACTGCTTTTCAATGTCACCTTCCAAAAATCCAAGCATCTCAGGCAATCGCAGCGTCGCCTTGAAGTAGCGGTTGTTTACCGTGCTGATTTCAACGATGTATGTAACACCGCTCAGTCGGCCCTCTGCGCTTCCGTATCCAGTCATACTATTTATCATACGGGTTAAATCCTCTCCGCGAATATCGCCTGCGGTCGAAAAAATACTCCGCCGGGACTATTCAAATCACAGATCTCCGGAATCCGGCTGCCCAGAGCTGTTATTGACATCTGTATTAACAATAGGAGAAGTGGTCCGCAACTCGTCCCGGCTTACCGTCGGCCGCCACCACTTGTCAAGCACTACAGCCAAAAGCAAAAACAGGCTGACTAAACCAATCGTAATCCACGTTAAAAAATCCCCGGTTTTGCTCCCCAATATACCGCTCGCCATTCCACCGGCAAAGGCGCCGCTCAGGCCGCCTCCTCTGCCCTTCTGAATCAATATCACAAGAATCAGCACAACCGCACAAAGCAGAAAAACACCGGCTATGATTGTCATTATAAAAACCGCCGCCAGCACTGGATTATCTGTCATATTTGTTCCCCTATTTCGTCAATCCGTAATAAATCGTCATCGTAATCAAATCGTCTAAAAACTCGATTTAATAATCGCCAAAAAATCATCCGCCTTCAGGCTTGCCCCGCCGACCAGCAGCCCATCGATATCCTCCTGACTCATAAGTTCGGCTGCATTGTCCGGCTTAACCGAGCCGCCATATTGAATGCGAATCTCATCTGCTAACTTTCTGTTATACATTTCCGCCAACAATCCTCTAATCAACGCATGCACTTCCTGTGCCTGGTCAGGCGTTGCCGTTAAGCCCGTCCCAATAGCCCAGACCGGCTCGTATGCAACCGTAACTGCTGCCGCCTTTTCGTCGCTAAGCCCGGCCAAGCCTTCCTTTATCTGCTCTGTTACCACTTCAGCGGTCTGGTTGGCCTTGCGCTGCTCGAGCAGTTCGCCAACACAGAATATCGGCAAAAGCCCCCCTCCTAAAGCGGCCTTAACCTTTTTGTTTATCAACTCATCCGTTTCGCCGATAACGTGTCTTCTTTCAGAATGCCCGCAAATCGCGTAGGTGCAGCCGATGTCTTTAAGCATCGCGGCGCTTATCTCGCCGGTAAATGCACCCTTCTGCTCGAAATAAATATCCTGTGCACCGAGCGCCACATGCGAAGAGCTAAGCGCCTTAGCGACCGCATCAAGATAAACAAAAGGCGGGCACACTGCCACATCCACCTTATCTCCTGTCATCCCTCCGCAGCTCGAAACGATATCCTCAGCCAACTTAACACAGCTGTGACTGTCGCTGTTCATCTTCCAGTTGCCTGCCACAAACGGTTTTCTCATTACAACGCTCCTAATAATATGCTCTTGAATTCAAAACACCTGATGCACATATCCCCTGTTATCCAAGCACCTCCATCGCCCGCGGGAAGCTGCCTAATACCGAAAGCTGCAAACAGTGCTTGCGCGCCTCGTCCATTGCCTTTTTTACGTTTTCATCGCTGTTATGCCCGAGAAAATCAACGAAGAAATAATACTCCCACTCCCTTTTTTTGCTCGGCCGAGACTCTATATTGGTAAGGTTAACGCCGTATTTCTTGAACACTTCCAGCACATCAACCAGCGCTCCCGCCTTGTGAGCCGTGCTGAATAATACCGCAGTCTTGCTTTCGCCGGTCGGCTTTGCGTCCTCGCGCCCAACCACAAAGAACCTTGTTATGTTGTTGGGCGTGTCCTCGATATTCTCACAGACAATCTTAAGCCCGTACAATTCAGCCGCAATGGCTGAGCCGATAGCCGCCGATGTCGGCTCTTTAGCCGCCTTTTGGGCAGCCCGCGCGGTTGACGGCTCCGAAATTGTTTTCGCTTCCTTGAACGTCGCCGACAGCCAGTTCCTGCACTGCGTAAAAACCTCCGGTTTGGAGTAAATCCTGTCAATCTTCTCCAGCGCACAATTAGCTAAAAGATTATGATGAATCGCCATCAAAATCTCTGAGCATACCTTTACATCCGAATCCACAAGCGCATCTAATGTCTCAACAACGCCGCCGCCGAGAGTATTTTCAATAGGAACGATTCCCAAATCACAATGTCCCTTGCTCACCTCATCGAAAATACTGCGTATATCCGCCAGCGGTTCGTAATCGACGCTTTGCCCGAACTTCAACATAGCCGCCGTATGACTGAAGCTGCCGCCAGGTCCAAGGTAACCCACTCGCAGGGGCCTTTCTAAAACAAACGAACCGCTCATTAGCTCCCGCCATATCGCCAGCAGGCATCTGTCAGGCAGCGGCCCTTTATTGGCCTTTTTTATTTTCTCGAATACCTCTTTTTCACGGTCGGGCGCATAAATCGGGCTGCCTGTCTGGCTCTTGAGCTGGCCTATATCAACCACTACCGTCGCACGCTCATTGAGCAGCTTGACAAGCTGATGGTCAATCTCGTCTATCCTGATCCTTAACTTTTCGAGAGAAGATTTATCCAAACAAACGAATCCTTAGCGAAAAAACAAATACAATGCAGATTTACAAACCTACTTTTCTAACAAAAACTGTGGCTTGCGTCAATGGCTTTAACACGCTACAAACCATATTTCGGCCCTAAATGCTCCTAAAGGCAATCCGGGACAATGGCTAAAACGATAAAATACACAATTTTCAAGACAAAATGGGGCTACTTCGCCTTAGCGGCCACCGCTGACCGCCAACTGCTTTTGAGAAGCTGCCTACCTTGCCCAACCCGCAAAATTGGCGAATCCCATATCGCCGCCGGGCTGGATAACCCCCAACTCGACAAAAACCTGCTAAAACCCCTGCAGAATAAAATCATCGCATACTTTGAAGGCCGGCCGGTAAAATTCGACACCCCTTTAACCATCGATAATCTCTCACCGTTCACGCAAAAGGTGCTCGCCGCCTGCAGAAAAATCCCTCCCGGTAAAACCATTACCTATTCGCAACTGGCAAAGATGATTGGCAGACCCAAAGCCAGCCGGGCCGTGGGAAACGCACTCGCGAAAAACCCCATCCCGCTTATTATCCCCTGCCATCGCGTAATACGCTGCGACGGCTCAATCGGCAAATTCTCCGCACAAGGCAGCACTGCCCTTAAGAAAAAAATGATAGACCTTGAAAAAGGCAATGACCAAAAAGCAATTTGGCGGATTTATTCCAGGTGAATAACGCCGCTCTTGCGGTCGGCAATTAAGCTGGCTTTCTTAATGGCGTCGTAAAGCCCTCGCGACTCGCGAATCTTCGCAAATGTAAACTCAGGATGGCTCTTGTCGCTTGTCGTCAAAACCACCGTCCCTACTCCGACAACGCAATCCAGCAAACTCCTGCGCAGCCGGATATCAACCACGCGAAACATATCGAGATTATCCACCTCGCGGTCGAATATCCCCCTGCTGTATTCAATCCTGTCGGCCACAACCTCATATCGAGTCATCTTCAAAACCATTGCCTTGTAGGCAAGAACCAAAACGACTATAAGCCCCAGCCCCAGCCCGAAAAGGACCCGATACCTGCCGACAACCGCCGCATGCTCGAAAGACAGCTTCAATGCCGAAAGTTTTTCGATATGCCAGAATACTATCACTATAGCCAACGCCAGCACCAATCCGCCTTTAACCACCGCCCCGGCCATTGCCCACAAAGATGGCTCGCCCGCGAACAGCACGTCCTCTGCCCCATCCTGCTCTTGCGGCTCGGATTCCTGGTCGCCCGCTGGCACGCCAGCAGTCGCCTGCCGGATGAGGTTCTGTGCCCGGTTTGTATTGAGAAACTCCCCGCAATACCGGCACTTAACTGCCGCAACCAATATGGTCTCGGCGCAAAAAGGGCATTGCCTAGTCTGTGTAGTCGCTACCTGCATACTGCTATATATCGGAAAACTAACCAAAAATCACCCAATCCTTTTCAGCCCGCACATTTCCTCAAAGACCCAAAATCGCCATTTCTGTAACAAATACTGACCTTCCAAAGACCTTATTTGCCTATTTATAAGCCCCTGCAATTGAATCTCCCCCTCAAAACTAAATAGTTCCTCAAAACCACGAAAAAAAATGCGAATAATTGTAAAATTTACTTGACATAATGTAAAGCAAAAAATACATTATGTTCGATATACCTTACATATTAAAGGAGAACAATTATGAACAGGACACAAAAAATGGCTTGGTTTACGCTGATAATGCTGGCACTGGCAGCCGGCTTGAGTTCAGCAGCGTTCAGCGTCGCATACTTCATCTTCGACCTGCCTGCCAACCGTGCGGCAGGTGGCTTCGGATTCATTGGAATAATGGGATTCGTGGGCCTGGCACCGCTAATCTTTAAAAAAGACAAAAGCCGGGTACAAACAGACGAGCGAGACCTGCTCATCAAACAAAAGGCAATGCTGGCGGCGTATTCGGTCTTCTGGGTGCTGTTCGTCGCCGCGGCAATGGTTCCGTGGTTCATCATCGGGCCCGACGGCTCAATAACAGTCAATTATCTGCCCTGGATGGTTTTCGGCGGGATGTTCGTTGTTATGCTGGTTCAGTCAATAGTATTCCTCGAACAATACGGCTTGAAATCAAAAGGAGAAGAAAAATGAATCGGCTTGAAAAAACTGCATGGGCCAATCTTGGCGAGGTGATACTTTGCGTGATTATAGCTGGGCCGGGCATCTGGTGGATGGTCAGCAATAATACAAAAGGCCTCATTGTGCTGATACCATTTTTGATAAGCGGGCTGATTGGCGGATTGATTTCGTACCTGCGAATCTTGAAGAGCTGGGCCCAATTAGACGAGCGCGAGCAGAAAATAGCCGCCAAGGCCAACGCACTGTCACGGTGCGTTTCCATCCTGTTTCTGTATTGCACATCTTTTATTGTCTTTTTCGTTGCTGGTGCAAATAATTCCGTTCCAGCATATCTATTGCCAACCCTGTTTATCTCCGGAATACTTCTGGCCTCGATTGTCCAGTCCGCAATGCTTCTCTTCCAGTTCGCAAAGGAGCGGCGCGATGAGTAATGCTATTCTGATTCAATACGGCTGGAGGAACAAAAATGAATAGAGCTCAAAAAACCGCGCTATGTGCCCTCGTATTTTTATTATCAAGTTTCATAGTTATATCCTATGTGTTTTTTCATATTCTTGTCTTAAAGAAAACTCCCGTTACTTTCGCGGGTCGCTTCCTGCCACTGGCAGTTTTAATTATTGTGAATGTGCCACTACTGATTTGGAGGTTCAGGCGGCAAAGCCCCAGGGAAATCGCGACCGATGAACGCGACAAACTGATAGATAACAGGGCGGCTATGGCCGCCTTCGTATCGGCCTTGATAGTGTTTATCGCCGTCAGCGGAATTCCACGACTCATTCTTGGAGACAATGGCTGCATCCCCGCCTGGTCACTTCCGCTTATCAACATTGGTGCTTTTATTATAGTTGCGATGATTTATTTTGCCGCGATTCTGGTTCAATACTTCTCAGGGAGGGGCAATGGAAAAAGCTGAGCTGAAAAACAACATTCGCCGATTGCGATTTGAAAAAGGCGAGATGACCCAGCAGCAGTTAGCCGACCTCGCGGGCGTAACCCGCCAGACCATCATCGCGATGGAGCAGGGCAAATACGCCCCCTCACTGCCGCTGGCCCTTCGCATCGCCCGCGCGTTCGACTTACGAATCGAAGACGTATTTCAACTCGAAGACCAAGCCTCCGATAAAGGGGCCTGCAAATAACCCGCAAAACAACAAATCGGGGCAAACATTCGCGTATTTCAATAATTGGTCGGTTTCTGATATAATAGCCGTTTTGAAAGCAAACTCGCATTCGGAAAACTATTATGGCATTACCAGTAGTCGCAATTGTGGGAAGACCCAACGTGGGCAAAAGCAGCTTATTCAACGCCATTGCCGGCAGGTTGATAAGCATCGTCGAGCCGACGCCCGGCGTAACGCGCGACCGCGTCAGCGAAATCATCGAACAAAACGACCGATATTTCGAGCTTGTAGATACGGGCGGCTACGGCATAGTTGATGCCGACCACCTCGAAAGCCATGTCCATCAGCAGATTCAAAAAGCCATCGATTCCGCGGACCTCGTTTTATTCGTCGTTGACGTCCGCGAAGGGATTACCACGCTGGATAA
>CAYLYB010000048.1:0-4074 GCA_964387605.1 uncultured Pirellulales bacterium | reverse complement strand
ATTGCCGAAGAATACAAAAGCTGCATAATAGTCGTTAATAAGTGGGACCTCGCGAAGGATTCGGCCGTGACGGAGCAATACGAACAATACCTGACCAAACTATTGCCCGGGCTGGGATATGCCCCCATAGCGTTCACCACCGCAACACAGGCAAAAAACGTCAAGAGCGTTTTGGACCTCGCCGCCGAATTATATAAGCAGGCAACGACGCGAATACCAACGCCGAAACTGAATCAGGCATTCGAAATAATAAAACAGCAACGACACCCCTCTTCGAAAACCGGCACGCCCAAAATCTATTACGCTACACAGGTCTCGGCCAACCCCGTCACGATTCTTATGTTCGTCAATAAACCTGAACTTTTCGATGACAATTACCGAAGATTTATTATAGGCCGGCTCAGCTCGCTTCTGCCTGCGTCTGAAGTCCCGATTCGCCTGCTGGTCCGAAGCCATTATGAGAAAAGGCCGGCCCGTAAAGCCAAAACCTCCAATTAAGGAGTCCAAAAATGTTAGCTGCCATCTTAACCATCGGCACAATAGCGTTTCTCCTCGCCTATATCGTCTACGGCAGGTTCCTCAATAAAAGATACGATATTGACGACTCCCGCCCCACGCCCGGCCACTGCGATTATGACGGCATCGACCGGGTCCCCGCTCACAAGGCGGTGTTGCTGGGCCATCATTTCTCATCAATCGCAGGAGCAGGGCCAATCATAGGGCCGGTAATAGCAGCGGCCGCATTCGGCTGGCTGCCCGTATTGCTATGGGTCATCCTCGGCTCAATCTTTATAGGCGGCGTCCACGACTTCTCCGCACTGGTCGCATCAATCCGCCACAACGCCCGCTCAATTGCCGAAGTCGCAAAACTGCATATGTCCCGACCGGCTTATAAAATGCTGCTAGCCTTCACCTGGCTGGCGCTCATATACGTGCTCACCGCTTTTCTCGACCTTACCGCAGACACCCTCGCTGAAAGCGGCGCCGTCGCCACGTCTTCGATTTTATTCATCTTTCTCGCACTGTGTTTCGGCCTGTCAATATATCGGCTCAAAATGCCTCTGCTCTGGTCTTCCGCCGTCTTCGTGCCGCTCGTTTTCGCCGCGGTCTGGCTCGGCCAAAAACTGCCCATCCCGACAGAAGCCGTCCCCGTTATTATCGCAGGCAATCCCGCGAAAACCTGGTGCCTTATACTCCTCGTGTATTGCTTTATCGCCTCAACAACGCCTGTATGGATTCTGCTGCAGCCGAGGGATTACCTGTCCAGCTTTCTACTCTATGCCTGTGTTATAGGCGGCGCTTTCGGAATACTCTTCGGCGGTTTCAAAATCGAGTATCCGGCCTTCAAGGCCTGGTCCGACCCGCAACTCGGCCCGCTTTTTCCGATTCTCTTCATAACCGTCGCCTGCGGCGCCTGTTCGGGCTTCCACTCGCTTGTCGCCTCGGGCACAAGTTCAAAACAGCTCAACAAAGAGTCCGACGCAAAACTCGTCGGCTACGGAGCGATGCTCGTCGAAGGTGTCGTCGCGATTATCTCGCTTGCCGCAGTAGCAATCATCGCACAAAACAGCGACATGTCAAAAGCAACCCCCCAGCATATCTACGCAGCAGGCCTGGGCAAATTCTTCGCCGTTATAGGCATACCCGAACGGCTCGGCATATCCCTAGCGCTGCTGGCACTATCGGCTTTTGTGCTGACAACCCTCGACACCGCCACCCGGCTGAGCCGATATGCCTTCGAGGAATTCTTCAATATGAGGTCTGTAAAAAGCCGATACCTGTCAACCCTCGCAACGCTCGTGCTGCCGACTATTCTCGTGCTCATAACCCTCAAAGACCCTGCCGGCAAACCAATCCCCGCCTGGAAGGCGCTCTGGCCCGCCTTCGGCGCCTCAAACCAGCTATTGGCGGGCCTGGTCCTGCTCGTCGTTGCCATATGGCTGCGTAAAACCGGCAAAAAAACCGGCTTTGTGGTTATCCCAATGGTATTTATGAACGTGATGACACTTGCGGCCCTCGTCCTTTTGCTGCAGAAATACAGGTTCTCCGCCGTAGGGATTATTGCGGGCGTTCTGCTTTTGCTTGGGCTGTTTATGGTAGTGGAGGCATACAGGACTATTAGAAAAACCGAGGCGGCTTAGACCTTACAGAGAAGGTCCTTCCTGAACTTCGGGCGAAGCTGTAGTATCCGCACCGCCCGGTGCTAAGGGCACTACACGAAATCTTGCCTGAACCGGAGTTTGATTAAGCACCACCTCATCACGCCGGACAAAATCCTGCGGGAAATTATATATAAGGTCCCTGCGAATCTCTTCGCCTTTGCTGTCTTTGTCAGCATCCTCAATTTCGAGAATCACATGGTAACGCATATTGTCGTATGCGCGTTTTGCTTCAGGTGTGGCCCTTATGGCCACGGCACCCATCACCGCTTCGGGATTCACAGGCTCAACCTTATATTTCCCCTGGAGATTTCCGCTAAGTGAAAATCCCAGCCGGACGTTCGTTATCAAATACTCCTGCAATCGCTCCTGCTCTTTGGGCAGGGTGATTTTAACATTGACCCCGGTCTCCCTAAGCTGCCCGGGAGCAAGCTCCACGTAGGGCATTTTCTCGATAGGGGCCAATCTCGACTGCTCTATTTCCCTTCTGTTTAACACGACCCTTGCCTCCAGCGCCTCTCCGCTGCGCTCGGCCGGCACAAATGCCTCCACCTGGGCCGGCTCGATACTCGCCGCATTCAGGGGATTCTTTTCATTATCAAAACAACGAACTGGCACCGCCTTTTTATTCAGCTCAACGACATTGACTTTTATGATCTCCGGGTCAGAGGAAACAACCGTAACCCCGAGCTGAATAATCTTATCGGTACCTTTAAGGAAATCGGCCACCTTAAGCGTATGTTCACCAGGTTTGGCCATTTTTTCGTGTTCGGGGTCGAAATAAAACTCGGGAATAAAACTGCCGTCGTTTATCCTTCGTCGCGCCTCGGAAATCTTGCGAGCCGAACCCTTAAGCACAACTTTATCGAGAAGCGCCGTGGGCTGGCCTGCAAACGTAACCCATAGCCCGGGATTTACGGACTTGGAAACGCTTAACTTTGCATTTGAAAACGCAAATTCCTCATCCAGTGCCAGGTCCGCCCAGACCCATATCAACGCCGTAAGAAAAACCGTCGCAAGAATCTTTCTCATCTTAATACTGGTCATCATCAAGCCGTTGACCCCGATGAAATTTTGTGCTCGACGCAATGCTTCCGCTCGTGCCCATTGCGCCTGTTAATATATCCCTGAGTTGCTCCGCGTTTATGTTTCGGACAAGCTTGCCGTCGCTGGCGAAAGAAATCGCTCCCGTCTCCTCGCTTACAACCACACATAAGGCGTCGGAACTGGACGTCATCCCTATAGCTGCCCGATGCCTGGAGCCTAATTGAACGCCGTCGACCGAGCCCGGCTCAGCCAAAGGCAACTGAACGCCTGCAGCGACAATCCTGTCACCCCTTATCAAAACAGCCATATCGTGCAGCGCAGTGCCGGGGAAGAATATGGTCTTTATCAGTTCCGCGGAAACTCTTGAATCGAGGCGAACGCCTGTCTCCACAAATTCTCCGAGCGCCACTCGCCTCTCCAAAACGATAATCGCGCCCACCTTTGCACCGGCCAGCTCGGCTACGGCACTGACTATCTCCTCAACCGTCTTCACTACCTGGCGCGACGAGCCGACAAGAAAAGTCGTCTGGCCCAGACGCATCAGCGCCCTCCTGACCTCGGGCTGAAAGGCGGCAACCGCTATAATAAGCACCGCTACCAGAAAACCCTTGTACAGGTATTCAAGTCGCTCGAAACGGTACCGCTCTGATATGAGATTGAGAATCAGAACGCCGGCGATGAGCAAAAAAATTACTCCCCGGAAAAGTCGCTCGCCGCGAGTACCCTCAAGAAAATCCACCGCCCAGTAGACAACTACTCCTATGAGCAGTAATTCTATGGCGACAGTCCACCACTCATAGCTGGATACGCGACGGAAATAATCGATGATTATCTGCACAGGTCAAATCCCTTTTTCCCGCACTTGTCT
>CAYLYB010000047.1:0-19078 GCA_964387605.1 uncultured Pirellulales bacterium | reverse complement strand
GCTCATTTTCGTATTCTCCGCCCACTCTGCCGTCGGGCCAGAGCATGCCGGGTGTAATTTCGTTGCCAATCTGCACAAATTCCGGCAGCACATTTTCCTTCTTAAATGCCTCTATGACGGAGGCCGTATAGCTTTGCACGGTCTGCTTCAATTCCTCGAATGGCATATCTGCCCACGCGGCCGGCTTGAACTGTTTTTGCGGGTCGGCCCACGTGTCTGAATAATGAAAATTGAGCAGCAGCTTCATATCGTGCGCCTTGGTTCTCCTGGCAAGGTCCAGCGTATAAAGCAGGTCGTTTGTAACTATGTTTTCTTTGTTGGGATTCACAAAAAGACGCAGCCGAACAGTGTTAAATCCGTTGTTTTTCAAAATGGCAAACAAATCGTTCGGCTCGCCGTTTTCACGGTAAACAGCGCCTTGTTCCTCGAACACCGTCAGCGCTGATATATCCGCGCCTATGAGGAACTCTTTAGCCCACACCGGTTGCGTCGCACAGTAAAACAAAATTAGCCCCAAAAGGCATAGCTGTTTTAGTTTCATTTCGATTCCAATCTAATAATTCACTTTGTTTTTCTTAAAATTGAAACACCGTATTTGGCCAAGGCCAGCATGCCCTGATGAACAGTCCCGGTAAGAATATCTTCAAACCTGCCTTCGGGTAAGCTCACCTGCATTTCAAGCTCTCCGTGATTGAGGTAAAAGCTGTAATCTTCGCCGTCTCGCGAGCGGGTTACTAATTCAATTTTTTCAGGCAGCCGAGGCACCTCGATACCCTGACCGCTTGCGACCATTGATAAAAAGTCCCGCATAAAATCCTTGTCCGGCCGGGTAGCCACGTAGTATGCTTTTCCATCGCCGAATTGGTTCTCCGTCAGGCACGGCGAACCTGCATAATAATCGTCAACGAAGCCGGCCAGTGTTTTGGCCGTGGTCGTATGAGCTACGTCGCACCATATAGTACAGCCGTATTCTTCCTGCAGGCCCTCGACTATCTCCGTCATCTTCATAACGTTTTTGCCGCCGGGAGGCAGCGGATTGTATTCTTCGACCTTTACTCCCAGCACGTCCTTCAAAGGCCCGAGGTAGCCGTCGATAAATACGCCTACGGATTCATCGATTACTCCTGAGAAATAAGTAGTGATGAAGACCCCGCCTTTTTTGACGAAATCTTCCACTGCTTCCTTGAAGCCGGGCTTGACCATATGCAGAAGTGGAGCAACGACGACTTTATATTTGGAAAAATCATAATCAGCCGCAATAACATCGACGGGAATGTTTAAGCCATAAAAGGCGTTGAAATAGTATTCCAGCTCGCCTAAATAACTGACTAAAACGGTGGGGAAGGGCTGGCCGTTGGCTGACCAGAAGGTCTCGTTATCTAATGATTTCGTGCCTTTGCCGTATGGGCTGTCCACGGACCACCAGGAATCGTTATCCAACAAAATGGCGACCTGCGATTCCACTTTAGAGCCGGCGATATTTTTCAGTTTCTTCAGTTCGTTACCCAATGCGCAGATTTCCCCGAATACCCGGGACTTTTCGCCGTAGTGCGGGACCATACCGCTGTGGTATTTTTCAGCGCCTTTTTTGGATGCCCTCCACTGGAAAAACATTATCGAGTCGGAGCCGTGCGCCAGGGCCTGGTAACTCCACAAACGCATCAGGCCGGGCGGTTTGGGCACATTCACAGGATACCAGTCAACCTGCGAAGGCGCCTGCTCCATAACCATAAACGGTTTGCCCAGCAGGGAACGCATCATAGTATGCCTCAGGGCGGCCCATTTGTAGGAATCAGGATTGCCGGGGTCCGGATAAAAATTCAGCGAGGCGACATCCAGATGGTCCTTGAAAAGCGAGTGGTCGAATTTACTCCAGTCGCCCTCGAAATTTGTCGTGATGGGTACATCCGGCGTAATCCGGCGTATCACGTTGTATTCTTCCAGATACAGCGTAAAAAAGCTTTCGCTCAGAAAGCGCTTATAATCGAGCAGCTTGGTGGCGTTGCGTCCGCCGGCACTGGCGCGGGGTGTATTAATTTCCTCCCAGCTCGAATACTTCTCGCTCCAGAAGACGGTGCCCCATAATTCGTTTAGATTGTCTATCGTCCCGTATTTTTTCTGCAGCCACTTTTGAAACGCCTTTTCGCAGTTTTTGCAGAAGCACATACTGTTCTTGTTGGCATACTCGTTGTTTATGTGCCACAACGCCAATGCCTTGTGGCCCTTGTAATGGCCCGCCATTTCCTCTGCCAGTCGGCGTATGGCCTTTCTATAACCGGGGCTGTTGACGCAATAGGTTTGTCTGGAACCATAAGGGACCTGCTCGCCCGATTCCCGGACAAACAGAATGTCGTCATACTTGCGACTCAGCCAGTTGGGCTGGGCCGCCGTGGCAGTCCCTAAACAGGCATCGATTTCATTTTCCGCGAGCATATCCATAACCTTATCCAGCCGGTCAAAGGTGAAAGTGTCTTCATCCGGCTGGAGCAGGGCCCACGAAAAGATGCCGATGCTGACCATATTGACGTTTGCCTGTTTCATCAGGCGCATATCTTGTGCCCACGTTTGCTCAGGCCACTGTTCGGGAAAATAGTCCCCGCCGAAAATTATTTTGCCGTCTTTTCGTATAGCCATTCGACCATTCCCGTCATTACTTACAAAGCCGATTGATTTCTTCCAGCTCGAACCACTTCATCTCCATTGGTCCCAGAGAAATTCGGCTTGTTCGACCATCCCCGTTATAAACGGTTGTGTCCTGTTTTCCCTCGGTATTGTTCATAGCAACAAATTGTTTCACTTTCGGGTAAAAGGCACAATCCGTGTCGAGATTCGCAGAGAACCATTTCTTTAATTCACTCTCGATATGTGCCGCCCACAGGATAGCCCTGTAGAACAGGCGGATATTTTCTGAGTTGTGTTTGTAATCTGCCAGATAAACCGTGCGTCCTTCGCCAAAGGTGTTTGTTGAAAGCAGGACGTTGTCCGCTGTCCCGGCCAGTAACTCAGCTTCTTCACTGCTCAGGTACACGCCGGAATTGTTTACCCCGAGTTCTATTTTGCCTGTCGAATCTTCCAGAATAAAGTGTTCCCGTGTGACTTCCGGCCGGATGTTCTTGCTCCAGGAAAGCGTGTTTCCCACTTCCTTTTGAACCCCTAAGATATCGGCGAGCTGGAAAAACCTTCCCTCGTATTCACAGGCCGACGGGTCCTGGACCCCTATGAAGCCGCCGCCCCGGTAAACCCACTCGCGAATTCTGACAAGTATTTCCGGGTCGCTCCAGTTCTTTCCTCCGCTCCAGGCGCTATTGGCGGCTCCCCAGTTTATGATAACACCCGTATCGTCATTGATTCCATTTTCTCGTATATCATTGAAGCTGATAAATTCTATTTCCGCAGGCAGGCCGCTCAAACACTCCGGTATGTGACCCTGTGGCCAGTTATCGTTATGCATCCAGGAACGTGCTTTCCCCCACGCGTCCAGCAGGGCAACCTTTTTGCTGACGCTGAAGGGCATTGTCTTTTTGGTTTTGTGCAATACCGTTCGAAATTCATTCGCCAGCTCTGCGACGTAATCCAGAAAGGCCGGGTATTTTACAGCAAGTTCTAAATATCCGCCGAAGCCGATTCTATCGACACAACGCCTCAATAGGGCCCTCCTAATCCCTTTCCACCACTTCTTACATTCCTTTACGGGGTCTCCATCGCCTGTAAATACCGGCTCATTCTGCAGGTTTACGGAGAAAAAATATGGATAGAGACGGACCTCCTTGAACGTATTGCCCGGCACGTCGGAAATCCTCCTCAGTTCCACGCCGCTCAGGCAAGGCCCGGCTATTCCGTCAAAGCCAAGTTCCTCGAATCCTTCCACGTAGGGCTCAGTTCCAATCCAGTGGTCACAGAAAAACAAAATCGCCTTTTTCCCGGCCTTGTGGACCTTATCCACGCATTTTTTCGTATAATCCCGCACTAACTTTTGCGTGAAATCCATCCAGTCGAGAAACTCCTTTTTCGGGACCCTGTAGGAAGCGTTAAAATATCCTTCATCGACGATGTCTTCGCTGCGCAGCCGATACCCCTTTTCCTTTTCGAATTCATCCAGCGCCAGAGCGCTCATCGGGTCCAGATACCCGCTCCAGTCGAGATACGCGTTTTGTCTGTGCTCGTTTTGAATAAGAGGAAACTGATACATCATCGATGTAAAGCGAACAAAATCGGTATTGGGATGGCCCTTGAGCCATCGGTCAAGGTATTCCAGCAGGTGCCTGCCGGTCTCCGGCTGACGAGGGTCAAGGCCCATTTGGTGCTCTCCGGTCCAGTTATTGGTGATATAGTTATACATCGAGGTTGTTTCCCAGATTTGATACACGAGAAAATTAACGGTATAAACGTGCCATTTCACGGGGCGTTCTATAACAACTTCCCCCGTCTGTTCCATATATCGCCAGTCGTCGGTGCTTACGACTTCGCCGGTCGTCCTGTTAATTACCTCCCAGTATTTTTTGCAGTCGTGTTTGGTATCAATCTTAAACTGCTCGTGGCTGTAGCCCTTTTGGATTTTGATCCTCAGTTCCTCATCGCTGATGCAGGTCACGGGAAAGGACATAAGATATTTTTGCTGGCACTGGTCCGGATGCTCTTTGGCCCATTCCTGGTCGGCCCTTATCAGGCAGATGGTGGAATAAACGTCGTATCCCATATTGAGTATTTCCTCTGATAGGGTTGTGCCGTCACTGTCGCGAATCGAATCCACACCCCATTTCTCGCACAGCATTTTTACTCCTTTATCCATACCTTTTTGGGCTGGAAGAGTGAAATGACCTGTTAATTTGCCGGTTTCTTTCACAATCTGTGCTCCTGTCGCAAAGTGTTTACAGCATTGCCCTTGAGGTTCCGGCCTTAGGCAAATGGATTATAATGCCGGCCTCGGTAATATCCCATGTCATCGGCTTCGAGCTGCAATATCAGGCAAACAGTTTACACGCAATAGGCGGATAATCCAACGCCATAATGTGTAATCCTGCCTCCAATTCGTAACCCTCGATGACGACGAAGCTGTTCGTCATTGACGAAATTAGATTAGTTCAAGAACTCGGATTGAATGGGAGGTTCAGGCAGTTTTAGATAGCTGGAATACTCCGCTGCAATTTTGACCTGATTGTAATAGTTTAGGGCTTGGCAATGGGGCACGAAATGGTTCACTCATCATGCGATAGCTTCCTGTTGACAACGTGTTCTTCGCTTATAAACTACTTGTAATCCTTGGTTTTCACTTGAAAGATGGCTTATAAAGTGTTATTTTAATTAGGTTTACAAACTGGGTAAAGGAATTCTAATCTTTAGGTTACAGGTTCGAATCCTGTCGGGCGTGGTGGCAGGATATGAATATCGCAAAGGGGTAGTTTTTTGAATCAGAGAGACGCAAATACAATGTCAGCACATCGGCGGGGAGGCGGCGGGTTGAAAATTGCAGCGGCAGTGATAGGGCTTGTATTTGTATTGGCTCGGCCGGCACAGGCATATATCGGGCCGGGAGCGGGATTCGCGGTGGCCGGCTCGTTTCTGGCGATGTTCGCCGCGATATTTATGGCAATACTGGTCTTTTTGACCTGGCCGATTCGCTGGATTATTCGAACGATAAAACACCGAAAGGCCTTCGCACGCAGCAGGGTCAAGAGGTTCGTCATATTGGGCCTCGACGGGATGGACCCTAAGCTGGCCCAAAACTGGATGGATGAGGGCAAGCTGCCGACTTTTAAAAAGCTCGGCGAGACGGGATGTTTTAAGCCTTTGGCGACGACAGTGCCCTCGATGTCGCCGGTTGCGTGGTCGTCGTTTCAGACCGGCTCGAATCCCGGCAAGCATAATATATTCGATTTTCTCACCAGAGACGTAAAGACCTACGCGCCGAAGCTTAGCTCGGTTGATATCAAAACTGCGAAGCGGACGATTGGAATCGGCAGGTTTAGATTGGCAATCGGCAAACCCGATATACGCCTGCAGCGAAAGGGCAAACCATTCTGGAAGACCTTAGGCGAGCACGGCATATTCGGTAGCGTTATCCGCGTGCCGATTACTTTCCCGCCTGAGAAGTTTTACGGCGTTTCATTATCAGCTATGTGCGTACCGGATTTGCGCGGGACGCAGGGGATGTTTTCATTTTATACGACTGAAAAGAGAAACGAAGAGCATACCGGCGGTGAGCAGTTTCAGGTTACAAGGCAAAACGGAACAATCAAATCACAACTCATCGGCCCGGCTGACCCTGCGGATAAAAACGGCGCTGCGCTGAAATGCCCGTTCACGGTGAAAATCAAAGACGCGGACAGGGCGGTCATCAAGGTCAACGGCGAGAGCGTGGTATTGAAAGCCGGGGAGTATTCGGACTGGGTAAAAGTCGTATTCAAAGCGGGCGTGGGCGTGAAAATTCAGGGGATTTGCAGATTTTTAGTTTCGAGTATTGAGCCGGAATTTCGATTATACGTTACCCCGATAAATATAGACCCCGAAAAGCCCGCCATGCCGATTAGTCATCCGAAGGTTTTTGCCACTTATTTGGCGAAAAAGCAGGGGCCTTACGCCACATTAGGCCTTGCCGAGGATAGCTGGGCCTTAAATGAGAAAATCATCGATGACAACGGCTTTGTCGAGCAGTGCGTGCAGACCGATAACGAAAGAAAAGAGATGTTTTTCGATATGCTTGGCAAGGTAAAACAGGGGCTTTGCGTGTGCGTTTTCGACGGAACAGACAGGATTCAACACACTTTTTGGCGCCAGGTTGACCCAGAGCACCCTGCAAACAAACAAGGAAGGGTGAGCGGACGTATAATAGAGGAGCACTATCAAAGGATGGATGCCCTTGTAGCCGATACGATGGAGAGATGCAAAGGCAAAGATACGGTTTTTATGGTGATTTCGGACCACGGTTTTAACGCGTTCCGTTACGGCGTGGACCTTAACCGCTGGCTCGAAGAAAACGGATATTTGAAAGTGATTGAAGAAAAGCGCGGCGAAAAACACCTCAAGGCAATCGACTGGTCACAGACTAAGGCGTTCGGAATCGGTCTGTCGGGCATTTATCTTAACCTGAAAGGCAGAGAATCGAAGGGGATTGTTGACCCGGGCGCAGAAGCCGCTCAACTACGTGACGAGATAGCCGAAAGACTCGGCGAGCTGTATGATGACCAAAGGAAACAGCCGGCTATAAAACAGGTGTATAATTCGCTGAAGGTTTTTACAGGGCCGTATAAAGGCAACGCTCCCGATTTACTTATCGGTTATAATCCGGGATACCGGGCGTCGTGGCAGACGGCCATCGGCGAGGTTACCGAACAGGTATTTCACGATAATACCAAGGCGTGGAGCGGGGACCATTGTATCGACCCGTCTTTTGTGCCGGGCGTTTTGTTCTGTAATCGCAAGGTTGACGGTGAGAAACCCCGGCTGATGGATATAGGCCCGACGGTTCTGGATATGTTTGGCGTTGATATTCCTGCGAGTATGGATGGCAAGCCATTGGCGGTGGCGGATTAGTTGACGAAAGCTTGTGGTAAATGAAGTTTTAATAAGGTTGGTGCAATGGCGAGTAATTCAAATAGGTTCGGCAGAAGGGAATTCCTGAAAAGGGGCGTGGCTGTAGGCGCGGCGGCCGGTGCGGGTATGCCCTTGAGGAGGGTTTTTGCGGGCGGCAAAGGTTCGTCAACGAAACGAGTAATAATAATAGGTATAGACGGAATGGACCCGCGTTTGTCGCAACGGATGATGGACGCCGGCAAGCTGCCGAATTTCGATAAACTCCGAAAGCAGGGCGGCTACAGCAGATTGGGGACGAGCATTCCGCCTCAAAGCCCCGTCGCGTGGGCGAATTTTATAAACGGCGCAGGTCCCGGCTCTCACGGCATATTTGATTTCATACATCGCCATCCCCGACAGCAGTGTTTTCCGTTTTTCGCAATGGCCGAGACCCTGCCGGGGGTGGGTTATTTGGGTATGGGTCAATATAAGGTTCAACTGGGTTTTTGGCCATTTGGCAAGCCGCCTGAGACGGTGCTTCGTCGCCAAGGAACGCCGTTCTGGGATTATCTCGACGAGGCGAGGATACCATCGGTTTTTTATGATTTGCCTTCGAATTACCCTGCCAGCCCGTCGAAAGAGGGATACCACAAGTGCCTGTCGGGCATGGGGACGCCGGATGCTTTGGGGACATACGGGACGTATCAGCATTTTGCCGAAGACGGGCCTCTCATTACAAAAGACGAGGGCGGCGGCAAGCGGTCGATATTATTTTTCGAGGATGACAAGGCCGAAGCTGAACTGGTTGGCCCCGCTAATCCATTCCTGAAAGAACCGACCGAGAGTAAAATCGGATTTTCGGTATATCGTGATATCGCTGCCAATGCGGCAGTTATTGAGATTCAAAATAATCGAATCGTGCTCAAGCAGGGACAGTGGAGCAATTGGATAAAGCTGGATTTTCGGATGTCGTCTTTGGGGCTTGATAAACATGTAACCGGCATCGTGCGTTTTTATCTGCAGGAGGTGTCGCCTAATTTCAGACTGTATGTCAGCCCGGTAAATACGGACCCGTCGAAACCGTATATAAAACTCAGCGAGCCGGATAGTTTCGTGGAAAATATCTCCGATAAATTAGGCCTGTTTTATACGACGGGATTTCAGGAGGACCATAAGGCGCTATCGAACAAGGTATTCACCGATGATGAATATCGCACACAGGCGGATTACGTTTTGCAGGAACGATTTCGGCTGCTGGATTACGCCCTTGAGAATTACGACGACGGCCTGTTGTTTTTCTACTTTTCGAGCACGGATTTGCAATCGCATATGTTCTGGTGGGATAGTGACGCCAAACACCCCGTGCGCTCGGCCGAGGCGGCCAAGGAGTGCTTCGGGCATATTCACTGGATTTATCAGAAGTTGGACAAGGTGCTGGGCGAGATACTTGCCCGATACGGCGACAAGGCGACCGTTATCGCGATGAGCGACCACGGCTTCGCGAATTTCGGCAGGCAGTTCAATCTTAACAGGTGGCTTCGCGAGAACGGCTATATACAGCCGGGCGATGCTCGTTCGATTCTGCAGGACGTTGACTGGAGCAGAACCAGGGCGTATGGGCTTGGTATAAACGGTTTATACGTCAATCTCAAAGGCAGAGAGCGCGACGGAATTGTCGAGCCGGGAGACGAATGCGAACAGCTCATCGAAGAATTGGTTGCGAAGCTCGAAGCGGTGCGGGATGCCGACGGCAGGGCGGTCATCCGCAAGGTGCATCGAAGCAGCGAAGCATATTCGGGAACAGCGACGGCACTGGCGCCGGATTTGATTGTCGGCTATGCGAGGGATTTTCGCGCCTCGTGGGATACCTGCCTTGGGGAAATGACCAGCAATGTGTTATCGGATAACGATTCGGCGTGGAGCGCGGACCACTGCGCGGATGTGTCGGAGGTGCCGGGAATTATTTTCTGTAATAAGCCGATAGCTGCCGCGGGGCCGAGCTTGATTGATTTGGCGCCGACTGTGCTCACGGAATTCGGATTAGGCGTGCCGGAGCAGATGGAAGGCAAGAATATTTTCAAAACTTAACGTGACGAGACCAAACGCGGCTGAAGGAGAGGATTTATGGCGAAGATTAAAATTGACGGGGCATTGTTCGACAGAGCAAAGCAGGCAGCAGAAAAGGCCGGCTACAGCAGCGTGGAGGAATTTATCACTCATATAATAGAAACAGAAGTAAGTAAAAACGAATCAGCCGATTCGGATGAGAAGACTGCCGAACAGCTTCGCGGATTAGGATATATCGAGTGACGGACATTCTCGCTAAACTTATAACATGGCTCAACGTCCCCGCCAACGCATTCGGCAGATATGCGCTTCAATTTATTGCGGAAGTGCCCGGCTGGTTGTCGAATACAATCATTTCAGCGGTAACGGGCGTGGTATTTCTGCTTCTTTTCAAATATACCTCGAATCAGCGGGCAATCTCGAAAGTCAAGGACACCATTAAAGCAAATATACTGGCTATCTGGCTGTTCAAGGACAGCATTTCCGTAGTGCTCAAATCGGAGCTTGGTGCATTCAGGGCGATTTCTGTTTTATTGTTTCTCTCGACCAGGCCGGTCTTGTTTGCGATTATCCCCGTGTGTCTGCTGATTTTTCAGCTCGGCGCGTGGTATCAATTCCGGCCGTTACAGCCCAAAGAGCAGGCGGTGGTAACCGCCAAACTCAGTGACGATGCCGGCCCAGTTTTGAATGACGTTGATATTGAGCCGAGCGCTGATATCGATGTAGTCGTCGGGCCTATTCGAATGCCGAGCGAAAACGAGGTCGTGTGGGAGATAAGCCCGGCGCAGGCCGGTATTCATCACATACGTTTTCGAGTCGGCGAAGATGTGTTCGAAAAAACCCTTGCTGCGGGCGACGGCTTTATGCCGATAAGCCCGAAGAGGCCCGGCTGGAAGTGGTTGGACATATTTATGTATCCGCTCGAAAAGCCGTTCACTCCCGAAAGCCCGGTTCGGTCAATTGCCATTGATTATCCCGAAAGGGTATCATTAACGAGCGGGGCGGACTGGTGGTTGGTTTATTTCTTAGTCGTCTCGATGGTCTTCGCGTTTATCTTCAAGCCGGTATTCAAAGTCAATTTTTAATCGACCGTGCTTTTGCCGCCGTTACTGGTGGCGGTAAATGTCCCAGCCAAGATAATTGCCCAATGCCTCGGCGATTGCGTCCGCCTTTTGCGACATATTCATAGCCACGTGATGCTCGAAGCCCATTTTGCAGATATACTGCAGCAGCACCTGCAGGTTCGGGATTTTCATCACGCCGTAGCCGCCGAATGTATCGAGCTTGTCGTTTGTAAATTCACCCTCGCCGACGTAAGCGCTGATGATGCCCGCGGTGTCGTCGGTGCTTGTTCTGCAGAACGTGGCCTTTTTAGCAGCGATTCTGCCGACCATCGTCCCGTAGGTGTTGTCCTTGCCCACGGAGCCGGCTATTATCTCCTGGTAATCCATCTTCGATGATTTGAAAAAGCTTTTGGGCAGGTTGCTGCAATGGAACAGGACGCATTTGTTCGCGTCGCCGGCGTAGTTATTGTTCCAGTCGAGAAGCGCACTTGGCCCGCCTGAAGCGAGCTGCAGTATATACATCGCGAGCAGACCCATTATATCGACCTCGCAGGCGCTGGGCAAAAGCGTCTCGCTCATCATACTCATAAGTGCACACGGCACTATGCCGAAGAATTCCTCAAGACTGGTCCAGCACTGAATGGCGGTCCCGTTAAGCTCGTTCTCCTTTACCCAGCGGTCTGTTACTAAGCCGAACTTGGCCATTTTCATAAGCGATTCAGCTGGTATTGATTTGGTCGTGGTGTATTTTTTGATGCTGTCGAGTTTTCTCTTTACGGCCCTGTCATTGTCGCTTAGGCGTTCGACTTGGCCGAGTATTTCCGATAAATCGATTGTCTCGATTGCTATGCCCGCCAGTTCGAGGATTTTTTCGCTGAAACGAACGGTGTTGAACGCGCCCGTGCGTGCGCCGATGGCGCCGAAGCGGACGTTATTCAGGCCCTTGATAATTCCGCAGACCGAGGCGAAATCATCAAGTTCCTGTCTGAATTCAGCTGAGTTGACCTTGACTGTGTGCGATTTGGTCAGCGTGTAGGGGATGCCCGCCTGCCTGAGATTGTCGCAGACGCTGATTTTGCCGCAGAATGAATCCCGTCTGTTGGCGATGGTCATTTTTCCGACCTCGTCGGGTTCGGCGTGGATTAGAACTGGCACATTCAGTCCCGAGCGTTTGACCGCTTCGGCTGCGCCTTTTTCGTCGCCGAAGTTGGGCAGCGTGATTATTATGCCGTCAATTTTATCGCTGTTTTTAGCGAAAAGCGCCGCGCATTTTTTGGCGTCGGCGTAGGTTTCGACCGCGCCGTATTTGGTGTCCTGCATCGAAAGGGCGACGGTGTTGTAGCCGGCTTTTTTCAAAACGTCGAGTATGTCTTTTCGGCCCTGTTTTGCGAGCACGTCGGGGAAAAACCCGCGATTGCCGACGAGCACTGCGAATGTTGTCTTTTTCATTTTATCCTCCTATTCTTCCGGCCCCTGGCCATAGTAGGCCGATTCGCCGTGTTTGCGTAAATAATGTTTATCGAGAAGTGCCTTGCTGATTTGTTTCTGTTTCGGATTTATCACCAAGGTTTTCAAAGCTAATCCAGCAATTTCTTCGAGAATGACCATCGTTTCGACTGCTTCGCCTGCGCTGTTGCCCCAGGTAAACGGGCCGTGATTGGCGACGAGCACCGCCGGCATTTGCGCCGGGTTTATGTCAACGAATCGTTTTATAATTGCCTTGCCTGTATTCAGCTCGTAGTCGTTTTTTATTTCGTCGGGGGCAATCGGCTCGGTTACGGGTATTGGGCCGTAAAAATTGTCGGCGTGTGTGGTGCCTAAACAGGGTATTTCCCTGCACGCCTGCGCCCAGGCCGTCGCGTTGACTGAGTGCGTATGGCATATACCGGCGATTGAATCGAAATTTCTGTAAAGCTCGAAATGTGTCGGCGTATCGGATGACGGCCTGAGTTGCCCTTCGACGATTTTGCCGGCAAGGTCGAGCAGCACAATCTTATCGGCAGTCAAATCATCGTATGAGACGCCGCTCGGCTTGATGGCGACGATGCCTGCCGAGCGGTCGATGCCGCTGACGTTGCCCCAGCTATAAATAACGAGCTTTTTGCGCTGCAATTCGATATTCGCGTCGCATACGGCTTTTTTCAGTTCTTCGTGCATATCGATACCTTTATACCCTGACCGCGTCCTTTATGTCCAGCAGCTCTTTCATCACGTCGCCCAGTTGTGCTGATGAATCCCGAAGCCCCAGTGCGTCGTGTAGCCGTTTGTATATCGAGTACAGTTTTTTATAGACCGCGTGGTTTTCGGGATTGGGCTTATAGATAACGTCCTTGATTCCGCACATCGCCTTTTGTGCCTCGGCGAAGTTGCCGTAACCGCCCGCCACGACCGCCCCGGCGATGGCTGCACCAAGCGCGCAGCTTTGCGCAGAACGCGAGACCTTCATCTCCCTGCCCGTAACGTCAGCATAAATCTGCATAAGCAGGGCGTTCTTCTCGGCGATACCGCCGCAGTTTATCACCTCTTTAACTTCGACGCCGTATTCCTCGAAACGATTGATTATTGTAAGCGCGCCGAATGCGGTCGCCTCGATAAGCGCACGATATATCTCCTCAGGCCTTGTGTGCAGGGTCTGGCCTAACAAAAGGCCCGTCAATCGCTGGTCAACGAGTATTGTCCTGTTGCCGTTGTTCCAGTCGAGCGCCAAAAGACCCGACTGGCCGGGTTTGAGTTTTTCGGCCTTTTCGGTAAGGGCCTCGTGCGAGCCGGCTGATTTGCCGCCGGGCTGAATGTAATTGACGAACCAGTTGAAAATATCGCCCACCGCCGATTGGCCCGCTTCTAATCCGAAATAGCCCGGCAGTATCGAGCCATCGACTATGCCGCAAATGCCGGGTATATCCGCAAGCTTCTTATTCGATTCCGCCACGAGCATATCGCAGGTGCTTGTGCCGATGATTTTGACGAGTATGCCGGGCGCTATGCCGGAGCCGATTGCCCCTAAATGAGCGTCGAACGCGCCGACGGCTACCGGGATGCCCGCTGTCAGGCCCAGCTTCCCGGCCCATTCGGCGGTGAGTTTGCCTGCCGGGGTCTCGACAGTAAAGGTCTTGTCATAAAGCCGGCCTCGCAGTTCGCCCAGCTTGGGGTCCAGTTTCGAAAGAAAATCCTTGGCAGGCAGCCCGCCGCAGTCGTCGTTGAACATCGCCTTGTGCCCCGCGGCGCATCTGCTGCGCTTCATCAATCCCGGCTTTTCGGTGCCGGTCAGCACCGCGGGTATATAATCGCAGCATTCGACCCAGCTATAGGCGGCGTCGAAGACGGCGGGGTCTGTCCGAAGGCAATGCAGTATTTTGCTGAAGAACCATTCCGATGAATACGTCCGGCCGCACTTGGCGAGGTATTCCGGATGGTGCTGTTCGGCTGATTCGGTAATCTCAGCCGCCTCGGCATAACCGGTGTGGTCCTTCCAGAGCCAGGCTTGCGCGTTGGGGTTATTCCTGAATTCGTCGAGCATAGCCAGCGGCGTCCCGTTTTTATCGACGGGCAGCGGCGTCGAGCCGGTCGTATCGACGCCGATACCGATGATTTTACCCGCGTCGAAATTTTTGTCGGCCTTCGCCGCCTGCTGAATTGCCTGAGTGATTGTTATCTCGAATCCTTTTACGTAATCAGCCGGGTTTTGCCTTGCTAAATTATGGTCGGACTCGTCGATGATGATGCCCGCCTCGCCGGTTTCGTATTGCCATACGGCTGTTCCGACCTCGCCGCCGGTAGCTATATCAACTATCACGCACCGCACCGAATTTGTGCCGTAATCGAGACCTATTACGTATGCCATTTTAAAAATCCTTAGGGTAATTGCTAAAAAAGCGATTATAAGGCCGATACGCGAACCGGTCAAATTCCAAATCGGTTACCCTCCGCAACCGGGATGAAGGCAATAAAGTGCAAAAACCCCCGAAGTATGCGGCTTCGGGGGTTTTGTGATTCGAATAAACGATTATTTCAGCCAGAAGGTGAAATAGAGATACATACCAAGAACCAGGCCCAGCACAACGACGGTCATCAGGACCTCGGTGATGCCCCAGCTTTCGCGGTTTTCCTTCTTCTGCTCCGGCGTGGCGGTGGCATAAGTCAGTTCGGAGATTTTTTCGAGATTCGGCGGGGCGGTCAAAAGCGATACGGTCACGACGACTACGATACTCAAAAGCAGCAGCCAGCCGGTCGCGAAGAGGAAGTTGTATTCGCCGATATAGACGAGCCAGCCGGGCGATGTGATTGCGGGATTGTTTCCGCCTGTGAGGGCCTGTATTGTGAGCTTGGTCATACCGGCGATGAAGCCGATTGCCAGGCCTGATACTGCCCCTTTGCCGTTTATGCGTTTGCAGAACAGGCCCAGCAGAAATACCGCGGTAATCGGCGGGGCGAGATAGCCCTGCACGCTTTGCAGATACTTATACAGCCCGCCCTGCGAGACTCGCTGCATCACGGGTATCCAGATAAGCCCCATTACCACGACGAAGACGGTTGCGATTCGCCCGACCGTAACGAGATGGCGCTCGGATGCCCGCGGGTTAATCTTTTCGTAGATATCGACGGTGAAAAGCGATGCGCAGGAATTAAATAGCGACGATAAAGAACTCATCAGCGCGGCTAACAAGCCGCCTACGACCAGGCCCCGTAGGCCTACCGGCAAAAGCGAGCTTACCATAACCGCGAAGACCTTGTCGCCATCGACGACCTGCTGGCCATTGGCGAGCTTTGTCGGCATATCAATCATTCCTTTTTGATACATAGCGTAGCCGATTAGGCCGGGGACAATGAAAATCATCACGGGCCATACCTTCAAAAACGCCCCCCAAAGCGCGCCGCGCCGGGCGTTGCGCAGGTCCTTGGCCGATAGCGCCCTTTGCACGATATACTGGTCGGTGCACCAATACCAGATGCCGATGATGGGCGATGCGATTAATACGCCGAGCCACGGGAAATCGGGGTTGCTGTTCGGTCGCCACAGTGCAAAATTTGCGGCGTTATCCCGGCAGATGTTCTGCAGCTCGGTCCAGCCGCCCAGTTTTGACAGCCCGAAGAATGTAATAAAAAACGAGCCGATTAACAAAACTGCGGTCTGCATCGTGTCGGTATAAACCACTACGCGCAGCCCGCCGAGGACGGTATAAATTCCGGTGAAGACGACGGTCAATATGGCGCCGAGCCAGAAGGCGTCGAGGACGATATTTTCAGTGATTTGCAGGTGAATCTCAGGCAGCAACACGTTGAAGACCACGCCCCCTGCGTAAACGGTAACGGAGACCTTGGTGAATACGTAGGCCACGAGCGAGACAATCGACAATATCCAGCGGGCCGTCGGATTGAATCGCCTTTCGAGAAATTCAGGCATCGTGAAGACCTTTGAGCGGTAGTAGAAGGGCACAAATACCCAGGCCAGCAGGACCACTACCCATGCGTGCAGCTCCCAGTGTGCCATCGCCATACCGCTGGTTGCGCCCTGGCCTGCCAGGCCGACGATGTGCTCGGAGCCGATATTCGAGGCGAAGATAGAGGCGCCAATCACGAACCAGGGCATATGCCTGCCCGCGAGGAAGTAATCGGTTGAGGATTTTTGTCCCTGACTGATTGCCCAGATTGAGATGCCCGCGATGACGACGAAATACGCGCCTATCGCCACCCAGTCCCACATTTCAAAACCGCCGGCCATTGCCAATAACTGAAGCTGCGCCATATTCGGCTCCTTTCCCTGTTATTGCATGATAATATTTTGAATTGGTGGGTATTATACGTATTTATCCGAGTTCGGCAACGATGCTTTAAGGGAGATTTTATTGCCTTGTGATAAAAAATGGCAATCCGTACACGCGAACGATATTCGCGTCAGAGCCATTTTTTTCTTTTGAAGTAAATCAGCATTACGCCCGCCAAGATGAGTATTATCACCCATACGGCGAAGTAGCCGAATTTCCATTCGAGCTCGGGCATAAATTTGAAGTTCATCCCGTAAACGCCGACTATGAAGGTCAGCGGAATAAATATTGTTGCGATTATGGTCAGGACCTTCATCACCTCGTTCATCCTGTTGCTTATGGCAGAAAGATATATATCGAGCATGCCCGAGACCATGTCCCTGTAACTTTCGACGGTATCGATGACCTGGATTGTGTGGTCGTAGAGGTCCCTTAAATAGACGGCGGTCGAATCTTCAATCAAGCTGGATTCGCTTCGTTCGAGGCCGTTTATCAGCTCGCGCAGCGGCCAGACGGATTTTCGAAGGTGAATCATTTCTCTTTTGAGCGAATGTATGTGTTTGAGCGTCTTCTCATCGGCGCTGGCGACCAGTTCATCTTCCAGAGATTCGATTTTTTCGCCGAGCTTTTCGAGAATCGCAAAGTAATTGTCCACGATGGCGTCCATCAGCGAATACATCAGATAATCGCAGCCCATTTTTCGGATTCTGCCTTTTGCGTTTCTGATTCTGTCACGTATCGGGTCGAATACGTCGCCGACACTTTCCTGAAAAGAGATAACAAAATTACGACCGAGTATTATGCTGACCTGCTCGGTTTGCACTTGCTGCTTTTCTTTGCTGAAACTGAGCATATTGAGCACGATGAAAATATATTTTTCGAGGTCCTCGAATTTGGGACGCTGGCTTGTGGTTAAAATGTCTTCCAGCGTCAGCGGGTGAATATCGTAATTGCTTCCGATTTTTTCTATGAGCTGTGTATCGTGGATGCCGTCGATATTTATCCATGTTACGGTCGGTTTGGCCTTGAACTCGAAACAGTCTTCGATTTTAGTAACCTGCTTTTCCTCGAAGGTTTGCTCCTGGTAGTCGATGACGGTAATTCGAGGTGCCTCGAGTTTTTTATCTCCGATATGAATCAGTGTCCCCGGCGGCAGACCCGCCGATTTGGAATGCCTCTTGATTCGCCTTGTAGGTTTCATTTTCTGCTTCCCGCAAATCAGTTGATTATTGCGATATCTCTTTTAGTCTTCTTATGATTTCGAGACAGGCCCGGCTGTTATGATAAGGCGCCTTCCACTCCGAGACCTTCAAATTGCTTCTATCAGCCGCCCAGAACCACTCGCCGTATGCCGAATCGACGATATTTTTCTCGATATACAACCAGCATCGATGAGCGTCTTCGAGGTAGCGGGGCTGTTTTGTCAACTGGTAGGCGTTAATCAGGCCAACAACCGCTTCGGCCTGCGGCCACCAGTCTTTATTTCGTTCTATTATCTGTCCGCCCTCGGATTCATAGAATATGCTTCCATCGGTATCGAAGCCGATTTCGCATACGGCCTCGACCATTTTTATCGCCTTTGCCTGAATATCTTTTATTATCTGCTCATTGCCCAGCACCTCAGCCGCCTCGCACAAAAGCCAGCTTCCCTCGATATCGTGGCCTAATGATTCTATATTCTTTGTCGAGTTCCATTTTTCGTCGAAGAACATATTGAAGTGATACGTCTTCGAATTGATGATGTGTTTTTGGAAAATCTCGATGAGCTCTATTAATCTCGATTTGAGCTTGTCATCTTTCCAGATGCGATAAAGACTTGTGTATGCCTCGAGCAGGTGAAGATGGGTATTCATTGTTTTTTTCTCCTGCTCGGCGCCGCTTGCGAGCATCGCCTTTTTGGAGGGCGACCAGTCCCGGGCAAAGGTCTCGAAATAGCCGGCGTTTTCGTCGTCATGACAGTGCTTTTCAATGAGATTGAAAAGCTCCTTTGCTTTTTCGAGAGCATCGTTGTTGCCGGTGGCGAGATGATACTCTACGAGGGAGTAAATGAGAAACGACTGGCCATATACCTCTTTGCTGTCATCCTGCGGTTTGCCGGCATTGTTGAGCATCCAGTAAGCCCCGCCATGTTCAGCGTCGAGGAAGTGTTGCATCATATAGTCATATGAACGTTCGGCCATTTTGAGATATTCGTCGTTTTTATTGAATCTGTAGGCCGCGGAAAACGTCCATAAAATCCTGGCGTTTTGCACCAGCCCCTTGGGGGCGTTTTTCACTATAGTCCGGTCGTTGGTCATCCTCCCGACGAAGCCGCCGTTTTGATTGTCCTGGCAATAAGTTATCCAGAAGTGAAGGATGTTCTTTTCCAGTTCGTTTTGTGCGCTGTTTTTGAATTTCTCGATTTGCTCTTTGCTCATCATTGTTTGTGTCCCTGCGTTTGTCTCGATATTTAATATGTGGGCTTCCTTTACAGACCCTTTTTTAAGGCCGGCCGCATCCGATTCGGCCCCGACCGATATGGCGGGCATCGGCAGTATCAATAAACAGGTCAGTATGAGAATATGTTTTTTCATTTGTGAATCCCTTTAGGAGCGTCAGCTTTTATTCTTCGAATTCGTCTGGTCGGTTGTAAATATGTTAACAGGGACGCTGCGGACAGGCAATATATATTCAAAT
>CAYLYB010000046.1:4286-19195 GCA_964387605.1 uncultured Pirellulales bacterium | reverse complement strand
AGCCCCCATCGCCTGGGCCGCGTCTTCAACCACAAGCAGCTTGTGCTCGCGGGCAAGTTTCATAATCGGCTTCATCTGGGCCGTCTGCCCGTATAAGTGAACCGGAATAATAGCGTGTGTTTTGCCTGTTATTTTTTCAGCGATTTTTTCCGGGTCGATGTTGTAGCTGTCGGGGTCTATATCCACGAATACGGGTTTTGCGCCGAGTCTTGCCACGACTCCGGCCGTGGCGAAAAAGCTAAATGGCGTTGTTATTACCTCATCGTCCGCACCTATCCCTGCGGCCATCAAGCTCACCAAGAGAGCATCTGTTCCGCTCGATACCCCAATCGCGTATTTGCATCCGCAGTATTCAGCTGCTTCCTTTTCGAATTTTTCCACGGCTGGGCCGAGGCACAGCATCTGGCTGTCGCACACTTCTTCGATTGCTTTCATCAGTTCGGCTTTGTGTTTCGCGTATTGTGTCTTCAAATCCATTATTGGGACCTGCATAGTATTTACCTCGTTTGCCGTGTTAACCGTTGATTTTATAGTCATCCTGTTATCTCAGACAATAATACGTTCACATTGTTACGGTCAGATATTCCGATTCCGCGGAGAATCGCATCGCTCCTTCGTATGCCGCAGGTATCAGTATCGTATCGCCTGCCTTGAATTTCTCGATGTTTCCTTCTTTGCCGATAATTGTCCCGAAGCCGTTCAGGAATATCAATGTTTTCATTTGTCCCGGCGAAATCAGCACCTCGCAGTTGCGCGCCTGATGGCCTTTGTCTATCTTGAAGAACTCGCAGTCAGCCAGCCGGCCGATTGTGGTTACTGAAAGATTGTCGCCGGACGAATCGAAATGAATACTCTCAAGGGCCTCTTCAATATGAAGCTGTCTTGATTTGCCTTTTTTATCGACGCGGTTCCAGTCAAAGACGCGGTAGGTCGTATCCGATGGCGTTTGAATCTCGGCGATTAGCAGACCTGCCCCGATGGCATGTGTGGTCCCAGCGGGCAGGTAGTGGCATTCGCCTACTTTTACTTCTATCTTTTCGAGCGTTTGTTCGACGGTTCCGTCTTTTATCGCCTGCTCGAAATCTTTTTTGGTTACGCCTTTTTTAAGCCCCTTGTAAATAACTGCCCCCGGCTCGGCTGAGATTATATACCAGCACTCGCTTTTGAAGTCTCCTTTGCCCATTCGTTCGCAGGTCTCGGCGTCGGGGTGCACCTGGACGCTGAGAACCTGCTCGCAATCCAAAAATTTTATCAGCAGGCCGAATGGCTGGGTGAATTCCAGTTCGCCGGTTATTTGCTCGGTATATTTAAGGATTGCCGATTCGAGGGTCATTCCTGCCAGTTCACCGTTGGTTATTACGGATTTATCCTCCGGCAAATCCGCCAGCTCCCAGCTTTCGCCGATTGTCAGGTCTTCGGGGGTATCTTTGCCGAATACATCCCGCAGCTTGTGGCCGCCCCATATACGCTGTTTGAATATGGGACTGAATTTTAATGGATAGCTTTGCATGGCCCTATGTTACTATTAGCATGGGGTGTTGTCCACTGTATCTGTGCCCGGCTGAGATGATTATTCGTTGCATTATAGCTGTAAAACTTCTTAACACTTGCTGATAACCAGTCGATTGTCTATAATGCCTATAGACAAGTTTTGTGAGGTTTGATTATGAAGCTGACCACTAAAAGCGAATATTCAATCCTGGCGATGATTTATCTCGCCAGAAAACACAAAGATGGTTTCGTAAAAATCGAAGAGATATGCTCCGAGTGCGATATTTCCAAGAAGTATCTCGAGCTGCTTTTTACGATTCTCAAGCGCGATGGACTCGTCAAGGCCAGGCGTGGGACGGCGGGGGGGTATGCACTGGCAAAACCTGCGTCCAGGATAAGTATCGCTGAAATCATTCGCCTGCTGGACGGCCCGCTCGCCTCGACCGAATCCGTCAGCAGATATTTCTATTCTCATACGCCCCTCGAGAAGGAAAAGAAAATCATAAAGGTTTTCAAGGAGATAAGGGATTTCATCGCCCATCGCCTTGAGACCCTTAAGCTTTCGGACCTTGTCTGATTTTAACTATCCGGAGATGGTTTTATGCCCGTTTGGCAAATGGTCGCAATTCCCATACTCGCATTTCTTTGTGAGTATATGGATGCCACATTAGGTATGGGTTATGGGACAACGCTGACTCCTATATTTATCCTTCTTGGTTTCAATCCGCTGGAGATTGTGCCCGTTGTTCTTTTGTCGCAATTGCTGTCGGGCCTTTTAGCCGGCTTCTGCCATCATCGCGAAGGCAACGTTGACCTCAAGCCGAAATCGTCTGATATTTTCAGGATTAGCAAAATGCTCAGTCCGCTTGGTTATATAGAAACATTTAAGGAAACCGTCCCCATTCATCTGAAAGTCGCCCTGATGCTTGGCCTTTGCAGTCTGGTTGGCGCGATTGTCGCTGTTTTTGTGGCTGTTAATATCCCGCGATTCTGGCTTCAGCTTTATATCGGCGTGCTTGTTCTGTCGATGGGCGTCCTAATCCTTATATGTCTCAACAGCAAGTTCAAATTCTCATGGCTGAAAATTACAATACTCGGTGTCATCGCCTCGTTCAACAAGGGTATGAGCGGCGGGGGCTACGGCCCCGTTGTTACCGGGGGACAAATCCTTTCGGGCGTCGAGGGCAAAAGTGCCGTCGGAATAACAGCTTTGGCGGAGGGGCTGACCTGTTTTGTAGGAGTGCTTGGCTATATATTCATTTCAAAAGGTGCTGCTCACTGGAAACTTGCACCCTGGGTGATAGTCGGCTCGATGCTTTCGGTGCCTTTGTCGGCAAAGAGCGTAAAATTCATAGGCGAACGAAAGCTCAAGCTGGCGATTGCGGTTCTTACGATAATCCTCGGCTCAATAACTATTTTCAAAACGCTTCGAGCTTAGCGCTTTTTTCATTCCCGCACGTTGGGCACAGGCCCTCAAGGCGGACCTGCTGTCGATGGATTACAAATCCCGCGGGAGTTTTTGTCGCTAATGGGACAGAGGCCTCTGTCAGGCAGCGTGTTTGGCCGCAGTCGGTGCATACGAAATGCGGGTGGCATTGAGTCTTTGTGCAGTGGTCCGCCAGTTCGAAATATCGGCTTCTTTTTGAAACGAAGGCGCTGTGCACCAGTCCCGAATCAACGAGAGCGTCTAAGGTGCGATATACCGTTACCCTGTTCGGGCAGTCTTTGCCGATTGAAGAAATAATTTCGTCGGCTGTTTTGGGTCTGCCTGCGTTCAAAAGGGCGTCGAGAATCGTTCTCCTCGGTGTGGTTTGCCTGAGTTTGGCCGATTCGAGCAGTTTATCGATTCTTTTTTTTGTTGCCTGCTTCATTTTTCTTTTGGTTTTTTAATGATGATGGCCGTAGTGCGCAAGTTTATCGTCTGACCTTACAAAGAGCGTGGGGAAAATTATGTCGCTGAAACAGCACGGAAACCATACCGAGATAAATAACACGATAAATATGCCGAGCATAAGCATCGCCGTAATTGGCCTGTGAGTATTCATCATTATATGGCTCGAAGACGCCCACGTGCTTATGAGCACGTGAAAGGCATGCGGCAGCTTCGTTCTTGGTATAAAAAATGCGATAAAAATCCCAAGCAGTGCCGCTGGATTTACGATATACCATTCCTCTATAAAACCTATATGTATGTGTGGTTTATGGCTCTCATAATTTTCCGCCTCGCTTGACAACTCGTGTGTATGAACATGTCCCTCTGTCGGCACTGCTGCGCCGAGCACTTCTTCGCCCAGAAAAGGGATTATTGAGTCGCTCAGAGTTGCTACTCCTACAGCGCCCACATAGCCAATAACAAACACTATCAGAAAGCCCCTGGTCTTTTCATGCAACCTGAATAATGATGCTGTTACCATTGCGCTTAACAGAACGTGCGCGGGGTGAAAGATATAGAAAAGCCGATAGCTTGCCTGATGACTGATGCCCCTGAATAAAAGCATAAATGCTATGCCCGTTAATGCCCCGAACAAAGTAAAAGGGGCGTGTGCCTTCAGCTCTATGTAGACATGTTTCAATTTTCCCTTTAGCGACATAGTTGAATATTCTCCTGTCTATTCGATTTCTTTATGCAGTTGTAAATGGACTTTTGCAATATTTTATCTAAATGCAACATAGTTGCAACAATTATTGTTTAAATTGTTTTAGTAATCTATAACTTCTTATATATAAGTATGTTATGACTGTTTAAACCAAGAAGTATCTGCTTTCGCTAAATTGCTATTTTGAAACTCTGCTGCTTAAGTTGTGGCTTTATTAGTCCGAAAACACCTTTGTATAGCGATTGTGTATTTTATGTTTGGGTGGTTTAAGCGAAATTCTTTTTATGATTGAGAGCATTAAAAACGTTATTTCGGATTCACCGGTCTGGGCGATTTTTTTGGTTTTCTGGGCCGGGGCACTGGCCTCGATGAGCTCATGCACAATTGTTCGTGTCCCTGTTGCATTGGGTTACATAGCAGGTGCCGCGGATTCCAAAAAAAAGGGTATCTTGGTAACCGTTTTTTTTGTTACGGGTCTTGTTGCCGCCTATACAGTAGTAGGAGTTTTCCTTGGCATGGTGGGCAATTTCGCATTCACTATCATCCAGGTCAACAAGTACATATTTTATCTGCTTGGTATTATGCTTTTGGTTACCGGCCTGTTTGTGTCCGGTTTGCTCCATATAAAACATCTGCCGCGAATGTTCCAGTTCCGCGAGAACTTTCAAGACGTTACTCTTATCGGGGCATTCGTATTCGGAACGCTTTTTGCCTTGCTTGAGATGCCGACCTGCCCCTGCTGTGGCGGGATATTACTGATGCTCGCGAGTCTTGTTGTAACGCAAAACCTCGGGCCGTATTCGTTTCTTATATTCGTGAGTTTTGCCCTTGGCCAGAGTTTCCCGGTTCTCGCCGTATCGCTATCGGCCAGTCTTTTGAAAGGCGACCTGATTATGTTTCTTATAACGAGAATCCGACGTATCGAAGACCACATTAATCTTATTGCCGGAAATGTCCTTATGGCACTTGGTTTGTATTATCTTGTTATTGCCTGAGCGTTGAATATATGGACCATCGTGACGAAAAACTCGAAGATATGCTGCCCGACCCCTGGTTGGCGAAACCGGCGCCAAGGTGGTCTTTCAGTGTCATTTTTGTATTGCTTACTCTTTTTGCGCTTAAGCCATTGATTATCAATCGTCTGCTTTCTCGTGCTGAGGCGTATGCCTCCTATGGATTATATAATAATACCGCCAGGGAATGCGAAAAGGTTATCTTTCTCGACAAGACAAACACTCAGGCCTGGAACACCCTCGGCGGCAGTCACAAAAGCAGGGGGGACATTGACCGGGCGGTAAATACATATCTCAATGCCATCAACATCGACCCCAACAACAAAATTGCACATTTCAGGGTCGCTATGATTTTCGCACTAGAAAAAGACTACCACAGGGCGATACCCTATTTCGAACGGGTCAGGGAATTTGGTCCGGAATCCCCAGAACAGCTCAAATATGACCCTTTTTCATATTATCGCTCATCGCTGGAGATGCTTTCTCTGTGTTACGAAAGAACCGAAAAGCCCGACAAAATGCAGAGCGTTTTGGAAGAGCTTGCCCAAACTTATCCCGATTATGCCAAGGCGCAGAAGAAGCTTCAAATCCTCAGGCAAAGCTCCCCAACTACGACAAATCCCTGAGCATATTTATTCCTGCAGATGTCTTTCATTTTTAACTATGCCGTAGCACATAAAATACTTGAATTCGAGGTCTCGCCTTTTATCTGGTTTTCAAGTCGATAGTGAATTTCCAGCCGGCGGCAATATCTTTCGTGAAAACAACGCCCTCAAGCGCCGGATACGGGGGCGGGTCGTAATCATTCCAGCCCCACGAAAGTATCCGTCCGTCGCTTGTCAGCGCCACTAATATGATACCCCCCCGCGGCTATGGCGGCAAAAGTGGGAAGATTTGAACCAATGGCCTGAAAGTTGGTAAAATCAAAAAAAATTCCTTTTTCATGGAACGATGGGTAAAACGAAACCGACTTATTAATAGTATATGAACGAACAAGAGCAAAGAATATATACCGAACTGTTGGTTATTCGCTGCCAGCAGGGAGAAAAAAGGGCATTCGAGCTAATAGTAGAGCTATGGCAGAGGCCCATGTTGGTGTTTGCGTTGCGGTATCTTGACCAGAAGATGGATGCGCAGGATGCGGTGCAGGAAACCTGGTTTGCAGTAATAAGGGGAGTGAAAAAATTACAAAATCCAAGCATGTTCGTGTCGTGGTTGTTTCGTATTCTGACAAATAAGTGTATAGACCGAATCCGAAAAAAAGAGTCCGAACTACACCGGGTAGAACAGGCAAAGATTAAAGTAGAATCACCCGAGATTTCGAATGAAAGAGAATCTTTAAGTCAGGCAATTCAAAGGATGTCAGATGAGCAAAGGATACTTATCATGCTTCGATTTGGACAGAGATTACAGATTGGACAAATTGCCGCAATGTTAAACATACCTGAAGGGACAGTAAAATCGAGACTGCATCGGGCATTAGCACGATTGCGTGAAATTTTAGGAGAAACAATATGACTGAAGAACTGGAAGAAAAATTAAACGAACTTTTGGGATTAAAAAAACAACTTGAAAAAGAAACAGATGAACAACGAAAAATAAACACCTCATCTGTGCTAAGGCAATACGAGAAAGAGGCCAAATATGCTCGAATTCGTTGTAGGGTTGGGCTGGCAATAGGCTTCGTATTTATGGTATTTGGAGTGATAGGTTTTTGTTCTACAAAGCTTATTGTAATGGGGGTCGATATTACTGGCCCCTCCAAGCTCATCTTTGGTGCTGTTGGTTTACTGGTGGGGATAGTAATTCCAATTAGTGCAAAACTGGGTTTACGCATCAGTCAAAGCAAGCTGGCAATTTTACAGGAACTCAAAGAGTTTGAACTACGAATAATGGAAATGCTGAAAAAGTGATTTTATGCTTTCACAGTAATTTACAATAGCGGTGTATACGTAGATGCAAAAATATCGAGAAATACCAAGCATTAAGATATATTACATCTATATTGTGAGCCCCTAAACGGAACTCTAATTACAAGTAGCACAGTTTTTGGAGGGAAGGTCAATGTATCCCAAGAAAGCAGTAGGGCGGTTTCCCTGGATAAGATGCACGGGTTATTTCTGGACTCGCCCAAATACCCATTGAACCATCTTCACTTCGGCAGTAAAGTAGTGCCTGTCGTTTGCTTTTGAATCTTATATATTGGCTGGGTGCTTATGCAAGTTTTACAAACTGCCTCACAGCTTGCTCAACTGCCTGCTGGCTGCGTTGTCAGCATAGGCAACTTCGATGGTGTGCATATCGGGCATCGTGAAATACTCGATACCGCACGGGAAATGGCCGAGCAGTGTTCTGTCCCTTTTGTGGTGATGACCTTCGAGCCGCACCCTGTTGCTGTTTTGCATCCTGAAAAAGCGCCCGGCGTCCTTACGCCTTTGGCGCTGAAGTCTCGTCTGCTGGAGCTTGTGGGGGTCGATTATCTTGTTGTGCTTAAAGATACCGCCAGCCTGCTTCGGCTTACGCCTGCTGATTTCATTGACAGATTTCTTTTGAAAGACGTTAAGCCCGCAACGATGGTTGAGGGTGATGATTTTCACTTCGGTGCGGGCAGGGCCGGCGATATCGGCACGTTGAAAAAAATGGCTAAACCGAATGGTTTTGACGTCGTCGTTGTGCCATCAAAGCTTAGCAGACTTTCGACTGGGCAGTCGGTAAAGGTATCGAGTACTATTATTCGTTATATGCTTCAGTCGGGCCATATAGATGATGCGGCTGAGTTGCTTGGCAGGAGCTATTGCCTCGTTGGTCGGATTGTGCCGGGCAAAGGCCGGGGAACACGGCTTGGTTTTCCGACATTGAATATGCAGTCACCTTCGCAGATTATCCCGCAGGAAGGAGTTTACGCTGGGTATTGTCTGCTCGGCGAATCTGAAGGTGATGTTTGCCGGGGCGATGATTATCTGCCGGCCGTATTCAGTATAGGCCAGGCCAGGACATTCGAGGACGAGCATCCGCTGCTAATAGAAGCCCACCTGCTCGATGAAAAAGACAAAAATACTGTGGGCCTATGGATGGCAATGGATTTCGTTCAGCATATCCGTCCGCAGCACAAATTTAAATCGTCCGAAGAGCTAACTGCTCAAATCGCAAAGGACTGTGAAACTGCAAAACAAATTTTGAATTAGCCGAGATGAAAAAGAATAAACCAAATATTGGCATCATCGGTGCGGGTATGGTGGCTGATTTGCATATGGGCGGCATCGCCAGGACCCGCTGTATGAACGTTCTGTGGTTTGCCGATCCTGACAAGAAGACGCTCGCCGCCAAAATGAAGAAATACAGGCTTCCCCATGGCAGCAGTGATTATCGCGATGTCTTAAAAGACAAACACGTCGATGCGGTTCTTATCGCCTCGCCGCCATTTACTCATTATGAGATAGCCGTCGCATCTATGCGGGCGGGCAAGGATATCCTTCTCGAAAAGCCGATGGTCGCCAACCGGGCGCAAATGAATAAGCTGGTAAAAGAGGTGCGAAAGCATCGCAAGCTCAATATCGTCGAATGTTCCTGCAGGCACACCCGGCTGCAGCCCAAGTTCAGCTTCATTAAGAAAATGATTGATAACGGCGATATTGGCAAGGTCTATCACATCCATCATAACCACCTTATGCGCAGGACATTCATCGAATACAACCCGGCTGGTGTCTGGTCGCTGAATAAATCTCTTGCCGGCGCCGGCCCTTTGTTCGACTGGGGTGTGTATGATTTATCTTTTCATCTGGGGCTGCTTGGCGATATTCCAAAGCTCGTGAGGATGAAATCTTTCTGCAAAAACGGCATCAAGGTTTTCCGGAATCCCAAAATCAAACAAAATGTCGAGGAGCACGCCGGGGCCTTTATGGAGTTCGATACGGGGCTGACTTATTACTATGAACGGGGTGCGGGCGTGCATTGTGAAATCGACAATGAAACAAGAATCTTCGGCACGAGGGGTTCGCTGATATTTTCATATTGCAGTTGGGATTCGCCCGAAGTGGAGCATTTCTGGGTCAATAAAAATCGAGTTGAAAAAAGGACCATTCGAAAAGTCGATATGTCAAAGCATTTCGACGATCATACCTCAATGGTAAACCACTTCGGCGACTGCCTCACCGGCAAAGCCAAACCAGCTATGACCGTTCCTCTTGCGGCAAAGCATCTCGATATTCTCTTTAGAATAGTGCAAAGTCAGGGTGCTGCTTGATGTTATTCGTATTCATTATTGTTCTTTGCGTATTTTAGTGCTAAAATCACTATTTCGCCAATTGCAGGAATGACAGATGATATCAAATGAAGACCTTCAAAAAGCGCTAGACCTTATAAAAAAATCGTCGCAAGTTCTAATTACCACACACACCAAGGTCGATGGTGATGCGACGGGCTGCTGTGTTGCTGTTCGTGAAGCATTGGCTGCTCTCGGCAAACAATCTAAAATACTCTTTCTGTCATCTTTACCCCAGTGGTATGGCTTTCTTTTTGACGAAAAAGTTCCGGTTTTGGGTGTTGATATCAGCCCTGAGGAGCTTTCGGCGGGACAGTTCGGCCGATTCGATTTGACCGTTATCGTCGATACCAACAGCTTCAGTCAGCTTCCCAAGCTCGATGCGTATCTTAAGCAAAACAATATGCCGGTTTTGGTTATCGACCATCACGCGACAGCCGACGGCCTTGGTGATGTCGAGCTGCTGGATTCGCAGGCCGCGGCGGCGAGCTCGATTGTTCTGCAGCTTTATAAATACGCCGGCTGGCGGATTACAGCCAAAGTCTCACAGGCCCTTTTCACCGGTATTGCCACCGATACCGGCTGGTTTCACTTCAACAATACCGATTCAGTTGTTTTTCGCGACTGCGCCGAATTAACAGATGCTGGTGCGAATCCTTCTGAGATATACCACGACGTCTGCCAGAGTTTTTCGCCCGAAAGATTCAGATTGATGACCGCGATGCAAAACTCACTCGAGCTTCATTTTGATAATCGATGCGCGACGCAGTTCATTACTCAGCAGGATTTCAAAACCACGGGCGCAAAATACGAAGATACCGAAAACCTTATCGACCAGTCCCAGAGAATCGCGACGGTCGAAGTAGCGGTTTTGTTCGTCGAGCTGGCTGACGGCAGATGGCGATGTTCATTGCGCAGCAGAGGGGCTGTTGATGTGTGTCGGATTGCCCAGAGATTTGACGGCGGTGGCCATACCTGTGCGGCAGGCGCCTTTCTGCCCGCACCACTCAAACAGGCCAAAAACACAATCCTCGAGATGGTCGGCAAATCCTTGTCAGACCATAAGGCCTGAATCCGACGGCTCTGACAAATAACTAAAACTCAGAAGTCGAACTTTCTTTTTACTTCGTTTTTACTATCCCCAGACTGTTGACTATCTCTTTGTATATCATTCGGGACCTTTCTTCGTTACCGAAGGTGCCGACCTGTATGCTGTACGAGGTTGTTTTATCCTCTGTGGGACTGATTTTCACGGTAATTAACTGACCATCGGCGCTTTTGGCGATTATCTTGGCGGAAAAAATATCTTTGGCCTTATTAGTTACCTCCAGTTGAAGTTTATCCAAGGCATGCAGCGTCGCAGCATATACCGAGTCAACATCCTTGCTTGATGTTGCCTTGAGTTTGAAGCGTTCGTATACCCCCGCATCGGTGCTCACTATCGTGGATGAACAGCCGACTACGGCGACAAGCACCAGTGCCTCTAAGCAAATCAACAAAGCTTTGTTCTTTGACATCTTGTTTGTCTCCTTACAAATCACATCCAACATTCCATTTCCGCCCCGAACTACAGGGCACTCATTCTTATATGCCTATACGAGCGCATTATAACACCTGTTTTTCTTAATGCAATAAAACATTTTACAATAAAACATATTCTCCACTTTTGATTTATGTCGTTATTCTCTTCCTGAAATCGCGCTTGACATTCATCTGCGTCTGCGTAACAATGTTTTTTAATAAACGCAACCCAATAGGGAGACGTAACCCAAAGCCCAAAATTTTGGAGGACCAGACATGTCAGACCAGAAAAAGGCCGACCTTGCCGGCCCCGGAATCGGAGATTATGCCAAACTTGAAAAAATACTCCCAGCCGACTATACCTCACTGCTCAATCCAAAGGAAACCCAGCTCGCCACCTATGCCGTGAAGGACTATATCGAGGGAAATCTCTGTAAAGAGCTTAACCTCATTCGCGTTACCGTTCCGCTGATTGTAGACGTCGAAAGTGGCGTTAATGACCTGCTCGACCGGGACGGCTCCCGCACTCCCATCCAGTTTCACATCTCGAACGACAAAAATAAAAACCCTGTCGATGCGCAGGTTGTCCAGGCCGCCACGAAATGGAAGCGTATGGCGCTGAAACAGTTCGGTATGGGTATTGGCGAAGGTCTGCTCACCGATATGCGGGCCGTCAGAAAAGATTACTTTCTCGACCACGACCATTCAGCATACGTCGACCAGTGGGACTGGGAGCTTGACATAACCCCCGAACAGCGAAACCTCAAATTCCTCCGCCAGGTCGTCGAAAAAATCTGGAAGGTATTAAAAGGTGCCGAGATTCACGTCCAGAAGCTCTTCCCGCAGCTAAAGACCGACAAATACCCCGACCTGCCCGACGAGCTTACTTTTCTGCACGCAGAGGAAATACTCGAAAGATATCCCGACCTGCCGCGTAAGCAGCGCGAGACAAAAATCGTCCAGAAATACCCGGCTATCTTTATAATCGGCATCGGCTGGACCCTTCAGGATGGCTACCCCCACGAGCTTCGGGCCGCTGATTACGACGACTGGGTAACCGATACCTCCTCCGAAACAGGCAAAACCACTCACGGCCTCAATGGCGACATACTTGTCTGGAATCCCGTAACAAAACGCCGTCACGAGCTGACCAGCATGGGGATACGTGTCAACGCCGATACACTCAAAGTTCAGCTTAAAATGACCGGCCAGCTTGACTTCCTGAACTTCCCTTACCACAAGGCCATCGTCAACAACGATATTCCCTTGAGCATAGGCGGCGGCATAGGCCAGTCCCGAACCTTTATGCTTATACTGAAAAAGGCCCATATCGGCGAGGTCTCCGCGACTGTCTGGCCCAAAATACTGAAAGATATGTGCCACAAGAAGAACATCCACGTCATCGATTAGACATTGCTTGGGCATGGTCTTTTTATCACTTAGCTGCCGGCAACGGACAATGCAGGGGATTCTTTTTGCACCTGCCGTATTGACATTGCAGAAAAACAATGTAGAATAAGCCGTCTTCACGACGGGGATTAAACCACGTCCTGGATATTCGTTGATTCCTTTTGAGAGTTTTGTATGTATTGTGATTATATTCGTAACGTTGCGATAATCGCCCACGTTGACCACGGCAAGACAACGCTGGTTGACCAGCTTTTGTACCAATCGGGCATGTTCCGCCAGGAAGATCTTGATAAGCTTGCCGGCGGTGAGTTCGGGCTGATTATGGATTCCAACCCCCTCGAAAAGGAGCGGGGCATAACGATTCTTTCGAAAAATTGCGCGATTTACTATACCAACTCACAGGGCGACGAATACAAAATCAACATAATCGATACCCCCGGTCACGCCGATTTCGGAGGCGAGGTCGAGCGCGTATTGAAAATGGCCGACGGCGTCCTGCTTCTGGTCGATGCGTTCGAAGGGCCGATGCCCCAGACACGATTTGTTTTGACCAAGGCCCTCGAGAATAATCTAAAACCCATTGTCGTAATCAACAAAGTTGACCGTCCCAACAGCAGGCCCGATGACGTAGTCAATGAAGTCTTCGATTTGCTTGTCCAGCTTGGGGCGGCGGATAATGCGCTCGATTTCCCGCTTGTTTACGCCTCGGCAAGACAGGGCTGGGCCACGACGGACCTCGATAACAAAACCGACAATCTGCAGGTAATATTCGACGCCATCATAAATCACGTTCCTCCGCCAAATGCGATTCCTGATGCGCCGCTGCAGATACTCGTTACGAATCAGGAATACTCGGATTACGTTGGTCGAATCGCGATAGGCAGGGTTTTTGCGGGCCAGCTATGCGAGGGCCAGCCGGTTACCGTTATTGACAAGGAAGGTTTGCATACCCAGCAGAAGGTTATGCAGATTCATCAGTTTCACGGCCTTGGTCGAAAGCAGGTCTCAAGCGTCCAGGCCGGCGATATATGTGCCATATCAGGCCTTGACCCCGTTGATATTGGCGATACTATTGCCTGTGCGGATAATCCTTCGCAGCTTGCTGTTGTTGCCGTCGATGAGCCCACGATGACGATGACCTTCAGGGTCAACGACGGCCCTTTTGCCGGCACCGATGGCAAATATGTAACCAGCAGGCACATCGGCGACCGGCTCGAAAAAGAGCTTCAGCACAACGTCGCCCTGCGGGTCGAGCCGGGACAGACACCCGAAGAGTTCAATGTTGCCGGCAGGGGCCTGATGCACCTTGGCATCCTGCTGGAGAATATGCGACGAGAGGGTTATGAGATTTGTGTGGGCAAGCCCAGCGTAATTTTGAAGATTGTCGATGGCAGGCGTCATGAGCCGGTAGAGTTACTCGCCGTCGATTGCCCCCTCGATTGCCAAAGCGCCGTAATGAGTCTTCTCGGCGACCGTCGAAGCGAGATAGTCAAAATGGACGCCAAGACCGGGGCGGGTGGTTTTGTTCATATGGAATTTATGATACCATCCCGCGGCCTGTTCGGCCTTAACGCCAGGATGATGAATGCCACCCAGGGCAGGGCGGTTATGCATCACACATTCGAAAGATATGAGCTGATGCGAGGTGCCATACCCGGACGAAAAAGCGGCGTTATGGTCGCAACCGTTACGGGACAGGTTACCGCTTATGCCCTCGATGCCTTATACGACAGGGGGGTCTTTTTTGTCGAGCCGGGCGAAAAAGTTTATGCGGGCCAGGTGGTCGGCGAGCACTGCAAGGACGATGATATACCCGTAAATGCAACGAAGATGAAGCAACTTACTAATATACGCGCGGCAAGCAAAGACGATGCCGCCAAGGTTCGGCCTGCCAGAAAGATGAGTCTCGAAATGGCGATGGAATACATCCAGGAAGATGAGCTTGTCGAGATTTGTCCCAATTCGATTCGAATCCGCAAACGTCTGCTCAAAGAAGCCGACCGCCGTCGTTTTGCCCGCCAGACCTCCGGCTGAAAACGAGAAGATAAATAATCTTTTTCGGAAGGTCAGTGTTTGCTTTGATAAGGAGGGTCAGGCGTGCCTCCGCATCGTTTGATTGCTTTGGCCAGCTCATATTGACAAAGATACTTTTCATGCTCGCAAGGTTGACCCGTATATAATGCCTCCATTGCAGGCAACGCCTCGACCGCACGCAGCCGACCCAGTGCCCAGACCGCCTTATTGCGTTCTTCGAGTGAATGCTGCTGCGAATTCATATAATCAATAAGGGCCGCAACGTTATCACCCGGATGCGGATGGGCCTCCTGCGCGATGGCGCAGTATTTCTGAACTGATTTGTGGATTTTGAAGACGGCTGTGCCCGCTAAAACGCAGCTTACTATCACGCAGAAAACGAAAAATATCAGTGCTATTCTAAGTAACCATGTATCTTTCATATTTATCGGGGTTTACTGAACCACTCTTTCACCAATTGCTCGGTGGGCTTGCCGTATATACAAAAGCCGGTGTCGCTTTTTCCCTCTTCGACGGGATATAATTTGGCGGGCCAGTCCCACCAGACGAATCCGAAGAACCACGGCTCATCCCAGAAAGTCT
>CAYLYB010000046.1:0-4186 GCA_964387605.1 uncultured Pirellulales bacterium | reverse complement strand
CCTGAGTATTCGCCTCGTCTGCCCGTCCAGCCCCAGCTATGGCCCTTGATGAAGCCGGTCGGCGAGCTCGTATGTGTGAATCCGGTCGGCTGTTTCGCTTCTTCGGCGTTGCAGTTGCAAAATGCAAGGAGTAAAACGAACGGCAATAATTTTTTAATCATAGTTACGACTCCGGTCAGTTTTGTTTTCCGTATTTTATTTCAACCCGGGCGATTTGTGCCCCTCCTGTGAATTCGATTTTCAGATATTTAGCGTTTTCTTCGTTAACGTCGCCCTGATAGAGAACGGGCAGATAATAGCCGTAATAGCCCTCGCCTGTAAAGTAATCCTTTCGTTCGAAATTGATTTGCTCGAAGTTTTCGCTGTCAGCCGAGGCGTAAAACCTGAAGTCCGAGACCTTTTTGGGAAAAAACGAATATACCTTCCAAGAATTAATCGGGGCTTCGACTTCATAAATTATATAGGTGGTGAATATGCCGGCCCATTTTTTGCCGGCGAGGCGATGAAAGTCCTCTTTGGCCTTGCGTGCCTCGTTCGATTTTAATTTCAGTGCGCCTTTTCGCTTGTGAATCAAGTTCATATCGAGCATTTCATCCACAAGCGTTTGGTAAGAAACCAAAACCGGCCCGACGATATTTGACGGCTCCGACACCCCGCCTGAGTTTTTGGCAATGACTCGGTAGTAATAGCTTTTGCCGATTTCGACTCCCGTATCGTTGAATAAAGGCCTGTAGGGAAGGGCGGCATCGGATATATCGTTTGCGGCTGTCTGCCACGGGCCATTTTTTTCGGCTGCTCTTTCGACGGTGTAGCTCTCGGCGCCGGCGCTTCCCTGCCACGATATCGCAGCGACGTCGGCGATATCGAGCAGCACTGGCGGCGCGGGTTTATCAATCGGCGGGGTGGGCAGTCCCCTTATCTCGAATGCCTTGGCGCGCATAAGAGTGAGCAGACCCGCTTCATCGAATAAGGCGTTGGAAGAGAAGCCGGGCCAGTGGTAGGCCTTGTATAAGTCGTTGCCGTGCGGCTCGGTATGCCAGCAAAAGCCGCCGTCTCGATTGCGAAACCGCAACGACCAAATTAAGATGCCGCTTGCATTGCTGTCAATCACAGCCTGCAGAATTTTCTCGACGTAATCAGTTGGCACGAATCCGAACTCGCCGACAAAGTAGGGCTTTTTACCTTTAGTTCGGGCGATGTTATTTTTAATATGGCCGACGATGTCGTGGTCTTTTTTCGGGTAGTGGTGCGTGGTGACGATATCGATATTTTCGTCTTCTATACTCTCATCACGGAGCGTGATTGTGTGATAGCCGTCTATAACGAGATGATTTTTATCGATGCTTTTTATATAAGCCGCCGCCTTGGCCGTCCATTCATGCGGGCAGGTCAGTTCGTTGCCCGTCTCCCACGCAAGTATCGCCTTGTCATCGATATATTTTACACCCGTTACAGAATTGGTGCGGTTTACCACGTAGCTGACGATTTTTTTATAGTCCTCGAACAATTCCTCGTCGGTCCAGAAGTCTTCCCTTGTCTTGCCCCTGTATTGGGGATATGCCTCGAGTCCTCCCCACCATCTCCAGTTGTCGATAAATGGGAATATGATTCGTATGCCTTTTCGGTTTGCGATAGCTAAGGCCATATCGAGCGATTCGAAGGCCTCTTCATTAAATTCGCCTGGCCCGGTTATATGCCTTGGTATGTTTGGGTCTTCGCCGGGCTTTTTTACGGATAAGGCGTATATCCGCACGACCCGTCCGCCCATTTGTTTGACTGCCTCGAGCGCATCGGCTATCTCGAACTCATTCGTCAGACGCCAGGGGCTGGTTTTGGTGAAAAGCATATTGTCTTCGTTATAATGCAGGCAGGGGATATTGAAACCGATAAAGCGGACTTGTCCATTTTCGTCCATTAGTTTATCGCCGTCTCTATAGACGAATTTAGTGAATACGCTTTCTGCAGCCATCGAATTTACTCCCAGCGCCAGGACTAAGAGCATTAAAAGTGTTTTTTTCATTTTGTCTTTCTTCGAAGCTGTTATAAAGAGACTATTTGGTAACAGGCACGATAAAATAAACTTGCCAGGCCCGTTTGTCAAAATCTATTGTGCCACAGTCGAAATACAATAGTTGGCGATGATTGTTTTGTATTCGTCGGAAGGTTGGCCGGTCTTATCTAATCGCTTTTCGTAATTATAGCGACTACCGGCATATGGTCACTTGCTTCAACGGCTGTTACACCGGCTGCGGTGCTATTCAAATGTCGGCTATATAAAATATGGTCGTACCTATTTTTCAATTCGATTCCTGACGAAACCTTCCATGCCCACGTATTTGTGTATTTATCGTAAACAGAAAGCGCGTCTTTAAAACCCGATTCTATAAGCTTACGGATGGCTTTGCTCTTTTCGTCCTCGTTGAAATCGCCGAGTATAATCAACGGTTCATCATCCGTTGTATGCGCAATGAATCCCTGCAGTTCTTTGCAATGAATATCTTCAGTTGAAAAGTAAGCCCTTATACTGACAGTTCCCTGCTCCGTAAGACGGGGTCGCAGGTGCACATTCAGAATTTGAACCAACCCCACGGGTGTTTGCGCCTTGACTAAAAGGGCAGGGAACCATCCCTCGTTTGGCTCAATCAGTTTTACATCCTGTAATTCATATCGGGACATTATCGCTATCCCGCCTGCCGCTTCATTTTCGCGGAATACGGTGTATGGGTATTCTTTGGATAGCCGGGTTTTAAGAAAGGCCTCCCAGTGACGGTGAGACTCCTGAAGGCAAACGATATCGGCGGCTTCTTTCGTTAAATAATCCGCAACATTCTCAGGCCGGACAAAACCCCAGTTAACGTTATAGGTTACGATTTTGAAATGCGGTTCCTGCGGATGAAAATTGGGCTTATTCGTTGAAGCACACCCAAACAGTAGAAGCGGAATTATCAAAGTTGTGCTCAACCAGTGAGTATTCTTTTTCAGAGATTGTTCTTGAGGAGTCATAGAGAACTCGACCAAAAGTTCGCTTTTATTATCAATTTTTCTCCGGCCGGGGGTCGGTATTGAAAATTTCTACTGCTATTTTGAGTGAGCCGTCCGGCTGTCTCTGCCATATGTTGAGATATTTACCCTTGCTTGTTACCGGCTCGGAGGTATTTGGGATAATCACGGTTTGGCTGAATGTTCCTACCTCATACACCAGTTCTCCGCAGCTTTTGGCCTCGATTGTGGTTGACTCTATAGATTCGAATTTGATACCGCTGTTTATTACCGCTTCAAAAGTTTTTTTGAGGTCTTCTTTGCCCCTTATCATTTCCTGTTGGTCCGGCATCGATATTATGTCATCGGTCCAGAATTGGGCCAGGGCCTCGATATCGCCCCGCAAAAAGGCCTTTTCTGATTCATTGCCCGTTTTATCGACCAGTGCAATAAGGGCGTCATTAGAGTCGCTGCCGGCCATTGTTTTTGCCGTCGGCGACACGCAAACCACCATCAAAACCACCGTACAAATCCGCCATATCATAATTAATCTCCTTTCAAAGCTTCACCTGTCGTTTGGCTTATAATAAAGGTATAGGTCAATAATACCATAAACCATGCCTGAACAAAGGGCCAAATCGTCCGTATTGATATTGATATGCGGGAAAAATAAAAAATATTTCTAAAAATAATGTTGACCGGCTGACGATATGCTAATATATTACTCGGCTAGCGCCATTTACAATAGTGGTAAATGGCTGGTGAGGGTAGAAGGTTAGGTGGATTTAAAAAGACTTGAAAGAATACTGGTGTTTTCGCCTTAACTGTAAGTAGCGGAATTGTCTATAAACCGCTGGCAGTTAGGCAGCGGTTTTTTTGTTGCTCTTTTTTAAGTATATATTTAGACTGACGGGCTCGATTGACGAATTGCTGTAGACGGTTTACAATCGACGATGTGTTCGGGCTCGTAGCTCAGTTGGTTAGAGCGCACGCCTGATAAGCGTGAGGTCGGAAGTTCGAATCTTCCCGGGCCCACTTCCTTTGGCGTAGCCAAAGGAAACCCTAAGCTCTAAGCACTAAATCCGAAACATTAGGATTTAGGAATTAGAATTTAGGATTTCCGCAAAGCGGGTCCCGGGGACGTAGCTCAATTGGGAGAGCGCCGGCTTTGCAAGCCGGAGGTTGCCGGTTCGAGCCCGGTCGTCTC
>CAYLYB010000045.1:0-19331 GCA_964387605.1 uncultured Pirellulales bacterium | reverse complement strand
TTTCCCTGACCCCTGGCCGAAGAAACGTCACCGCAAAAGAAGATTTTTCAATGAGACCAATGCCTCACAGCTTGTACGTTGTCTCAAACCCGAAGGGCAGATTCGCGTCGCTACCGATTACGAAGAATATTTTCAGCAGATAAAGGACGTGTTGGGTTCGCGTACGGATATGCTTCATGAGGTTGATTTTCTCCCGACTGCCGGTGCGCAGCTCGGCGAATGGGTCGGTACAAATTTCGAACGCAAATACCTCAAAGAAAACCGCTCCATCTTTACCATGGCCGTCAAAAAAACAGCTTAACGATGCGCTGAAAGCTTCTTTTTTGAAATGCTCGATTGGCCTGTTTAGTTGGCTACGGTGTGTTCCGAATGTTCCTGGGCCAGTCGGGTCGCCTTGCCGGTTCTATCGCGAAGGTAATACAGCTTTGACTTTCTCGTTTTACCGCTGCGGGTCGCCCTGATATTGACGATATTGGGTGAATGAAGCGGGAATACCCGCTCGACGCCCTCGCCTGCCACAATCCTGCGGACCGTAAAAGTCGCGTTGATACCCCTGCCTTTGCGGGCTATCACCATCCCTGAAAAGATGCCGATACGCTCCTTGTCGCCCTCCTTTATCCGTCAGCTTACTTCAACGGTGTCTCCGATTTTAAAATACGGTATATCCTTCTTCAGGCATTTGCCTTCCACCTTGTCAAGTAACTCTGTTTTCACTGCTTATACTCCTGATACTCGTGTTTTTGCTTAAAACGGCCGGGACAAATTATCTACACAATAGTACGCCCGTACTGAAAACCAACTATTATATGCTTTTCTGCCGCGATAACAAGCATTTTTTCCCGCGGATTTAATCGTACTGCGTCGGCCTACATTAGCTTCTCGCGAAGCTTGCGGTAATCCTTCAGCGATTTCTCAGCCGCCTCAAGAGGCGGATATTGGCCGCTTTCCTCCTCGATGATATACCATTGCGTCCCGCCCGTCGATTCGCATATTTTGAATATCTCGTCCCACTTCACGTCGCCTTCGCCGATAAGCGCCTTTTTGTCCGTCGCCGAATATTCCTTGATATGAATCGTCAGGGAGCGTCCGGGGTATTTTTTCAGGAAGCTGACCGGGTCTGCCCCGCCCATCATCGTGTTGGCCGTATCGATTTGCATAACCACGTCATTCGAGGTATTGCCGAAAAGAATGTCCCACGGTATCTCATCACTTCCCTCGACCGGCTTGAAATCCCCAGCGTGAGCGTGATAGCCGACTACCATACCCTCCGGCTGAACCTTTTCAGCTATTTTGTTAAAAATCTTCGCCATTTCCAGCCAGGATTCTTTTGTCCTGTGCGTCTTCGGGTCGAGCCACGGCACAATCAGGTATTTATTGCCGATGATTTTATTGAACTCGATTGTCTTTGCCAGGTTGTCGCCCAGCAGCGTATCGAGCTGCGTATGCGTTCCACAGCATTTCAAGCCGTTGTCGTCTAACATCTTGCGGACGTCCTTCGCCTTGTATCCGAAGTAGCCGGCAAACTCCACGCCCTGGTAACCCATTTTCGCCACCGCCTCGATGGTCTTCGGGAAATCCTTTTTGCATTCTTCCCGCACCGACCAAAGCTGCAGCCCGACCGGTATATCGCGTTTTGCCGCCTCCATTTGCTCCGCTCCTTTACTGATTGTATTGAGTGAATACGCCCCTGCGCACGCCGCTAATCCTGATTTCAGTATATCCCGCCGGGTTATGTTTTGGCCGTTTTGTTTCGAGCTTTTCATTTGTCACCTCGTTTTGCTTTAAGAAGGGTTTTCTACCTTGTTTTTAACTGTCTTGATTTTAGGCGGGGCCGCACCCCGAATCAAGCCAAATCGGGCCGGTCACGACGCGTTCGTTCTCGCGACTGCTCCCGCCGCCACTTCTCAATCTCGCCGTGATTGCCTGATAGCAGCACATCCGGCACTTTTCTCCCCCGAAACTCCTCAGGCCGCGTATATTGCGGATACTCTAATCCGCCGCCCGATTTTTCGCTGAAGCTCTCGTCCTGCGCCGAATTCTCATCACCCAAAGCCCCAGGCAGCAATCGAACCACCGCATCGACTATCACCATCGCCGCTAATTCGCCGCCCGACAGCACGTAATCGCCAATCGATACTTTTTCCGCGTTCAGCCCCGTTCCTATTCGCTCGTCAAATCCCTCGTAATGCCCGCTGATTAAAATCAATCGTTTTTCTTTACTTAGCTCTACGGTTTTTTTCTGCGTAAAGGTCTGCCCCTGTGGCGTCAGCAGTATTACCCGGCCCTTTTCGGGAGCTAATTTTTCCACGTGTTCGAAGCAGTCAAAAACCGGCTGGCACATCATTACCATCCCCGCGCCGCCTCCGTAAGGCCGGTCATCGACCTTCTTGTGCTTGTTTTTGGAAAATTCACGGATGTCCGTCAGGTGAATCTCAACGACCCCCGCCTCCTGCGCCCGTTTGACTATTGAATGCCCCAATGGTGACGTGAACATCTCGGGAAAAAGCGTAAGAATATCTATCTTCATAGCCGTCCCCTGAATCGTCCGCTGTTTGCCTGAGAGCTTTTAATCTCCCCCGTCACTCCTTTGCTTCCGGCTCCTCTTTCTTCTCCTCCTCCTTGACCTCCGGCTTCTCTTCTGCCGGAGCCTCATCCTTTACCGGCTCTTTCTTCTTTGTCTTTTCAGCTTTTTCTTCTGCCGGAGCCTCTTCCTTTACCGGCTCTTCTTTCTTTGTCTCTTCAGCTTTTTCTTCTACTGGTGCTGTTTCTTTCGCAGGTTCTTTCTTGGGTTTTTCTTCAGGCTTTTTCTCCGCTGCCGCCTTCTCTGCCGCTACTTTGTCTGCGGCTGCCTTTTCCGCCGCTGCCTTGTCTTCCTTGGCCTTCGCCGCTGCCGCCTTCTCTGCATCCTCCGCTGCTTTTTTCTCCGCTTCTGCCGCTGCCTTCACCGCCTCAGCCGCCTTTTTCAGCACTACCCGGTCGGCCGTGTCAAACGGCACTCCCGCCGCCCTTGCCTTTGCCTTTGCGATTGCTCTGCGTTCTTTTTTTTCCTCTGCGTATTTATGTTTGATTCCCAGACGAAGTAATATATTCGACACTGCATCTGTTGGCGTCGCACCTTTATCGAGCCATTCTTTGACTCGTTCGATATTCAATACAATTTCCTTTTCGGGGTTCTTTTCGAGCGGGTCGTAATGTCCTAATTTCTCTATAATTCTCCCGTCTCGCGGCGACCGGCTGTCAAACACATTAATCCTGTAAAAAGGCCGATGCCGCCTGCCCATACGCGTCATTCTGATTTTAACTGCCATAATCTTCTCCTTGTTCTTACACGCCTATAATCAATTCCCGCCCCTGGCTACATCTGCCGGGCGAGACACGTTTAGCAATAAAACCCAAAACTATAGCAAAATCCCCCCGTAATAACAACCACATTTTTCCCGCTGCCAAAATCCCGCCGCTGCGCCGATTATCGGCTTTTCCTGCAATGAAGGGTGTAGCCGTTGATAAATATGGCGAATAGGCCGGTGTTAATACCCGCGTCGCCCGCGATTTTTTGTATCTGCTCGTCGCCGAGCTCGTCGGCCTTTGTCTTCTCTTCTGCCGTCATTATCGCTACCGCCCGCCGCAATTGCTCCAATTCTTCTTTGGTGGGGCTGGCCAGCATTGCAAGCTCGCTGTCTCCTTTGATATCCTCGAATTGCTCGCGAACCATCCGGCCGTAATCGCTGCCTGCGAATTTCGAAAGCTTCTCAAGGTATTGTTCGATTGTGATTTTAAATTGGCTGGTCACGATTTATCTCCGGATTTTCTTGCCTCGTCGTGTAATGACTCGTTTTCGCTTCGAACGCTGTTTTATCTTCTTGCCGGAGCTCATCGCCGAGGTCAGCGAGCTCAGGTTCATACCCCCGCTCATCAGCGCCTTTAGCCCCGCCATTTTCCCGCCAGACATCGCTTTGAGCATATCCCTGCTTCGCATAAATGTCTTCGCCAGCGACGACACATCATGCGGCTGAGCGCCCGCCCCGGCCGCTATCCTCCTTCGCCTCGATGCGTCTATTATATCCGGGTTGCGCCTTTCCCTCGGCGTCATCGAATAAACAATCCCCTCCATCTTCTTCATCTCGCCGTCGTCAACCTCTAATTCGCCGAGCCCCGCTCCTCCCGGCATCATTTTCATCAGGTCCTTCATACCCCCCATTTTTTTTACTGCCTGCATCTGCTTCAAAAAATCGTCGAACCCGAAGCTGCCCTTTGCCATCTTTGCCTGCAGCTTTTCCGCTTCCTCCGCGTCGAAATGCTCCTGCGCACGCTCGACCAGTGTCACCACATCGCCCATACCCAGTATTCTGCCGGCCATTCGTTCGGGATGGAACTCTTCCAGCTTGTCTAACTTCTCGCCTACCCCGATGAATTTGATGGGCTTTCCCGTTACCGCCTTAACGCTTAAAGCCGCTCCGCCTCGCGCATCGCCGTCGAGCTTCGTGAGTATTACCCCGTCAAGCTCCAGCCGTTCGTTGAATTCCTTCGCGGAATTCACTGCGTCCTGACCGGTCATCGAATCGCAGACAAGGTAAATCTGATGGGGGCTTGTCGCCTTGGCGACGTCGCTTATCTCCGTCATCATGTCTTCGTCGATATGCAGCCGGCCGGCCGTATCTAAAATAACCACGTCAAAGTCGTTGCCCTTGGCGTGCTTGACAGCGTTTTTCGCGACCTTCACCGCGTTCTTACTCTGCTCGCTGTAAACCTCAATGCCGAGCTGTTGGCCCAATGTAACAAGCTGTTCGATTGCAGCCGGCCTTTGCAAATCGTCCGCAACGAGTAGCGGTTTCTTGCCTTTGCCCGTGATGTATTTACCAAGTTTCGCCGCCGTCGTCGTCTTGCCGCAACCCTGCAGCCCTGCCAAAAGCACAATCGTCGGCCCCGGCGATACGTAATATATCTTCGTATCCACCGGCCCCATCAGCTTTGTCAGCTCGTCGTTGACGATTTTTACGAATACCTGCCCCGGATGCAGCGATTTGATGACCTCCGCTCCGATTGCCGCCTGTTGAATGTCCTTGCAGAATTGCTTGACCACCTGATAATTAACGTCCGCCTCCAGCAGTGCCTTGCGAACATCGCGCACCGCGTCCGATATATTCGCCTCGGTTATCCTGCCCCTGCCCGATAGCGACCGAAACACTGAACTGAATTTTTGTGTCAAAGCATCAAACACGGGTTTTCACGCTTTTTACAGGTTAATAAAGCCGTCAAGGGAACCAAAAACATCCCCAAAAACACTATTATAGGAGTATATGTCCCGCTTTTCAACGTTCAAATCCCCAGTTACATACTTAAGCCGAATCCCCAAAAGGGCGATAATACAACAGCGGACCTTTTGTTTTCAATGGGGCGGTTCTTGTTGTTTGTGAGCACTTTTAATGGTTGAAAAATTGCAGTAATCGAGGAGACGGATTGTGTTTCAAATTCAGAAAAGGAACCTGCAACTTCATATCAGCATTAGGTTTTGTGCACTCATTGCTTGTATTGTTCTGGCCTTTTTTCTGAGTGTATCTTCATTTCTATTCGGCAGTTCCGATTCTTCTATGCCATGGAACGAAGAATATCGTATCCTCCCCGCAGGGCAAAAACCAATATACATTCCATCTGAACAAAGGCCGCAACTCAATGAAATTCTTCGCTACAGGACAAGTCTCGAGAAGAATAGCCGCCCCTGTGGTAGCGTCAATGTAGTCATATACCCGGATGGAATCGTTAAGGGGCTTTGGAACGGCGAGTATGAACCGACCGACGATATTCATTGTAATATACTTGCCGCAAGCTTCGCCGGAAATATAGACCCGTCAAAGGCCTTCATCGGAAAAGATGCCCGCGATTCCTCCAGACTATACTTCATTACAAACGGTACTTACTGTTTGCTGGAGAGGGATTCGTCGATAGGCCGAAACAGAAACATAAATGGCTACATCTACGTTCGGGGCTGGATTTGCTCGGACTATACCGTTATCGGCGAATTAATAGTTACCGAAGACCTAAAGAACTCCGAGACATACTATTGGGTTGCAGGCCCTGACGACAGATAAACCTTTTTCCCGCCCGCCATCACCCTTACACTTGCCTGTATTATCTTTATAGTTTATTCTTTTGACAAATGGTTATAACCAAAAAAATCCAGGTCCGTACAAAAGGCAACTGTGATATTGTCGATATAACCGCTCAGGCAGCCGATGCCGTCGCCGATACAGGAATACTCAATGGCACAATAACCCTTTTCAACGTCGGCTCGACCGCCGGAATCACGACCACCGAATATGAACCGGGCCTTGTTAATCACGACATAAGGGCCGCATTTGAAAAAATAGCCCCGAAAAACGCCCGATACGTCCACGAGGAAACCTGGCACGACGACAATGGCCATGCTCATGTCAGGGCATCCCTGCTCGGCCCTTCGATAACCGTTCCGGTCGTTGATGGCAAACTCACACTCGGCACATGGCAGCAAATAATCCTCGTCGATTTTGACACCCGGCCTCGTGCCCGTCAGGTCGTTTGTCAGCTCATCGGTGAGTAATCCGGTTTTTCCTTGCCTCTCGGCTGCGCTAGTCTATTATAGAACTAATGGGTTTATTGTTCCGACGGCTGCAAGTAGTATATTTGTTGTCCGGTCATCAAAAGGAGTATCGATATGGACTCGGAGGTCAAAGAGAACTTAAAAAAAGCCGACGAATCATTTCGTGAGATTGAGCATCTGATGGCAGAAGGCTTTTACCCTGCCGTTGTAGGGCGGGCTTATGCTACAATGTTACAGGCAGCTAACGCTGCTCTGATGGCTAAAAAAGTCGAAGGGGCACGACAGTCGATAGTATTAACATTCGATGAGGCATTTGTAAAAACCGGGCTGCTCGATAAAAAATATGACCAGTATTTCCGCAGGGCCTACAACTCAAGAACCAAATCTGACCAAGCTTCATTTGCCTCAACCGACCTCAGGCAGGCCCGGGTAACTCTTCTTATGGTGAAAGATTTTATCGCTGCATGTCGGAATTTATGCGAACAAACGCCGGATTCTAAATAAATGCCAAACTTGTATAACCTTCGGCACAATTATTGACGAAAAACTAATATATGAATATTATTACGTTCCGGCGGGGATTTTATAGTAACAGGAGATGTGTTTTAATTATGAGCTTAAACCGTCGAAAAACGCTGTGGTTTTTATCCTTATTCTCGCTTTTATTTGCATTTGGCTGCAAGGCCCCTGATTCCGGAAAACAAGCAGTTGCCGAACAAGGTGACGTTGACGTTACTATCGGAAACCTCGCCGAAGTATTCGCTTCCGATGCAATATTTGTAAGGGGCTACGCCCTGGTAGGAGGATTAAACGGAACCGGCTCTGCCGAATGCCCCGCGCAGATTCGTTCCTACATCGAAAAATATATCCTCCAGCATCTCTCCGGCTCAAAGGTCAATGTTGCGGAGCTTATCGCCGACATGGATACCGCCGTTGTTGTTGTCGAGGGTATAATCCCTGCCGCCTCTTCAAAAAGTCAGCGATTCGATGTCAGAATCGCCGCTCTGCCCGGGACACAGACGACCTCCCTCGAAGGCGGTTCGCTTTACGGCGCAGACCTCTACGAAGCTCGTCAGCTCGGTATGAGCATAAAACCTCTCGCCACAGCCGAAGGGCCCGTCTATGTGGATTTACTGGATGCCGATTCTGCCGACCCCAGAGCTGGTTACGTTTTCGGAGGCGGGTCAGTCTTCGAAGAATACAAAATCGACCTCGCTCTTCGCCGGCCCGACTATCGAATGGTCAGCCAAATCCGAAATCGAATTAACGAGCATTTCGGTTATCAGACCGCCTTGGCGCTCGCCCCCGGCAGTGTCGAGCTGCAGATTCCCGCCAAATACGAAGCCGGCAAGGACAGGTTTCTCCAGCTCGTAAGACTCACTTACATAATAGAAACTCCAGAGCTTACCGAAAAAAGAATACTTACTCACGTCCGCAATCTCGCCGCGTCTGGGGATAAAAACGAAAGCGAGCTTGCCCTTGAGGCAATAGGCAATGCCTGTCTGCCCAGACTCGCCTCGCTGCTCAATTCTTCCGACCCTGAGGTGCGGTTCCGTGCCGCTCGTTGTATGTCTAACCTCGGCGATAAGCAGGGCCGGGCTGTTCTTTGGGAAATTGCCAACGATAAAAACTCTTCCTATCGGGTCGACGCCGTAAATGCGGCTGCAAATGCCGAATACGGCAGAGAAACCGTGAACATGCTTCGTGTTCTGTTGCGGGATCCCGATTTTCCGGTTCGCATCGCCGCCTATGAAAACCTCGTTCGATTAAACGACACTGCCGTCTCGAAAACATTGATAGCCAAAAGTTTCTTTCTCGACCAGATTACCGGAGGTGGAAAATCCGCTGTCTTCGTTTCACGCCAGAACCAGCCCCGTGTCGCTCTTTTCGGCGCTCCAATCTACTGCAAAAGCGACCTTTTCATCGAGACTACGGATGGCACTATCACCATCAATTCGCAGGCAGGAGAAAAGTCCGCCGCCATAATTCGCAGGCACCCCAAGCGTCCCGATATCATCATAAGCCTAAAAAGCTCCCTTGACCTCGCCGATATCATTCAGACGTTGTGCAGCGAGCCTGTTGCTGAAACGGGCCATGGCGGCCCGGGACTTGGTATTTCATACTCTGCCCTCGTCGGCCTGCTAAGCCATATGGCCGAAGCCGGCGCATTCGATGCCGAATTTCACGCAGGCCCCACTCCGAAAAACCTGCCAATTATCAAGAAATAACCTCACTTCGGCCGATAATATTTTAACTTGTATAGGGCACCTTGATTAAAATCTTAGCCGAAAAACTCAAGCAAAACATTAACCTTCGTTTACTGCTTTTGGCTTTCGCAGTGACGAAAATTGTGATATTATAGGACACTATGTTTTTAAGCGTCCCTGATTGTGCAATGAAAAGTATAGCCAGGAGGGTTTCCCCCAAATCCGGTGCGTTCCGGCTTTGATTCTTCGGCCTCGGCTTTTTTCGGTTGTTATGGGTGTATAGATGAGACTTGAAAAAATCGTCCTCGATGGCTTTAAAAGCTTTGCAGATAAAACTGACTTCGTTTTCTCCGCTGCCATAACGGGCATAGTCGGGCCTAACGGCTGCGGAAAAAGCAACGTCGTCGATGCCGTTAAATGGGTCTTCGGCGAGCAAAGCGCAAAAAGTCTCCGCAGCGGCAGGATGGCGGACGTCATTTTCAGCGGAAGCTCCAGCAGAAAACAGGCCGGCTGCGCCGAGGTAAGTCTGATTCTCTCGAATACTGACGGCTCCGCTTCGGGCCGACTGCCAATCGACGCCGACGAGGTCCAGGTTACCCGCCGGCTTTATCAAAACGGAGACAGCGAATACCTCATAAATAACAAGCTCTGCCGGCTAAAAGACATCCGTGAGCTTTTTATGGATACAGGCGTCGGAGTCAGGGCGTACTCTATCATCGAGCAGGGACAGGTTGAACGCCTGCTCACGTCCTCCGCCACCGACCGCAGAATCATTTTCGAGGAAGCTGCCGGCATCAGTAAATACAAGGCCCATAAGGAAGAGGCCCTGCGCAAGCTCGACCGCACAGAACAAAACCTGCTTCGACTCGCCGATATACTCGGAGAAGTAACTTCGCGCCTGCGAAGCGTCAAGCTCGCCGCCGGTAAGGCAAGAAACTACCTTCAATACACCGAGCAGCTAAAACAGCTCCAGGTTAATTATTCGCTTGCCGAATACGATAAAATCTACAAAACAACCTCCGAACGAAAAGCCGCCCTCGGCGAAGCCGACGAGCAGTTCGCCTCAGCCGCTGCCGAGGTCGCGAAGCACGATGCACTGCTTGGCGAAATAGGCCGGCAGATTATCGAAACCGAAAACAATATCAACTCAACCGACAATTCCCTCGTCGCCGCGCAGAGCAAAATCGAGCAGCACCTGCAGCGAATCGATTTTTTGCGGGAAAGAATCAGCGAACTCGACCAGAGAAAAGCCGACGCTACGGCCCGGTCGCAGAATCTCGCAAGGCAAAAGCTCGATTTTACTGCCGAGCTTGAAAAGTGCCGCTCCCGGCAAGCAGATAACGAGCAATCACTTGCTCAATGCACTCGCGACCTCGACCAAACCCAGAAAGCCATCGCCGACGTAAACGCGAACTGCGCCTCGCTCGAAGCCGAGCTTGAAGATGAAAAAACAGGAATCATCGATATTGTCAGACATACCGCCCAGCTTCACAACGAGCTTCAGAGCATCTCTGTATATCGCACGACGCTGTCGTCCCATAAAGACCGTCTCGCGGGCAGGGCGCAGACCGCCGGTGACGAGCTTGAAAAACTCCTCGCCGAAAAGGCACAGTGCGACGCCCGCTTAAGCGATATCGAAAACGTCATTTCCGACCTCGCAAAAAATCTCGATGCCAAGACGAAAGAATCCGAATCCTGCTCTAAAAAAATCGAAGAGGACAAAAAACGCCTCGCCAACAGCAAGGAGGCCAAAAGCGCGCTCGCGGGCGAGCTGGCCGTACTCACCGATATGGAAACCCGCCACGAAGGCGTCAAAGCCGGGGCAAAACGCATCATCGAAAGCGCCCAGCAGTTCGATTACGTCGAGGGCATACTCGCCGATATCGTAACCGCCCATATCGACTACGCTGCCGCCGTCGAGGCGGCCCTCGAAGATAAAACCGATGCCGTCGTCATCTCCTCAACCGAAAAACTTCTCGCTGATAAAGACGCCATCGATTCACTGGATGGCCGCGTTCATTTCATAAGTGCCGACAAAATCGAACCATTCGTCGATAGCGCCGACCTTTCGTCAATGACGGAAGTCATTGGCCGTCTCATTGAATTTGTCAATTACCAGCCCAAATACGCTGCGCTTGTGTGGTCTTTGCTGGGTAAAGTTTTAATCGTTGATTCTGTCGATGCCGCTTTTTCGCTCTCTGAAAAACTCGGCACCGATTATAAGTTCGTTACCCTCAAAGGCGAATTCGTCGCCGCAGACGGCTTCGTAAAGCTCGGGCCCCTCGGCCGCGCCGCCGGCCTCATATCACGAAAAAGCCGGCTGCGACAGCTTCAGGATACAATCGCCAATATCAACACTGAAATAGAAGCGCTCCAAAACCAGATAGATACCGGCCTGCGAACAGCCGAGCACCTTACAAAACTCTGCAAGGACCTGCGAACCTCAGTCTATGAGGCGAATACTGAAAAAACACAGATAAACTCCAAGCTTGCCGCCCTCGCGGGCAACATCAATCGGCTCAGAGAAGAGCAGCCCCTCATCACGGGCGAAATAGACCTGCTGGAAAAGCAAATCGCAGAGTCCGTTCAAAAGGAATACCAGTCGAAGCAAAAGCTCGAAGAGCTTGAAGCCGTCAATAACGAACGCACCTCTCGAATCGACCAGTTGCAAAGCGATTATTCCGAACTCAAAGCCGAGCAGCAAACGCTTGCCGACAAGCTCACCAATTTCAAAGTCTCATTAGGCCAGCTATCCGAACATCGACAGTCGCTGAAACAAACCCTGCAATCGCTGCAGGCCCAGTTGCAGGCCAACGTCACTGCTGTGCGGAACGCCGAATCAGAAATCGGAAACTGTACCGCCCAGGCCGGCGCCGCCCAGACCGACATTCTCAAGACCGAGTCAGCCGTCTCTGAGCTGTTCCTGCAAAAAGACAAGACACAGCAAAACAGCTCACAACTCCACAGAAAAATCGAGGACCTCCTCGAACAGCAAAAACAAAACGAGCAGCTCCTTCGCGAAAAGCGCACTCGCCAGGGCGAAATAGAGCAGCGGATAAACGAATTGAAAATCGAGCTTGGTCAGTTCGACGTCCGCCGCCAGGACCTCATCGACAGGGTCCGCGACGAATTGCAAATCGACCTGCAGCAGGCATACGAAGACTATCAGGACACCTCCGTCGACTGGGAAAAGGTCCGCGAGGAAATCGCCGAGCTTCGCGGCAAAATCGAACGCCTCGGAAACGTCAATCTCGACGCCATCAAAGAGCAGGACGAACTCGAACAGCGTCACAGCTTCCTCGCCACTCAGTTAGAGGACCTCAATTCCAGCAAGGCACAGCTCCAGCAGCTAATCAACCGCCTCAATAAAATAAGCAGAGAAAAATTCGTCGAAACCTTCGAGCTTGTCCGCAACAATTTCCAGCAAATCTTCCGCAAGCTCTTCGGCGGCGGAAAAGCCGACATCATAATCGAGCAGGGCCCCGATATCGATATCCTCGACGCCGGAATCGAAATAATTGCAAAACCGCCCGGCAAGGAAACGAGGAGCATATCGCTGTTATCGGGCGGCGAAAAGGCAATGACCGCTATTGCACTGTTGTTCGCGGTGTTCAAGGCAAAGCCCTCGCCGTTCTGCTTCCTCGACGAGGTCGATGCCGCCCTCGATGAAGCGAATAATGAGCGTTTCGATGCCCTGTTAAAGGAGTTTCAGCAGGATTCCCAGTTCATCGTCGTTACCCACTCCAAGCGCACTATGAGCATCACCGATATGCTCTATGGCGTAACAATGCAGACAAAAGGCGTCAGCAAGAAGATTTCCGTAAACTTCGACCATTACGTCGAAGAACCCGCCGCCGCGTAAATTGCACCGGCTGTCATTTTATCGCCTTACCTTTGACGCCGACACTCCAATCACTTATAATGCATCACTTTCGAGGAGCCAAAAATGGAGATTGGTCTGCTTGTCGTACTTATCGTAATTGCCGTTTTGCTTGCGGTGGTTTTGTTTCTGCTTTATTCGATGCACTCCGGCACAAAAGACAAACTCACCCAGCAGACCGCCGTCGTAACCTCCCTGCAGCAGCAGCTCGAAGCCGTCCGGACCGCCTCCGACAGTACCCGCACTGCCCTGCAGGATTCGCTCCAGAAGGGCCAGGATTCCGTCTCAAAAAATCTGCAGTCAAATGTCGAAACACTGACCAAGCTCCATAGTCAAATCGGTCAGGTTATCACCGCAAGCTCCCAGATGCAAAAAGTCGGCGAAGAGGTAAAGCGCCTCCAGCAAATTCTCGCCAGCCCCAAACTTCGCGGCGGACTCGGCGAATGGTCGCTCGATAACCTCCTCGCCCAGGTCCTCCCGCAGGGCTCGTATCAGTTGCAGTATAGCTTCAAGGATAATCAGAAAGTCGATGCCCTCGTCAATCTCGCCGATTATTCCGTTCCCGTCGATGCCAAGTTCCCGCTCGAAAATTTCGAGCAGTTACAGCAGGCCGAAACCGACGAACAGCGCATCCGCCTGCGAAAGCAGTTCCATTCCGACGTTATCAAGCATATCGATAAAATCGCAATGAGCTACATCCGTCCCGCCGAAGGCACGCTCGATTTCGCCCTGATGTATATCCCCGCTGAAAACGTCTATTACGAAGCGACGATTCAATACCCCGACGACGCGAAAAACATCATCCAGCACGCCCTCGATAAAAAGGTCATTCCCGTAAGCCCCAACCTGCTCTATGCCTATCTTATGACCGTTGCGATGGGCCTGCACGGCCTGCAAATCGAAAAACAGGCCGCAGAAATAAGACAGAACCTCAAAAAATTAAACGCCTCTTTCACCGATTTCGCCGTCCACTGGGACGTCCTCGGCAAGCACCTCCACAACGCCTACGCCCAGTATGAAGAAGGCAGCAAGCGCCTCGACCGTTTCGGCATACACCTCGACCAGATACAGGCCGAATCAGATAAAAACCCTGAGTGAGATTAAAATGATTTACGAAGACCTCAAAGGCAAAAAAGTTCTCGTTACCGGCTCAAGCTCCGGAATCGGCGCCGCCACAGCCGTCGAATTCGCGAAGCAGGGCTGTTTCGTCGGCGTCCATTATTTCAAAACAAAATCAGGCGGCGAAAAAACCCTCAAAAACGTAAAAAAATACAGCAATGGAATACTCCTCAAAGCCGACGTCCGCAAACCGAACCATGTCAAAAAAATGGTCGAACGATTCGTAAAAGCCGCGCATGGTATCGATATTTTAGTCAATAACGCAGGCGACCTCATCGACCGCCAACCCTTCGAATCCGCTGATGTTGCCTACCACGATGATATATACAAAACAAATATTCTTTCCGTCTTCCTCGCAACCCAGGCCGCGTTGCCGTATCTCAAAAAATGTGCCGGCTGCATCATCAACGTTGGCTCAGTCGCAGGCCATCACGGCGGGGGACCCGGCTCCGGAATCTACGCCGGCGCAAAGGCCGCCGTCGCTACCGAAACCATCGCTATGGCAAAAGAGTTCGCGCCATTCGGCATCCGCGTAAATACCGTCGTCCCGGGCCTGATTGAAACCCGCTTTCACCATCGCTACAGCTCCCCCGAAAGAAAGAAAAAAATCGCCGACCAAACCCCCCTCGGCAGAAACGGAACCGCAGATGATATCGCAAAGGCAATTTTATTTCTCGCAAGCTCAGAAGCCGCCGGCTTCATCACCGGCGAATACCTCGCCGTCAACGGCGGCCTCTATATGCGAGCTTAATTGGGGACAGTTACCTATTTTTTATTTTTGCTTATTTTTAGGTCTCCCTATTGGTAGCGGTCGCAGTCTTTTACCAAGGTAGCTTTCGACCTTGCTTAAGAACTTGTCTGTCCCTAATGGTCGTCCGGTTCTGAAATGTCGGCGTATCAAGCCGACGTATTTTTCATTTTCTCTGCGGGATAGCACTTCTTCCCAGTCAATTCCATTTGATATCTCACGCCACTTTTTTATGTTTATTAGGCCAAGAGGGTCTTTTTGTGTTACGTGTGCGGCGGCACTGGAATATTTATAGTCAGCAGGGTGTTCGACCAGATTGGCCCGTACAGGGTTGCGTTCGATATATTGCATAGCGGCCCAAAAATGCCGCGTATCGAGCGGACATGAGAAAAAGCGGTTCTGCCATAAATGACCGCTGCGTTTTTGCAGCTCGTTGATATATTGTGCATAGATTAGGTGTGTTCTGCCGATTGATTTGGCCAGAGAATCTTCTTCGCAGGGGATAGCAAGAATGTGAACGTGGTTGCTCATAAGACAATAACCGAGGATTTCAACATTGTATTTAGTGGATTGCTTCTTCAGCAGCTTCAAATAGACCCCTCGGTCCTTGTTTGTAAAGAATACGTCTTGCTGATTATTGCCGCGTTGGGTAATATGATGCGGCACTAAAGGTATAACGATTCTTGCAGTTCGTGGCATATGGGAAATATAAGCAAAAACGGCCGACATATCAACATCTCGCAAAAAACAGGTAACTGTCCCTAATAAAAAAAGGAAGGTTCGAAAATGAAAAGCAATTCGAAAATGAATCGCAGGGATTTTATAAAATCAACAGGTGCCGGGCTGGCTACGGTAATGGCAGGCCCAGTCGGCGTAGGCCTTGCCCAGCAGGGCACGCCGGGCAAAACTAAGCTCGCCATCGTCGGCACAGGCATCAGGGCAATAGATATGTGGGGCAAAGACGTACTCACGGATTACGGCGATATCGTCGAATTCGTGGGCCTGTGCGACCCGAACCCCGGCAGGTGCGAATTCGCCAAAAAATACATCGGTGCCGATTGCCCCGTCTTCACGGATTTCGACAAAATGCTTAAAGAAACCTCCCCGCAAAAGCTCATCGTCACCACCGTCGATGCCTATCACGACCAGTATATCATCAAGGCGATGCAGGCCGGCTGCGACATCATCACCGAAAAACCATTGACTATCGACGAGCACAAATGCCGCGCAATACTCCAGGCCGAAAAAGAAACAGGCCGGAATTGTATAGTAACATTCAACTACCGCTACGCCCCGCATCGTGCCCGCCTCAAAGAGCTCCTCGAATCGGGCGAAATCGGCACCGTTACCAGCGTCGATTTTCACTGGTATCTCGACGTTTATCACGGCGCTGATTATTTTCGCCGATGGCACCGCCTCCGCAGCAAGAGCGGCACACTGCTTGTCCATAAAGCCTCCCATCACTACGACCTGTTGAACTGGTGGCTCGATTCCGAACCCGTCGAGGTCTTCGCCTACGGCAAGCTTGAGTTCTACGGCAAAAACCACTCCTTCCGCCACACGGATTGCCGCAGTTGCCCCTATAAGAACAAATGCAAATTCTTCTGGGATATCACCAAAGACGAAAAACTAATGAATCTTTACCCCGCCAACGAGCAATACGACGGCTATCTCCGCGATGGCTGCGTCTGGAGAGAAGACGTCGATATATTCGATAAAATGGCCGTCCAGATAAAATACGCCAACGACGTCCAGGTCAGCTATTCGCTCACCACCTACTCGCCATACGAGGGATACCGCATCGCCTTCAACGGCACAAAAGGACGACTCGAGGCCTGGATTAAGGAACGCCAGCCCTGGCCCGAAGCTCCGCAGGATGTAATTCGCCTCACTACCAGTTTCGGCGTGACAAAATTTATCAACGTTCCGTTCCCACAGGGCGCCCATAGTGGCGGCGATACCCGCCTCAAAGATAAAATCTTCAAAGACCCGTCGATGCCCGACCCGCTCAAACAGGCCGCTGGCACCCGCGACGGTGCTATGTCGATACTTATAGGAATCGCTGCCCGAACAAGCATCGATAACGCAAGGCCCGTCAAGATTACTGAGCTTACCGACCTCAAGCCCCAGCCCAAAAGGCCGGTTTGATACTTGATTGTGTGATTAAAAACTATTCGTTGTTGATTTTGAAAGGGCGTTTTGATATAAGTAGCAGTGGCCACATTCAATGCAACGGATTACTGTCAGGATTGCCCGAAAATGCGAACCACTGCAAGGACGCGAAATAATTCACGCACTACAGAATCGCTCCGCAGGACCCGAAAGCGCACCGGCTCTGTTAAAAAAACCTGGACCATCACGCCGCCCGATCCATGTGCCGCTGACCTCGCAAAATCGCTCAAGGCCTCGATGCTGCTCGCGCAATTGCTCATAAATCGTGGCGTAACTGATTCCCAGTCTGCCTCCGCGTTTTTAAAACCTAAATTAAATGACCTTATCAGCCCCGAATTGCTCCCCGGCGTCAAATCCGCCTCCAAAAGAATACAGCAGGCCGTCGCCAAAAAACAAAAAATCACCCTCTACGGCGACTATGACGTCGACGGCATCGCAGGCGTCGCAATCCTCTGGCAAATACTTACGCTGCTCGGCGCTAACGTCGATTACTACATCCCGCACCGTATCGACGAGGGCTATGGCCTCAACTCCGAAGCCGTCGAGTCAATCGCAAAAGCCGGTGCCCAATTGCTTATCACCGTCGATTGCGGAATCACCGCCCATCCCGCTGCTGCTCTTGCCGCCTCGCTCGGCCTCGATTTAATCATCACCGACCACCACCGCTTCACCGAACCACTCCCGCCCGCCGTCGCCATAGTGCATCCCGCCCTCGACGATACATATCCCAATCCCGAATCGTCCGGCTCGCTCGTTGCCTTCAAGCTCGCCTGGGCCGTCGCAGACCTCTTCAAATCAGGCACACGCCTCGACCCGCAAATCCGCGACTTTATGCTCAACGCCACCTCGCTGGCCGCTATGGGAACAATTGCCGACATTATGGAGCTTCGCGGCGAAAACAGAACCCTCACCAGCTATGGCCTCAGTCTGCTCTCCGACACGAAATTGCCCGGCCTCGCTGCACTCATCGCAACAGCCGACCTCGCCGGCAAAGGCCTCGACAGCTACCACATCGGCTTTCGACTCGCACCGATGCTGAATGCCGCCGGCAGAATAGGCCACGCACGACTCGCCGTCGAGCTGCTTACCTCTGCTTCGTTACAGCATGCAGTCCAAATCGCCGAATACCTCAAAAGCCAGAATTCCCAGCGTCAGCGCTTCGAACGAAAAATCTTCAACCACGCCTGCCAGCTTATTGCAAAGCTCGGCTTCGACAATCCCGAAAGAAAAACAATCGTTCTTTCCGACCCCACCTGGCACTCCGGCGTCGTTGGTATCGTCGCCTCGCGCATCGTCGATAAATTCTTCCGTCCCGCGATTATGATTAATTCCGCTTCCTCGCCCGCGCAGGGTTCCGCCCGCTCCGTCCCCGGCTTCGACGTCCTCGCCGCAATCACCGCCTGCTCCGGCCACCTCGTCAGATTCGGCGGACACACAATGGCCGCGGGCGTCACCATTCAGAAGGAAAACATACAAAAATTCATCGACGACTTCGAGCAATACGCCCTCGATAATATGAAGCTCGAAGATTGCACCCCAACCCTCGCCATCGACGCCCTCGCATCGCTGTCGGAATTCAATTACGAAGTCGTCTCCGAGCTGCAGTTGCTCGGCCCCTTCGGCCAGGGCAACCCTGAACCGCTCTTCGCCACAAAAGGCGTCTCCCTCTGCTCTCCTCCCCGCAGGGTCGGCTCCACCGGCGACCACCTTCAGCTCGCCGTCACCGACCACACCAATGCACTCCGCTGCATTGCCTTCCGCTTCGGCTCGCTCGAAAAAAAGCTTCTCGAGCACGACTGTTTCAACATCGCCTATCACGTCCAGCACGACACCTTCAACGGCAATCGCTCCGTCCAGCTCGTCATCGACGACATTCAGTTCGAGTAACAGCCGCTATTTATCTGCTCACCGTCACCTTTTCGATTTTGAATCTGCCTAATGTCGTCGCGAGGTTAAAAAAGTCAGCCGGCTCGCCGTTGCCCGTCGCGAGCATTATATGTCCCGCGTCATAACCCCCTCTGCCGCTCGCTTTGAATGTCGCGTCTAATCCCACCCATTTGCCTCCCACATATACCTCCGTCCACGCGTGCCCGCCGAATCCCCCGATGCCCATAAAATCATCCACGTATGCCACCCCCATCACCATTCTCGCCGGTATCCCCGCCGCCCTGCACATCGCCGTGCAAAGCACCGAAAACTCGCTGCAGTCTCCCTTCCTGCTCACCGCCACCTCTGCTGCCGTCGCGTAACCCACCGACAAACTGAATTCATCCACGTAACCCGCCACGAACGCCTCGATTCGCTTCGCCGCCTCACCCGCGTCCTTAGTATCGCCTACCGCTTCTTTCGCCAATTTGATTATCCTCGCGTCGTCGCTCTGCAAAAACCTGCTCGGCTTCGTCGCCTCGATTATTTTCTCGTCCCTACCCTTATACCCAAATCCCGCGCCCCTCGGCATTCTAATCGGCTCAACCACCACAATCGCCGACCCGTCTTCCCGCTGCTCGACCCGCTGGTTGTCGCTTGCCGGTATCGTTAAGCTCACTTTGCTCTCGGTCGGCTGTAATTCGTATGTGATTGACCTGGCCGAACTGGTGTCACCGAGCTCCTCCGGGCTGTCTAAAAACATCT
>CAYLYB010000044.1:0-19360 GCA_964387605.1 uncultured Pirellulales bacterium | reverse complement strand
CGGGGCTTTTGCCTAAAATACCCACCTTCACGACAAACACGAGGGAAAAGTATGCTGGCAAAACTATATAGCGTGGCACTGGAAGGTATCGAAGGCATTGTCTGCGAGGTGGAAGTTGACGTCGCGCGGGGCGGGTTCGAAAAAACGCTCATCGTGGGCCTGCCCGATACGGCGGTAAAAGAAAGCACCGAAAGGGTAAAAAGCGCCATCGTAAACTGCGGCTACAAATACCCGAAGACCCAGTCACTCGTCAACCTCGCGCCGGCTGACGTAAAAAAAGAAGGGCCTGCATTCGATTTGCCAATCGCACTGGGGATGCTGTTAGGCACAAACGTGTTTACGAGCACGGTGCTGAAGGATTTCGTCATCGTCGGCGAACTGGCGCTGGATGGCAGGGTCAGGCCGGTAAACGGCGTTTTAAGTATGGCGATGACGGCAAAGGCAAACGGCTTTAGAGGTGTCATTGTGCCGCTCGATAACGCGCCGGAAGCAGCCGTCGTCGACGGCCTCGAAGTTTACGGCGTCGGCTCGCTCGCTCAGGCAATCGGATTTCTAAACGGGCAACTGCCGCTCGAAGCAACCGCAATCGATATCGACGAAATTTTCAATATCGAAAGCAAATACGATATCGACTTTGCCGACGTCAAAGGCCAGATAAGCGCAAAACGCGCACTCACAATTACCGCCGCAGGAGGGCATAACATTCTGATGATAGGCCCGCCCGGGGCGGGCAAGACAATGCTCGCACAACGGCTGGCAACAGTCCTGCCGCCGCTGACGCTGGCTGAATCACTCGAAACAACTCGAATCTACTCTACCGTAGGGCTGCTCGGCAAAGGCAGGGCCTTGCTGGCAACACGGCCCGTTCGAATGCCTCACCATACCGCGAGCGGCCCGGCCCTCATCGGCGGCGGCGCAAACGCAAGACCAGGCGAACTCTCTTTAGCTCACCACGGAATACTGTTTCTCGATGAATTCGCGGAGTTCCCGCGCCACGTGCTGGAAATGATACGCCAGCCCTTAGAAGACGGCACAGTAACCGTATCACGTGCAAAAAAATCGATAACCTATTTCGCCTCATTTCTGCTCGTCGCCTCCTGCAATCCCTGTCCGTGCGGATACTACGGCTCCGATTTTCGCCGATGCAAATGCACCCCCGGCCAGGTCGAAAAATACCTGTCAAAAATCTCCGGCCCGCTCATTGACCGAATCGACATTCACATCGACGTCCCCGCCATCAGCTTCGGCAAGCTCCGCAGCAAGGCGAGCCAGCTCGATTCGGCAACCGTCAGGGCCGATGTCCTAAAAGCACGCGCCGTTCAGACAAACCGCTTCGGCGACGGCAAGATTATGACCAACGCCAGAATGACACACAAACAGGTCGAGAAGTTCTGCCGACTGGACACCAACTGCGAAATGCTGCTCAAACAGGCAATGGCAGAATTCGGTCTAAGCGCCCGCGCCCACGACAAAATCTGCAAAGTCGCCCGAACCATCGCCGACCTTGCAACGTCGGAAAATATCCAGCCGGAACACATCGCCGAGGCAATCAGCTACCGTAAACTCGACAGGAAACTCTAAGCAACAATCCAATTCTTCCGCGTTTGTTTCTTTACAGTCAAGGATACGCCGATAGAATACCCACCGGATACAACGATTTATGAACGAATATAAAGAAAATAAGACTTCTGCCGACAAAACGAAGCCACATCAGCAAATATCAGCCAAACGTCTGTGGCTTTTCCGTATTATTGCAGCCACTTTGATTCCGATTGTGCTGATTGCGCTGCTGGAGGTCGCCCTGCGAATAGCCAGCTACGGATACCCGGCCTCTACTTTCGTAAAATGCGAAGTCAACGGTAAGGGAGTTTACTGCAGCAATAATAAATTCGGGTGGCGGTTCTTTTCTCCGGAAATATCGAGAGAAATCTCTCCTTTGGTCGTGCCAGCGGAAAAGGCGGATAACACATACAGGATTTTCATACTCGGCGCATCAGCAGCCCGCGGCGAGCCGGAACCATCGTATAACTTCGGACGGATTCTGCAAATTATGCTGCGGCAGCAATATCCGGGAATTAATTTCGAGGTCTATACAGTCGCGATGCCGGCCATAAACTCGCACGCAGTAGTTCTGTTCGCCAAAGACTGCGCACGGCTCAAACCCGACCTGTTTTTAGTTTATCTTGGCAATAATGAGGTAGTAGGGCCATACGGGGCGGGAACGGTTTTCTCGCCGCTGTCAAAAAATCTTTTCCTCATACGCGCTGGGATAGCAATCAAGGCAACAAAGACGGGGCAACTGCTGAACAATCTTATCGCAGCAATGCCAAGGGAAAAAGGCCCCGAAACATGGGGCGGGCTTGAGATGTTTCTCGATAAACAAATCCGACATGACGACCATCAGTTACAATACGTTTACAGCCATTTTCAACAAAACATCGAAGATATCGCCCTTTTCGCAACAGAAGCCGGCTCGAAAATCGTTTTTTCGACGGTCGCAGTAAATCTGAAAGATTGCCCGCCATTCGCATCGCTGCATCGGCCGAATTACGGAGAACAGAAACAATTATTCGATGAGCTTTACCAAAAAGGCAATGACCTTGAAAGAGCGGGTGATTTTCAGGGCGCCATTGAAGAATATACGGCCGCTGAGGAGGTTGATGATTCTTATGCAGAACTGGAGTTTCGCCTAGGCCGATGCTGGTGGAACCGCGGGGAATTCGACAAGGCAGGAGAAAAATACGCCCAAGCGCGCGACCTCGACACGCTTCGCTTTCGCGCTGATTCAAACATAAACCGAATAATCCGAGAAACAGCAACGGGCAAGGAAAATAAAGGCATTTATCTTGTTGGCGCCGTCAACACATTCGAGCGGAACAGTATCAATAACTGTCCGGGATTCGAGCTGTTTTATGAACACGTGCATTTCAATTTTTCGGGAAGCTACCTGCTCGCAAAGACATTTTACGAGCAGATTGAGCAAATACTGCCTGAAAAAATCCGAACAGAAAAGCCCAAAGAGGCCGGTCTGCCGAGCGAAAGAGTCTGTGCGGAATTTCTGGTGTTTACTGATTACGATAATCTACGCCTTACGGAGGGAAATCTGGCGGTAATAAGCAGCAAAGAGCCGTTTTTGAACCAGGCATATCACGATGAGATGTTGGATATATGGAGGCGAAAGACAAAACAGTTGAAAGAAGCTTTCGGTCCCGATGATTTAGCCGGAATTTCCGAACAGTACGAGCGTGCGATAAAGGCCGAGCCGGCCGACCGCATGCTGCGATTTAACTACGCAAACTTTTTGTATAAGGAAAAGAAAAACCCATACGCCGCCATGGAACAATATCGCATTATTATAAATCAGGTTCCTCACGACCACGAAACGCTCGCATGTCTGGCTAATATGGAAGGCATTCTGGGTAATCTTAATTCTTCTCTCAAGCACGCCAGGCAGGCAATCGAAATTATGCCGACAGACTCAACCGCACATAATGCCGCCGGTATGGCATACATGATGATGGGGAAATTCGAAGAAGCAGAAAAGCATTTTATCGAGGCCATCAGATTAAATCCAAAATTCGGCGTAGCATATATAAATCTCGGAAAAGTGCTGGTTCAACAAAACAAATTCGAAAAGGCAGAAATGTTTTATCGGAAAGGAATCGAGGAATTCCCCGACAGCGCCAGCTTACACGTTTATTTAGCTCTTTTACTCAAGCAAAAAGGGGCCTTCGAAGAAGCTGAAAAGGAAATGAACATCGCAGCGGCGCTTGACCCGAATGTTATAACCGTTAAAAATCCTCCATATTCTAAATAAAAAAACGGCATTGTGTCCCGATGCACGTAGTTTATTACGCGAAATTATTTAAAATAAACCTTGCAAATTGCTCCGAATGCGCCTTATATTACATAATATCAGCAATCAGCAGGTGCATACCCAGGAGTGCATTGCTGAGGCAATTTTGCAATACCCTTAATTCGATTCTCTCGCGGCGATGGATAATTATTCTGCTATCGGCAATAAGGAAACGGGCGGGCATAAAGAACCGCGCCTGCGAATATCAACAAAGCGGCTTTGGTTGTTTAGAATCATAACAGCTCTGGTAATACCGGCCCTGATTCTTGTTTTAATTGAAGCAGTGCTTCGTGCGGCCGGATACGGATATCCCGCTGCCGCTCTTATCAAATATCAAATAGACGGCAGTCAGGAAGTTTATTGCAGCAATCCGAGGTTCGGATGGCGATTCTTTCCCCCGAAAATCGCGCAGGAAATCTCGCCCTTCGCCGTGCCGGCCGATAAGGCGGAGAATACATACAGGATATTCATTCTCGGCGGCTCCGCTGCACAAGGTGAGCCGGACCCGGCATACGGATTCGGCCGACAGCTTCGTTTTATGCTGCGTCAGCTATACCCTTCGGTTAACTTCGAGGTCTACAACGCCGCTATACCGGGCATAAACTCTCACGTCGCAGTGCAGATTGCCAAAGACTGTGCCCGGCTGGAACCGGACCTGTTCATTGTCTATATGGGCAACAACGAAGTCATCGGGCCATACGGAGCGGGCACTCTCTTTTCGCCGCTTACAAGAAATCTTTCCCTTATACGTATGGGCATCGCGATTAAGGGGACAAAAACAGGACAGTTGATGAACAACCTTATCGGCACTATAAAACGCGGCGGGGTAACAACAGAGGCATGGGGCTCGTTCGATATGTTTTTCGGCAGGCAGGTCCGGTACGATGACGAACAGATGAAGTTTGTTTACAGTCACTTCAGGCAAAACCTCGAAGACATCTCCCGTTTCGCCCGAGAGTCAGGGGCCAAGACTATATTTTCGACAGTCCCGGTGAACCTGAAAGATTGTTCGCCGCTGGGCTCTTTACATCGACAGAATACGGATAAAGACTGGACTTCATTCGAAAACCTTTACAGCAAAGGCGTCGGACTCGAAAAAGCAGGAGACTACACGGGCGCCGTCGAAAGCTATCTCGCAGCCGCAGAAACAGACGATACTTACGCGGCGCTGCAGTTTCGCTTAGGGAGATGTTTTTGGAACCTGGGACAGTTTGAAAAAGCTCACGAAAGATACGAGCTGGCGCTGGAGCTCGACACACTGCGTTTTCGCGCGGATTCGAAGATAAACAATATTATCCGCGAAGTCGCCGAAGATAAAACGGACAGGGGGATTTATTTTGCCGACGCTGTCGGTGTGTTCGAGCAAAACAGCCCTAATAACTGCCCGGGCTATGAGCTGTTTTTAGAACATGTTCATCTCAACTTCGAGGGCAATTATCTGCTTGCCCGAACATTGCTGAACAGGCTTAACGACGCTCTGCCGGAAAGTATTAAATCACAAAAGTCGGAAGACCGAGAACCCCCGGACGAAGACGAATGCGCCGAACGGCTTGCCTTTACGGATTATGACAATTTCACAATTACCCGCAACAATTTCAAATTTATTCGCGATTTTACAGTTTTCGAAAATCAGGCATATCGCAAAAAAACAATAGAATCCTGGAAAAACAGGACGGAGCTATTGGAGAAGGCCGTCGGCCCGGACGCAGCCGGCAGGGCACTGAAGCAATATGAAAAGACGATAAAGCGCTACAGCAGCGACAGCCGGCTGAGACTGAAATATGCCAGACTTTTATGGAGCAGCGGCAGGAAAACCGCACCAGGCGCAATCGAGCAATATCGCGTGCTTATCAAACAGATACCCAACAGCCATAAGGCCCTCGGGGAGCTTGCCTATACCGAGAATATGGTCGGAGACAACGACACGGCGCTGAAACACGCCGCTATGGCGGCGGATATTATGCCGACAAACATACTGGCTAATTATATAATCGCAGCCGTATTACAGGCGAAAAACCGCCCAATGCAGGCGCAAAAACAATTCGCAAAAACTATCAGGATGGACCCGAAATGCTTCGAGGCATACATAGGCCTGGGCAGTGTTCTCGACCAGCAGGGTAAAGACAAACAGGCCGAAGAGGTTTACCGCAAGGGTATTGAGGAAATGCCCAATAACGCCAACCTGCATTTCAACCTGGCTGTACTGCTCAGGAATAATGGGGCGTTCGAAGACGCCAAAGAGGAGCTGCGTAAAGCGATGATATTAGACCCGGGCATCGCCGCACGGTTATGAAAAGCCCGGCCACAGGCAAAATGAAACTCCAATCGGAATAAATATCCCCTAAAAAAGCGTATAGATAAACGGCGCCGCCGCCCCGCTGCCGAGCACAACAATAATTCCCAGCAGCAGCAATATCAGCAATATCGGGATAAGCCACCATTTCTTGTTGTGCTTAACAAAGAACCAGAATTCGGAAACGATATTAGGGCGCTTCTGCTTCGATAGCTGTTCGAAATTTTTCTCGTTACGCTCGGATTTATCCGTCATCTATCCTCCGCTCACCATCAGGACTGATGAAAATACCTTTCAGGGTTATCATTATGCCTGCGAGGCACCCAATACGTTGTCGCGTCCGGCTCGAATCTTCGATTAAGCAGGTCCCGGCCGAATAGTTTGAACACAAGCCCCACCGGCGTCAATATGAAAAAATAAAATATACCCATCAGCAATACGCTGATTACAAAGCCAATCGGAATCGCCGCGAAAGTAAGGCCAAGATAAATTATTCGAGCGGCCTTGGCGGATACGAGCGTAATGATAAATATACATAGCCCCGCTGTGCCCAGCATCAAAGCAAATATACCCGCCGTCCCGAACACGAACCGCAGGACAACAGCCGCACAGCAAAGTATTACAAGGCCTATCAGGCCGAACCTGCGCAGCTCTTTTTTCCCGGGATTGAAGTTTATCTCAATTAACGACATAATCTTACCGCTCCGGATTAATCCAATTGAAACTGAGCCATATATTCATCAATCCGAACCTCTTTCGCCTGCGGCTGTTCGGTTTTATACAACAACTGGTTCTGCATCACCAGCACGTCCATATTCGTCGCCATAAAACACCGATAAGCGTGCTCGGGGGAGCAGACAATCGGCTCGCCGCGGATATTGAAGCTGGTATTTATAATCACGGGACAACCTGTTTTTTCTTTGAACCTGTTCATCAATCGGTGCAGCTTCGGATGCCTCGAGCGGTCAACGGTCTGTATCCTTGCAGAATAATCGACGTGCGTAATTGCGGGGACAATACTCCGCCTGCCCCGCAGCTTTTCCAGACCTTTGGGTGCCCCGCCGGAAGAACCGCTTTGCAGGCGTTTGTTTTTTTTCACTTCCGCCACGAGCAGCATATAAGGGCTGTCCTGTTGCGGCTCCATCTCGAAATACTCATCAACGTCTTCAATCAGCACACAGGGCGCAAAAGGCCTGAACGATTCGCGGAACTTAATTTTAAGGTTCATTATCGACTGCATTTTTTCGCTTCGCGCATCGCCGATAATGCTGCGATTGCCCAGGGCACGAGGACCGAATTCCATTCTGTCCTGAAACCAGCCGACGACCTTGCCCCGGTCTATCAAATCCGCAACATCATTAATCAGCTTATCAAAGTCATCGTAGGTATTGTATTTCGCCCCGATGCCATCGAGTAACGTTCGAATCTGCTCATCGCTGTAAGCCGGTCCTAACAAAGAGCCGTTCTGCGTATCCGCCTGTTTTATCTTTCGCTCATTGCCCAACAGCTGATACCACACCATAAGGGCAGCGCCCAAGGCCCCGCCGGCGTCTCCTGCCGCGGGCTGAATCCAGATGCTCTCGAAAGGCCCTTCGCGTAATATCCTGCCGTTGCCGACGCAATTCAGCGCGACGCCGCCAGCCAAGACGAGATTCTTCATACCCGTTCGGCTGTGCACGTGCCTGGCCGCACGCAGCATAACCTCCTCGCTGACTTTCTGTATCGATGCGGCGATATCCATTTCCCGCTGAGTCAAAGGCCCTTCCATTTTTCGAGCCGGTCCGCCGAAAAGCTTCTCGAATTTTCTGCCGACCATAACCGTTTTGTGGCAGTAGGGAAAATACGACATATTGAGTCGAAACGAGCCGTCTTCCTTTACGTCGAGCAGCTCTTTCATAATAAGCTCGTAGTATTTCGGCTCGCCATAGGGAGCGAGGCCCATCATTTTATATTCGCCGGAATTGACCCTGAAGCCGGTGAAGTAGGTAAACGCCGAGTAAAGCAATCCCAGCGAATGCGGAAACCTAATCTCATTTGTAAGCTCAATCTTATTGCCTCTGCCCGTGCCGAAGCTGGCGGTTGTCCACTCACCGACGCCGTCGAGCGTAAGAATCGCCGCTTCTTCATAAGGCGACGGGAAAAACGCGCTGGCGGCATGAGATTCGTGGTGCTCGGCAAAAAGGTATCGTCCCCTGTATTTATTTTCAAGAGCATTATCCATTTCCCGCGGCAGGTGTAGCTTATGCCGCAGCCAGCCGGGCATCGCCATTAAAAACTGCCTGAAACCAAGCGGGGCATAGGCGATATATGTTTCGAGCAGGCGTTCGAACTTGATAAGCGGCTTCTCATAGAAAACAACGTAATCGATTTTCTCGGCGTCTGTAACGCCAGCCTGCAGGCAATACTCGACGGCTTCAACGGGGAATCGATTATCGTGTTTTTTTCGCGTGAACCGCTCCTCCTGCGCGGCGGCTATTATCTCGCCGTCGCGCACAAGTGCCGCGGCGCTATCGTGATAAAAAGCCGATATTCCTAATATATCCATATTGCTTTCAAGTGTAAAAACGCTGCGCTACACTAACCGCTCCTCCGTTTATCTCCTGCAACTATCGTCTCCCACACCAATCTGCCCATTATAACCCATATCGCACCCCCACCGCACGGGATTTAAAGCCCCAAACACCGGCTATAAGGCCTTTTTAATATTTGCCGTCTTTCACAAGTCCTTATATAAGCTTGATTTAAATTCATATATTTTTGCTTAACCCGCCCTTTGCCCGTGCCGATACATAGTTAGATATAAAGAGATGATTACTTTTATACAAAGGGCAAGATAAATGGGTATTCAGAACTGGTCAGAAAATATCATTCTCGTTGACCTGCCAGCCGAGCCGCAGATGGGCGACGAGTTAAAAACCGTTACCGATATAGCCAGAGACAGAGGCGACTGCGACATCGTAATAGATTTCTCCACAATTGACATCATAAGTTCATCGAGCTTATCGAAGCTGCTCAAACTGCGAAAGATGCTCGTGGACTGGGGCCATCAGCTTATTCTGTGCAACGTGGCACCCGCCACCAAGGGCATTTTTGCCGTCACCGGCCTTGAGGGAATCTTCAAGGTCGTCGACGACAAATTCGTCGCGCTGGCAGGCCTGCAACTGGTCAGCTAATCCGACCATACAAAACCGGCACATATTACTCCGCCCCGGCCCAATCTGACCACCTCTTCGAGGCCTCGCTCTGTACCCAATTCACACCCTCTGTGCTTCCAATTCTATTGACTGAATCGCCTCATTATGCTATATTTGGATTATTAAGGATACAGGGCGTTCCCGAACGTCGTACTGTAAAATAAAACGCTATTTACCAAATACTAATGTTTTAGGAGGCGAGAAAAATGGCAAAAAAACTAACCGTCGTTCTATTAGCTCTCACGCTGCTTTCCGGATTCTGCTACGCAGCGAAGTCGCCCGACAACCAGGACGATTTCGTCGATACCTCATGGGTCCTTCTCGCGAAGGGCAGGGTTAGCGCAAGCAGGATTGGCACACAAACAATAACCGGCATCTTATATGCCGAATTTAACAACGACGGGACCGTTAATTTTATCGACGAAGCCGATTGCGTAGTTTCAGGAACCTACGGCTTCGATTCCGACGGAATGCTATACGTAGATGTAAACGAACAGAATTTCGTTCATTTTTTCCATGAGTATATAGACCCGCTCATACCACTAATAGAACAAGAATATGGAATAGACATCGAGTGGTGGGACATCGCCTTTAAAAGCAGCAAGACAACTACCAAAACAGTATATTCCGGTGATATGGTCACTCTGTCTGTAACCATAAAAGCTAATGCTGTCCTGAGCTTGAAAATTGAAAATGATAACAGAATATACAAATCCAATATGTCTTTCACGATAAAAGCATCCGGAAGCAGCCCGACAAGCAGTTCCGGCGGCTGGGGCAATGAGTGGTCAATAGATACAAAAGTGAAGGTAAAGGCCGGCAACGCCAAGGCCGCTATGGATATGCCATTTGAGCTTAAACTCGGCTCTTCAGGATACGAAACCAACGAATACAGACTGTTTGACGTATCCAACGCCTCCGAATCAATACTGGAAAGCAACTTCTGCCGGCTGAAAAATAAAGTCTACTTCTATGCCGACGAAGAAGATATCAGGTCCTGGATACAGGAAGTGATAGAAGAAAATGCTCCGGACGACGTTGATTCGGTTTGGGTTACCCTTTACGATGCGAAGATGACGGCAACCGTCAAAGACAATATCAAAGGCAAGGAGAAAATCACGATCTCCGCCAGGTGCCGGTTCTGGGTAGATGTTGAGTTCAATGACCATACCCGGGAGGATAACATAAAAGGCACACTTACCATCAAGGGTAAAGGCATACCAACGCCATAAAAGGGTATTGAGTTTAATTGAAAAGGCCGGCAGTTTTTTTGGAAACTGCCGGCCTTTAAGCTTTACTCAAAACAATACCGTCGGTTTATGCGCAAAAAATGACAATTGACAGCTCGCAATGCCAATTGTCATTCCGCCTCCTTACTCCATAGGCGCCTTTCGGGCGCCCTCCCTCTGTTCTATAATAACGTCGCGGGCTTAGGAATCTTTGCTCTTCCTCTTCCACCATTCCGGCTTGGCCGGTTCCTGCACCTTCTGCTCCCACCTCTCGCCCTGCTTGTCAAACTGAACCTTGTCGGCACCTATGTCGAATACCGTCACCTCGTGAATAGCATCACCCTCGTGCAGCAACTGGTCTTCGATAAGAATGGTAGGGTCTTCATCACAATACAGAATAGCCGTAACAACTCCAAACCTCGGCTCCGGACGCTCCGGCATCAAGTCTTGTTCTCTGCCGTCTTTCGATGCATGGGTCGCAACCTTATAGCCCAGCATCCCGCAAACGGCAACCGCCGCCAACAGCAGCCATTTTATTGTGCCTTTATCCATAATCTTTTTGAGCAGACCATGCATCTGTTCCCCATCGATGTATCACAGGGTCTGCATCTCTCCTCAAATTTAATCAATTTTTTCCAGCTGCCCTTTGATACGTCTCCGCCGATAGTAATCCATCGGCATTATTATTAACCCTCTTAAGCCCCTCTCGTAAGACCGATAACATTTAAACAGAGAACGTCCCAAAATTCTTTATCCATACGGGCCTAAATCCGTTGCAGGCCATCTGCTTTATCTCTTCTATAATATACAATCCGTTTGGCTAATCGCCTAATGGCTTTGAGCAAATAATCTCTTCAGTGGCTTTGGCAACTATGTAATCAGGCAATCTATTAAGCCCCGGTTTTGCCTCATATCCGGCTATTATGCTCATGTCCGGGTATGCTCCCGCCTCGCGTATTAAATCAAGGACTGCCTGTTGAAGCAGGTCATCGTTCATATCCGGCTTCGCCCTGCGTGCCGCCGAGGCAAGCAGGCGGTCAAATTCGGCCCTGCCGTTGAACCAGTCAAGCCCAAACTCCAGTTCGGCCGCCTCACGCCGTTTGTCGGAATCAAAAAGATATTGCAGCCCCACGGGATTATAGGCCTCTATGCGCTCCTCAAGAAACGCTTCTGCCGCCTCCCTGTATGCCGAGAACTTCCGCTCATCGAAACCCGCAAGCCCCCGATGAACCACCTCCGCTTTGAGTAAATCTGCGATTCTTTTTTTAAGGATGTCCCTGTTATCCAGGAGCAGTTCGTGCAACCGCTCCCAGTATGCCTTTAAAAGCAGAGCAACCTCATCCATTTATCTCGCTTCCAGCGACTACCGTCGCTTCGTCTTCCGGTTCGTTTAGCGTCCTGCCTGTGCGAGCGGCTAATTCTTTCATTGCCTCACACCGAATAATCTTGCCGTAAAAGCCCCCCTCATCCAGCGTATAAACCTTCAGGGCATTACTCGCCACGCTCCAAAGCTCGACCCTGCGCAAAAGCTCGTTAAAACAAATCTTCTGCATCTCGATGATTTGCCTGTCGGTTACTCCGGTTTGTTCGACAATCCCCACAAGAAAGTCCCGCCCCAAAAGCTCCATACCGCCGATTAAATCTCTTCTCTTTCGAGACGCTTTCACGGATGGTTTAACAGGAATATCGTCAGCCAGCTCAAGTGCCGCATTATTCGCTGCTTCTCTGCTCGGTATCTTCCGGGCCAGGTTCTCGATTCGTCTGCTTATTTCGGCCCTGGCGACTTCAGCTAATCCACGCATACGTTCGAGCAGTCCTTTCGATACGGTATAATACCGCCGCTGGCCTGCCTGTCGTCTGGTTCGCGTTTTTACCAAGCTATACAGGCCCCAGCTTACAGCTAAAATCACCACAACCAGAAGCTGAATCCAGAAAGTGCTCTCGTTGTCGCCCGCAGCTAAAAACATAATCTAAAAATCCAGTCTCGCAGGCCCTCCTCGCACCAGAAGAAACTATTCACTCAAGAAGCTCGCCGACTATGCCCGCAAATCAGACAATAATAGTGCAAAAATTCAAGGCCGACTCATCGCCCACTCCCGAGGTTTTTCACTCAACCTTTGTGAGACGTTCGGTTCGCGAGCTCTTTCATCGCTTCGCACTGAATGTCTTTGCCGTAAAGATTCTTCTCGTCGATGGCGTAAACACTCAAAGAACCGCTGTCTATCTCATTCTGCTGGTTTCGACGAAGCACTTCGTTGAAGCCGAGTTTGCGCATCGCGACGTCATTTTTGTCCGTCCCGTCTGTGTTCTCAACAACTCCCAGCAGAAAATCGAGGTCCAGCATCTCCAATCCGCCCGCCAGGTTTCGCCCGGCCCTTGTCTTTTTTTCCATTGCTGCTTCTCCTGTGGCCTCTTCGGGCCCGCCAAATTCAACTATTTTAGTACCCGAGCTTTTTTTTACATCGGCCTTTTTTTCGCTCACACCCCAAGCCATCGTTTTATCCTCCTTAACTAAATAATGCCCCTGTCATCCGGCAAACATAGTGCCCTGTCTCAGGTTTGCCCAAATTATACACACGATATCGCTGCCAGACAAAGTAAAATCCTAAAATTGGGTTCACAATGCCGCCCAGGCAAAAAACCGCAAGCAACGAGTTGTATTATCGCACGCCAAAGCGATAATACTGGATTATTCTTATGAAACGATATTTACGCCATTACATCGCTGCGGTCATTAGTCTTGGGCTTTTTGGTGTTGCCCTGTTTATCATACACCACAAGCTCCGGCAGTATCATTATAACGATATCGCCAGGCAACTGGCCCTGTTACCAAAAATACATTTGGTCGCGGCAATGGTGCTGACGATTCTGGATTACCTTGTGCTGACCGTCTATGACGTGATGGCACTTCGATACGTACGGCACCCACTCAAATACGGCAAAACCGCGATGGCCTCGTTCGTGGGATACGCATTCAGCCACAATATGACGTTGCTGGGCGGCAGTGCCGTGCGTTACCGGATTTACTCGATGCTGGGTGTATCGGCAGCCAAGGTAGCAACACTGGTAGCGTTCTGTGCGATGACATTCTGGCTCGGTTTTTTTGCGACGGGTTCCGGTATATTTCTGTTTTCATCGGAGCATGTGCCGGCCGCACTGCACCTGCCGTTCTCTTCAATGCGGCCAATCGGCGCCGTTTTTCTCGTCTTCGTCGCAGTCTATGCAATCCTGAGCGTAGTCAAAAAAACGCCGATTCGAATACGCGGATGGGAATTTGCAATGCCGTCGCCCGCGCTGGCCTGGTCACAGATAATAATCGCTTCGATTGACTGGCTCGCGGCGGCAGCAGTTCTTTTCGTTTTGCTGCCGGCCGACGGACCGCTTGATTACTTTCACTTTATGCCCTTCTTCCTGATGGCGCAGGGGCTGGGGCTGTTGAGTTATGTACCTGGCGGCCTGGGCGTATTTGATACGGCAGTCATTCTGCTGCTGTCGCCTTTTTACGAGTCATCAGCGCTGGTCGGTTCACTGATTGTTTATCGGCTCGTGTATTACCTGATTCCTTTGGGCCTGGCGTCGATGCTGTTGGCGACGCTCGAGTTTTTGATGAACCGGCATCTGATAACCCGGCTTACATCCGGCTTCGGCAAAGTCGCCTCAGCAATTATGCCAAACATACTGGCGGTAACGACTTTCATATCGGGAGTGATTCTGCTGGTCTCGGGCGCGCTGCCCGCGGCAAAGGGGCGAATGGACTGGCTGCGGGATTTGCTGCCGCTGCCTGCCGTTGAGTTTTCTCATTTTCTCGGCTCCCTGACCGGTGCAGGGCTGCTGATACTTGCCAGGGCGATTCAGCGAAAGGTAGATTCTGCATATCATCTGACGGTGGCGCTTCTGGTTGGGGGAATCGCGTTCTCGATGCTTAAGGGGCTGGACTATGAAGAAGCAACAATACTGCTGGTTATGCTATTGATGCTGCTGCCCTGCCGGGCCAGCTTTTATCGGAAAAGCTCTATACTTGCGGGCCGGCTGACATCGGGCTGGATTATCCTGGCAATTGTGGCTGTGTTGTGTTCGGTTTGGCTGGGTATTTTCTCATACAAGCATGTGGAATATCGCAATGACTTATGGTGGCAATTTGCGATTAACGCCAATGCGCCGCGTTTTCTTCGCGGCTCGGCAGGAGCGGTGAGCGTCTTTCTGCTGTTCGCAATAGCAAAACTCATCCGCACCTCCGCCCGGCCGAGGCAGGCGGAAGCAGGCGATAACATTGAGCAAATCGGCAGGATTGTAGCCGCATCGAGAAATACTTACGCTTATCTCTCACTGCTCGGCGACAAGCATTTCGTCTTCAGCGAGGCACACAACGGCTTTATTATGTTCGGAATCGAAGGACGAAGCTGGGTGGCAATGGGCGAGCCGATCGGGCCGGAAGAAGAGTGGGACGACCTGCTGTGGCAATTTCGGGAAATGTGTGACGAGCATAATGCCTGGCCGGTCTTCTATCAGATTAGCCATACTAACCTGCCGATGTATCTTCAGTTCGGTATGAAGTTCGTGAAGCTGGGCGAAGAGGCGAAAGTAAACCTCGGGACATTTTCTCTCGACGGCAGCGAGCGAAAGGGTCTTCGCTATTCACAAAACAAACTCAGCAAAACGGGCCATACTTTCGAAATCATACCTGCCCAGGGCGTCGAAGCGGTAATGGCAAGACTAAAGGAGATTTCGGACAACTGGCTGGCAGACAAGCACACGAGAGAAAAGAGGTTTTCGCTCGGCCGTTTCAAGCCGGAATATATCAGGCGCACACCGGTCGCGGTTGTGAAGCAAAACAACCAGATTGTCGCTTTTGCCAATTTGTGGCAAGGGGCCGAGAAATATGAATTATCAATCGACCTGATGCGACATCTGCCGTCGGCCCAGGCCGGCATTATGGACTACCTCTTCGTGGAATTGATGCTATGGGGCAAAAAGGAAGGGTTCGAATGGTTCAATCTGGGTATGGCGCCGCTGTCAGGGTTGCAGGAAGGCCCGCTGGCGGCGCTATGGGAGCGGACCGGTGCATTTGTATTCCGACACGGTGAACACTTTTACAACTTTCAGGGCCTGCGCCAGTATAAAGACAAATTCGGTCCCGTCTGGGAACCGAAATACCTTGCGACACACAGCGGACTTATGCTGCCAAGGATTCTCGCCAATGTGGCATCACTAATATCCGGCGGCTCAAAAGGCATCGTGTCGAAGTGAGCAGGCAGTAACGATGTCGGCAATCGAAGGTATTAGTTATATCTGCTTGAGCTTCACATCCGGCACTTCGACAAGCTTACCGTCCCAAGCTCAGTCGAGGGGCCGGCGAAGATAATTTGGCGCAAGCGTTAACACATCGGCAAATTGCCCTCGCTTCGCCATCGACCAGCCGAGCTGATGAATATTGGCTGCCGTCGGATTCCAGAATTTCTCATCGAGAAACCGCACAGCGGGGTCTTCGAATTTGTCCTTGTAATAAACCAGTCCCTCGCCCAGTAACGCAATCGGTTTTCCACAACCGGCAAAACTGTGGAGAAAATCATCGGCGGTCACTAAGCAATCCGGAAGAATTTTCTGCCAGCCGGCATCATCGGCCTTTTCATAAACGGCAACGAAAAACTGGCCTCGTTTCGCATCGAGAATTGTTGCCAGTCGTTCATCCAGTTTCAAATTAGTATTGCAATCGCCTTCAATCACGTTGGCGGCTATACAGTCAAGCGTATCGACTGCGACGATTTTGGCTTTATTAGTAAGGGCGACTGTCTTTGCCAGCGTTACCGCTATTCGCAGGCCCGTGAAACTGCCCGGCCCGTTCGAGATATGAACCTGCTCGATATCAGCAGGCTTTTTGGCGACTCTTTCGAGCAGGCCCACTACAGCAGGGAATATCTCCTCGCTATGCCTCATCGGCTCGCTGAATGACTGCTCGCCGAGCAGTTTTTCACCCTGCCCAAGCGCAACCGAACCCATCCTGCCGCTGGTCTCAACCGCCAGTATCAACGGTTCATCTGAATTGCTATCAACTCTTGCCAAGTTTCGATTACCTTTATTAACACCTGTTTAATCAGCCAATCTTGCCGAATAATAGCCGACAGGCATATTCAAATCAAATCTTATAAATTTCCAGAAACGAACCTATCTTATACCACTCTAAGGGGCTTTTCATAGCCTTTACAGGTCCTTTGTGCTGATTTTAGCTGTTCGACTATTGTTATATGAATAGCAAATATAAAAATAATTTAGAATTATAACAAAATAACTCTTGACAAATGTTGCCCTAATAGTAAAATTGCAATTGAAGTTAGGTGTAAAGACAACAACAATAGGCCTTTTGACGGGTCATTTTACCCCTCGTTGGCTGTAGCCGACGGGGACGGAGTTTGGGTAGATGAGGCAAAAAAGACGCCTTAGAACGCATTTTAGGCGGTTTTAGGCCTATTCTGAAGTCAGGTTTGCAAAATGGCAAGAAGCAGGGCGTTAAAGAGAATCCAGAGAAAAAGCGAAACAGAGGAAACCCTCAAAGACAATATCGAGCTGCTTCGCTGCAGAGCGGGCCTTCTAACCGGTAAGGACAAGGCCCTTATCCAGATGTATCTGGATAACGCCAATACATACCGGCAGATGGCCAGAATATCAGGCGTAAACGAGGCCAATATCGCCCGGAGGATTCATAAGGTTATACGGAGGTTACTCGACGGTGAGTATATAACCTGCCTGCGTAACCGCGACCAGTTCACGCCCGTGCAAATGGAAATCGCCCATGATTACTTTATCCTCGGCATCTCGATGAAAAATATCGCAACCAGGCACGAAGTCACAATTTACACGGTCAGAAAAACGATGAGACAAATTCAGCATCTCGTTCAATACGACTCGAAAAAGAAAAGTTATCGCTGATGAAAACCCTGTCCGTAACCAAACAATTCGACACAGCCGTGAAAACCAGCAAACGCGTAACGGCTGTTATGCGAATGTTCGGATTAACGATCGACCGGCTCGAAGATAGTCGAGTTACGCACAAATGCTCAATCGACGTTGAAGCCGGCGACATAGTATATATAACCGGCCCATCGGGAGCCGGCAAAAGCGTGCTGCTTCGTGAGTTTCAAAATGCCATTTCGCCCGATGAACAAGTCAATATCGAGAAGATTCGAATGCCGTCGGATGTAGCCTCGATTGACTGTATCTATGGCGAAGAATCGACAGTCGTAAAAACACTGTTGCTGTTCAGCATTGCAGGCTTAAGCGACGTATTCTGTATGCTAACCCCGCCAGCTTATTTGAGCGAAGGGCAAAAGTTCAGGTTCCGGCTGGCCTCGGCAATCGCATCCGGAAAAAAATACGTATTCGCCGACGAGTTCTGCAGCAATCTCGACCGCATCACAGCCGCGGTGATTGCCTACAATATCCGAAGGTTCGCAAAGAAAAACGGCGTTACTTTCTTCCTCGCATCCAGCCATGACGACATCCTCGCGGACCTGCAACCAGATGTGCTTATCGTCAAACACTTATCAGGCCCGGCTGAGGTAACATACAAAACAAAAAGATAAAATGAAAACCTGCAGCATCACAAAGATGTTAAAAATCGTACCCGGCACACGAGCCGATTACGACTCGCTGGCGCATTACCATTACCGCGAGCACAACCTTCGTCCTTATGTACGCATATTCGCATTGAAAGGCAACTTTCGCACCGCTGAAAAATTGCAGACTGCGGGCGTGATTGTTTATTCGATGCCGACCGCGGGGGCACAACTGCGAAATATCGCAACAGCAGGGCTGTTCACCGGTCTCGACAGGCAAAGCCGGCTCAAACTCGTCAATAAAAACATCCGAACCATAAGCAGGGTAATCATCGAGCCGAGGTTCCGTGCACTGGGCCTCGCCGCCCGATTAGTCAAAGAGACAATGCCGGTTATGGATGTCCCTTTCATCGAGGCCTTAGCCGTGATGGGCAGAATAAACCCTTTTTTCGAAAAGGCGGGTATGACCAGATACGAACCGCCGATATCAACCGACTGCGCTCGGCTCACCGAGGCGCTCGATACCGTCGGAATCACAGAACAGCAGCTTATCGACCCGCAACTCGTTCAACGGAAAATCGACAAGCTTGCCAAACCAGCCCGCCGATTTATTGAACGCGAAATGAAGATATTTGTACAGGCATATGGCAAACGCCGGCTTATGAAGCCTGGTATCGAAAGAACAAGATTTGTGCTCACCAAGCTCACCGAAAGACCCGTCTATTACTTTTGGAAGAACCCGAACCTGCAACTGATTATTGATGATTGATGATTATGGATAACATTACACGGCAAATAAAAATATCGAAGCTCATTGCCCATCCCGCCAATCCGAATGTGATGAGCGACGCGACGTTTCGCAAGCTGATTCGCAATATCGAGCGGACTGGTCTTTATGAGCCGATTGTCGTCCGGCCTCATCCGAAGCAAAAGGGCTGCTTCGAAATAATCAACGGCCATCACCGCGTAAAGGCACTAAAAAAGCTCGGCAAAGAACAGGCTGACTGCGTTGTTTGGGATATCGACGACGAACAGGCGGGCATATTACTGGCAACGCTGAATCGGCTGGGCGGAAGCGACGTGCTGAGTAAGAAAATCGAGCTATTAAAAACACTAAAAGAAAGGTTTAACTCAGCCGAGCTTGCCAAACTGCTGCCAAATACCGCAAAACAAATCGAACAACTTACCTCCCTGAATCTGAACACTGAACCCTATCCGCTAAACGCTGAACCGTTTGC
>CAYLYB010000043.1:0-19686 GCA_964387605.1 uncultured Pirellulales bacterium | reverse complement strand
CGATGACAAATCGCGACCCAGGACTCAGGGATGGAGCCAAAGATAAAACGGACGCCAAAGGACAAAAAGACTCTCGACAATCAATTTCAGAACGCTTCGCAAATGTGTCGGGTATTGCCCAGCCGGCCGGGAAGCTGAATGTCGAAAAGATAGAATTATTTGCCGGGACAAAACCAACTCCAAAACAAGAGGCCGGCAAACAAACACAACAAGTCACACAAGGTCAGACAACGAATTCTGCCATCGGTGAAATAATTACAGGTAATCGCCCAATCGCTACCGACCGTGCCAACTCCAACGCATCGATGACAGAAACAAGAGCAGCGATACAAGAACAGATTCACGAGTCAATTCAGGCCTCTCTGCAGCAGGGACAACGCCAGATTACCATCCAATTGAATCCCCCTGAGCTTGGCAGGGTTTCGATAAAATTCAGCGAGCGCGGCAACGAAATGACAGGCCTGCTGGAGGCGACAAATCCCCAGACCAGGGCTGAAATACGTCAGGCGATACCGGAAATAATCCGCTCTCTCGAACAATCGGGAATAACGATAAAGCGAATCGACGTAATGCTTTCTGATTTGTCGCGCCAGCCGGGACAGCAGTCATGGCGCGATAATTTTCTGCAAAGCCAATGGGAACAGGCGGACAATCACGGCTTCGGAGATAACGGCGGAAACCGGCCTTCGGATGACTCATTTATAACGCCGACTTATGCCGGCAAAGCGTTTGAGTTTCATCAGGCCGAATCATTTGAATCACACCAGTCCTCGCCCTCGAATGAGCTTCTGGACGTCTTAATCTGAAGCAGGCCCGTGGTCAGGTATTTGCGTAAACAGTGGTTTCGGTTCGCTCATCACAGGCTCCACAGGGATGGATTGCACCAGTCCCTGTTTTGCGTGCCATTTTCGCCGGGCAGTCTCGATTGACCTCAGGAATGCCTTTTTGAATCTTGTGATAGAAAACTGTTCGATAGCGGTTTTTCTCGCCTGTTGGCCCATCTTTGTCGCCAGCTCTTTGTCATTGAGCAGCATCATCGCGTACTTTCGCAGCTCGGCCGGTTCGTCGCTTAAAAACCCGCTTACGCCATGCTCGATTGGTGACGTCGGACTCTTGTTGCCGAGTATAGGCATCCCCGCCGCCATCGCCTCAACGGTAGACATATTGTATCCGGCTTCATATCGCGGGTCGGCTGTGTGAATATAAAAACGATGGGCCTGCAGCAGCTTCTTCAGATGGTCCCAGTCAGCAGCGGCCGAAACGTCCGGCATATCGGGATTATGGCCCACAAGCCGAATCGGCAGTCCAGCGAAGGCCTGCTCGTGAAAATCCCACATTAAAATCTGCCTTCTGCTCTCGATGAAATTGCATATCCTCAACCCGCACGCCTGCTCGCCGGTATAAGCATAATAGTCATCCGCATCTGCGCCGAACACAACGATGTCTTCCGTAAAGCCCCACGATTTACCTTTATTCATCGATGTCGCCACGGCATGACCTGCGACGGCTTTGAGATATTTGCGCAACATTTCCCTCATCTGTGCCGGACTGGTTTTCGCCCGCTCCTCCTGAACGCGGCCTTCTATTACCGAATGAAGTACTATGAGCTTCGACTCCTGTCTGAACTTGACATCGAGCAGGTCTGTGATGTTGTGCGCTATAATACAGTAATAGTCGGTCTTCGATTCGAGCGCTTCGGCCAGAGTAATAAGGCGGGAGTTCGGCGGCACGGGTCTCATCTGCCTGTCCCAGCCGGGATGATATCTTCCTTTAAGACCTATGATAATATCGAGGTTGCAGCCCAGACAGCCGAGCTGGTAAACCCAAGACTCATGGCAGTTGAAAGTAAGTAACGTCTTTTTGCTTTTTTGGTCCTCTGCGACCGTCATATTATATCCGGATTCCATTCCGTTATCACAATCCCCGGCACACCTTTACTATACACTCTGTTGTTAAACCCGGCAACTATGGCTTTTGGCGAAGTTACTCAAACAAAATTTTTTTGCCTGCCATTTATTCTCGGACGTTGCAGGCGGGCGTTTTTAAGCTAACCGGCTGATATTACAGGTCCTTAATAATACAACTATCGGCATTGCCCAAAGCCCTTAAGTTCACATCAACTCCCTCGATAATTTTATATGTAAGCTCACTGCGTGCTCGTTGCACGACTAATTGATGTCGCAGGTCCGCTCGCAGCCGCGATAGAAGAGAGCTGAGGAATTGACGGAACAGCTTTTAAGGAGTCAGAAATATGTTAGTTATTAAGAACAACATCATGGCGGAAAGCGCCGCGCGAAACTTGGGCAAGAGCTACGATGCTTTGGCCAAGTCGGTCGAGAGGTTGTCGTCAGGCCTGCGCATCAACAGTGCGAAGGATGACGCCGCCGGCCTCGCCGTCCGCGAGTTGATGCGGGCGGACATTGCAGTGCTGCAGCAGGGTTCACGTAATGCTCAGGACGGCATAAGTCTAATACAAACCGCCGAGGGTGGTATGCAGACCATCGATAATTTGCTGGTCCGCATGAAACAGCTGGCCGAACAGGCCGGCACAGGCACATATTCATCCGCTCAGCGTTCTATTATGGACACCGAGTTCGATGAACTGGCCAACGAAATTGAGCGTATTGCCGGTTCGGCGAAGTTCAACGGCACCAGCCTGCTCAATAGTGCAACCGGAAACATATCGGTTGTGTTCGGTGGTTCGACAGACACTATCACCGTAAATATGAAGAATATGACCAAGGCCGGCCTCGGAGTAAGTACTCTGAACATCAACACCGCCGCCAGCGCACAGGCAGCCCTGACAACTTTGGACACCGCGATAGGCACAGCGACGACGGCTCGCGCAGAATTCGGTGCGAAGATGAACCGTATGGAAACAACCGTTGAGGTTCTTAACATTCAGGCCGAAAACCTGATGGCGGCAGAATCCCGTATCAGCGACGTTGATACCGCCACGGAAATGGCTGCCTTTACAAGGAACCAGGTTCTCGCACAATCCGGCGTCGCGATGCTGGCTCAGGCCAATATGATGCCCACTATGGCACTATCACTGCTTAGCTAACAGCCGGGAAGCAAACGTAACCAACAACAGGGGGAGGTGGCTGTAAGGTCGCCTCCCCATATTTTGACCACCTGTTGAGCCGTAACACAATAGAAAGGTAACCATTGGCTATTCAAACACCTATTCATAAATCATTTGTAGGAAGCGGTATGATGAATGGAGTCGAAGTATACAAAGAGAACGCTATAAGCACCCAAAGCAAAGGACGTCTCATTGTTATGCTTTATGAGGGTGCAATAAAGTTTATGAACCTTGCGGCGAAAGAATTAGAGGCGGGAAATTACGTCACTAAAGGCGAGTATATCACAAAGGCACAGGATATAATCAACGAGCTTAACGCCGTGCTCGATATGGACGGCGGCGGCGAGCTCGCTGTGAATCTACGCCAACTTTACTGTTTTATGACAAAGCGACTCTCCGAGGCAAACATCAAAAAAGACCCCCGCTTGATTCGTGAGGTTATCAAGCTTATGGAAGAGCTTAACCAGGGATGGAAAGCAGTAACAAGCTGACAATATCAGCTTATCACATGCACTTTTCTCTATGAGCGCGCACATATACCCGGGGCAAAATCCGCCGCGGGTATAGTGTTTTCCGGTCCGAACAAAATACAATCCTTCCCGTAAAACAAGTTCGAGGATACTTGACCTTCGCCAGTGTTAAACTATAATTTTGCAGCGGTTGCGGAAGCGAACTACTGCACAGGCAAAGGCACTTCGGCCGATATATATAGTTTGTACGCTGAGGAGCAAAAAAAATGATAAAAATTAAAGAGTTGAGACGCTGCTTCGGCTCAATTGTAGCTGTTGACGGAGTGTCATTCGATGTGCAAAAGAGCGAGGTTCTGGGCTTTCTCGGCCCCAATGGAGCAGGCAAGAGCACGGTAATGCGAATGTTAGCGTGTTTTTTACGGCCGGACAGCGGCACCGCGACGGTATGCGGCTACGATATAATCAAAAACCCGCTCGATGTGAGAAAGGTAATCGGCTATCTGGCGGAAAACGTCCCGGCATACAACGAAATGACTGTTGGCAGTTTTCTTGATTTTATCTGCGACGCCCGGCAAATTACCGGCAAGGCCCGCAAGCAGGCGCTTGACCGAGTCGTGCCGATGTGCTCGATTCAATCAGTGTATCACCAGACAATCGAGACGCTTTCGAAGGGCTATCGCAGGCGCGTAGGGCTGGCGCAAGCGCTGATTCATGACCCCGATGTGCTTATATTAGACGAGCCGACCGACGGCCTTGACCCGAACCAGAAGCACGAGGTTCGCGGCCTCATCAGCAAAATGGCCAAAGACAAATGTATCGTCGTCTCAACGCATATCCTCGAAGAGGTCGAGGCGATTTGCAGCAGGACGATAATCATAGCACGTGGCAAAATATTAGTGGATTCGACCCCGGACGAACTGCGTAAAAAATACAACTGCTCGCTGGACGAAGTATTTCGTAAAATTACACGAGAAAAAGCGGCCTGAGCTGAAAGAACATGCTCGGGCAACAGGGATTAGGCAGGAGTTTAAAATGCACGGCTTAAAAGCAGTATTTAAAAGGGAACTAAAATCGTATTTTACGACGCCCATTGCGTATGTATTCCTTGTCGTCTTTCTTTTCTTTTCCGGATATCTGACATTCAAGCAGGGCTTCTTCGAGATACGCCAAGCGGATATGAGCGCGTTCTTTGTCAATCTGCCGTTACTGTTCGCGTTTTTAGTGCCGGCAACGGCGATGCGAATCTGGGCGGAAGAGCGAAAAAGCGGCTCAATCGAACTTTTATTAACGCTGCCAATTACCACGACACAGGCCGTGCTGGGCAAGTTCTTCGCGGCGTGGGTATTTCTCGCAATCGCCCTGGGCCTGACATTCCCGATGGCGATAACGGTTTGCTATCTCGGCAATCCCGATACGGGGCTGATTATAACAGGGTATCTCGGAAGTATTCTGATGGCCGGGGGTTTTCTTGCTGTGGGCTGTTTTTTCTCGGCCTTGAGCAAGAACCAGGTAATAAGTTTTGTGCTGTCGGTCGTCGCCTGTGCCGTGCTCGTATTCGCGGGTATGCCGACGACAATGAATTACCTCTCGACCTTTTTACCTGCGGGGCTTGTCGCGGCAACTGAAACAATGAGCTTTCAAACACACTTCGAATCGATTCTAAAAGGCGTTTTGAAATTCGGAGATATCTCATACTTTCTACTTCTGATTGTCGGCTGGGTAATTGCCTGTGCAATTATACTCGAAGAAAGGAAGGCGAGCTGATGAGCAGAACCATACGAGCGCTAATCGCGGTAGTTTTGGTCTTGGTGATAACTTTCAGCGCGATAATCATTTGCCAGAACGTCGGCAGGCGTCTGAAAATCGACGTTACCGAGCAAAAGCTTTATACGCTTTCATCCGGCACAAGGGCGATTTTAGCCAAGCTCAATCAGCCGATAAAGCTCAAGCTCTACTACGCCAGGACCGCCGCAATTAAAGGACCTGACCAGATTAAGTATTTCAATAACTACTACGAATTCGTCAAAGACCTTCTCGACGAGTATGTTGCAGCATCGAAGGGGATGGTCCAGCTCGAGATAATCGACCCAAGGCCTTATTCGGAGGACGAAGTCGATGCGACCCGTTACGGGCTGAAAAAGTTCCCGATAACCGAGGAGGAAAATTTCTTTTTCGGGCTGGTCGCCCAGACGCAGTTCGGCGTCGAAAAGACGATTCCCTTCTTTTCTCCGGACAGGCAGAACTTCATCGAATACGACATAAGCGGACTAATCGATACGGCCATCACGCGCGAGAAGAAAACGGTAGGTATTCTAAGCTCGCTGCCCGTAATGGGTGATGAGATGAGCGACTATATGGCCCAGATGATGCGTATGCAGGGCCAGCAGCCCAAACCCGCATGGGCGATAATTCAGCAGCTTAAACAGCAATACGAGACGATAAGCATCCCGACCAACACGAGCGACATCAACAATATCGATATACTGCTTGTCATTCACCCGAAGAACCTGCCGGAGAAAACGCAATTCGCGATAGACCAGTTTATCCTCAAAGGCGGCAGGACGATTATCTGTGTTGACCCCTACTGCTATGCGGACCAGTTGGAGCAGGCGAAGTCTCAACTCGGAAAGGCGAATCAAAGCTCGAATCTCAAAAAGCTTTTTAACACGTGGGGGCTTGATATGCCCGAACTTACGTTCGCGGGCGACCGCAGTCTTGCGCCGGAGGCGTCGATTCGGCCCGACCAAAGAGCGGAAAAAATTATCGGCTACCTAAACCTTACGCCTCCCGAGTGCTTCAACAAAAATAGCGTGATTACTTCGGAACTAAACTTCGTCAGGGTATGGTTCGCGGGCGTATTAAAAGAAATCGCCCCGCCGGATGACGCCAATGAGCGGAAAATCGAACGAACGCCGCTTATAACGACAACATCGAGGGGCAATAGCTTCAGGGTCAGCAGCCCGCTTGACCTGCAGATGCTCGACCCTTCATCTTTGATGGCCAATTTCACCGACGGCACAAAGCCGGTGGCAATGGGGTATATGATAACGGGAAGACTCAAAAGCAGCTTCCCGGAGGGTATCGAAACAGAGGTGGGTTCCAATGAGCCGGCTGATTCACAGGATGCGAACAAGCCGGCAAAGAAAAAGGTCCGGCTCACGGGGCTTACCGAAGCGCCCCAGGATTGCGTCGTGGCAGTATTCAGCGACGTCGATTTCATAAGCGATGGTATGGCTTACCAGAGAAACCCCCTGTTCGGCCTGCTAATTATCGGCGACAACAGCGCCGTGTTGATGAACTCGGCTGACGAACTCAGCGGGTCGAGCGATTTGATTTCAATCAGGTCGCGCGGCCACTTCCAAAGGCCTTTTGCGGTCGTTGACGAAATCGAGGCGAAGGCCGAGGCCGAAACCGCCGACGAGGTCGCCAAGCTAAACGAAGAAATTGCCGGCTTCGAGGAGCAGTTGAGGACGCTGCTTACCTCCAAGGACGAGGAGGAAAAGAAAATCATAGGAAGCTCGATTGTCCAGAAGACACGAGATCTCGAGCTTAAAAAACTCGAGGCGCGTCGCCAGTTGCGAGAGGTGCGAATGCAAAAACGGCAGCGCATCGAAAATCTGGGCAACAAGCTGCGGGCCTTCAATATGTTAGCAGCGCCGGCTGTGATACTTCTCATCGCGATAATTCTCGGCCTTCGGCGAAGCGTTACTAAAAGACACTATATCAGTCACGCCAGTGATTCCTGAGTCCATAGGAGTTTTGATATGAGCAACCGTAATCTCATAATACTTGGTTTGACGGCAATCATAATGGTGTTTCTCACGGTAACGGTATCGAAGATTTCGAACCGACCCTACACCGCACAGGGCACCGATTCGTATCTCATACAGGGACTCGATCCCGACCAGATAGCAAGTATTACAATAGGCAAAGGCGACGAACAGGTAATCCTGACTCGCAGGGGCGCTGATTTCGCAGTCACAAGCAAAGACAATTACCCCGCCCTGCCACGTGAGATTAATCGGCTAATCGCCACGTGCCTGGATATCAAGACAAGCGATATGTTCACCGATAATCCCGCCAATCACGACCAGCTTGGCGTTACCGAAGATGATGCCCGCGACATCGTGAAATTCTACAAAGCCGACTCGTCTCTGCTGACGGGGGTCGTAATCAGCAAACCAAAAGGACAGGGCCAAGGCGCATACGCAAGACTGGTCGATGATAACAGGGTATATTTAATTCAGGAGGTGCCGTGGATTAAAAAGCAGGCCACCGAATATATCGACCGAGAGCTTATCAGCATCAAACGGGAAGATATTAATTCGGTAACCGTTACCGGCCCGGATGAAAGCTATACTCTCATATCTTCCGACGACGGAGGCATCTCTCTCGAAAATATGCCCGAAGGTAAAGAGCTGATACAAGATATGGCCAACAGGGTCTTCGTTTCACTGGCGAATATAAGGTTCGAAGACGTCAATACCGAAGCATCAATGATATCGCTGCCTTTCGACAGAAAATACTCCTGCCTGCTGAAGAATTCCGCGGTTTATAACTTCTGGCTGGCAAAGGACGACCAGGAGAGATGGTTCGTCAAGTGCGACGCGAAATTTACGGACAAAACCCCCGTAACAAAAACAAAGGGCGAGGTCGAATCGGAAGAGGAGCTGAAGAAAAAAGAGGCGAAGCTGCTGGCCCGCGACACCGCCGAAGATTTTCTGGAAAAACATAACGGCTGGGTATATCAGATACAAACCTTCCGCGCACAAAATATGACTAAGCCCGTGGCGGAACTGCTCGAAGACAAAGCAGTAGAAGAAAAACAGAAAGAGGGGACTGTGGAACCTAATGAGACAACAGAAATTGAGCCACCGGCCGAACCAAATTCGACCCAGGAACAATAACTACAGGCATTGTCTTTTCAGGCCGACAGTGCGTTGTTCGCCCTTTATTTACCTTGTCTCTATACTCGTGTTCATTATGAACACCTAGCTCCCAAGACAGGAACGAATTTTACGGAGATAAGCCATGAAAAAAGCGAATCGTCTATTTGCGAAAAGATTTGTCTGCTCAATCATCCTGCTTACTCCAATGCTGATTGCAGGCCCCGCCTTTCCAGAAGAACAGGATTTTGACGGAATGGGTATGACAATGGGAAGCCTACACCTCCTGTCAAACGCCAAGACGAGGTCTATAAGCCCGGAGAATCCAACCGGCGAAAAAGGAAAAGGTGCAATGGCAGAAGTCGGCGAGGGCACTGCATCCGATGCCGCACGTGATTTGGGGCGAGGATGGAAGGTAAATCCCTATATTCACATCGAGCCGAATCAGACATTTGTGCTTGCCGAGATAAACGGTTGTGGTGCAATTCAGCATATTTGGATGACGCCGACCGGAGACAATCGCCTGAGCATATTGCGCATATACTGGGATGGCGAAGAGACTCCTTCTGTGGAATGCCCCGTAGGCGACTTCTTCGCCTGCGGCATGGGCGAGTATGCACAGGTCGTATCGCTGGCTGTTTGTGTCAATCCGAAAAGCGGCTTTAACTGCTATTGGCCAATGCCTTTTAGAAAAGGGTGCAGGGTAACGATGACCAACATCGACGACAAGCTAATGACACTATATTATCAGATTGACTATTGCCTTACGGATGTCGCTGAAAACGCAGCTTATTTCCACGCCCAGTTTCGCAGGGTCAATCCTGTGCCTTATAAAAAGGTCTATACAATTGTCGACGCCATTGTCGGACACGGGCATTACGTGGGGACATATATGACCTGGGGAGCGAACAGCCCGGGGTGGTGGGGCGAGGGCGAGATTAAGTTCTACATCGATGGAGACAGGGAATTTCCGACAATCTGCACAACGGGTACCGAGGACTATTTCTGCGGCTCATACGGATTCGAAAATCCCAAAGGAGGCGGCTATCAGACATTCACCGGCCCATATGCGGGTATGCCGCAGATAATCAACCCAAAAGGTCAGCCGGTCAGAAAAACGAGGGTTTTTGAGAACGGCAAGTTCATCGAAGAAAGAATTATTCATAATCCGAAAGACCAGCCGCGATTCTCTTTATATCGGTGGCATATAATGGACCCGATACGCTTTGAAAAAGACCTGAGCGTCACAATTCAGGCGCTTGGCTGGCAGAACGACGGCAAATATCTGCCTTTACAGGACGATATCTCCTCTGTCGCCTTCTGGTACCAGACCGAACCGCACGGACATTTTCCAAAACTTCCGGGCGTAGAACAACTGAAGATTGCCAAATAAATACAGACGAAAACAATGCAGGAAGAAGCGATTACAGCAAGCCGGCAGCACGCTTGGCTGATTCGACGGTATTATAAAGCAGCATTGTAATCGTCATCGGCCCTACACCACCGGGCACAGGCGTTATAAGCGAGGCCTTTTCCTTAACTTTCTCGAAATCCACGTCGCCGACGAGACGATAGCCGCGTTTTTTCGTTGCGTCCTCGACGCGATTAACACCGACATCTATTACCACCGCGCCTTGTTTTATCATATCGGCGGTAATGGTATTCGGCCGGCCGGCTGCGGCGATGACTATATCGGCCCGCTTAGTGTGCTCGGCGAGATTTTTAGTTCGCGTGTGGCAGACGGTTACGGTGGCATTGCCCATTTCGTTTTTTTGAATCAGTATATTCGCCAGGGGCTTACCGACGATATTGCTTCTGCCCACGATGACCACGTCTGCGCCTTCGATTTTCACGCCGGCCCGAATCAGAAGCTGCACGACACCATGAGGAGTGCAGGGCAAAAACGCCTTGTGGCCCGTTACCATTTTACCGACGTTTATCGGGTGAAATCCGTCCACGTCCTTGTCGGGGTCTATCGCAAGCAGAACCGCGGATTCGTCGATTTGTTTCGGAAGGGGCAATTGAGTTAAAATGCCGTGAATTTTAGGGTCTTTGTTCAACCTGTCGATTAAGGCAATTAACTCCTGCTGCGAAGTTGTATCGGGCAGGCGGTTATCATCGGAATAAATCCCGATTTCCTCGCAGGCCTTTTGCTTGGCCGTGACGTATGACTTCGATGCGGGGTCGTCGCCGACGAGCACAACACCAAGGCCCGGCACAATGCCCTTTTTGGCAAGGTTGGCGACATGGTTTTTTAGTTCGGCCCGCATATCAGCGGCGATTTGTTTACCGTCTATTATCTTCGCTGCCATTGCTTTCCCTCGATTATCAGCCGATTAAAAAAGTCCTGTCACCCTGCCTGTATTGACATCGACATCGACCCTTCTAAAGGCCGGGTCCGAGCCGGTGCCGGGCATCAGCTTAATCTCACCGGCAAGAGGCACTACAAATTCAGCTCCCTTATATACGAGCACGTCCCTGATGGGCAGTTGCCAGCCGATAGGCATACCCTTAAAGCCGGGGTCATAAGACAAGCTAAGATGGGTCTTGGCCATACAGGTGCCGTAATTTTGAGTTTTAGGATTCGATTCGAGCGCCTTTAATTTTTCCAGTGCGACCTCTGAATATGAGACGCCATTGGCGCCGTAAACCTCTTTGGCGATAAGCTCTATTCTCTGACGCAGCGGCATTGACGAATCATAAAGGAACTTGAAATTATTTTTCCTTCTGCAGGTATCTATCACTGCTTCAGCCAGCTCAACCGCACCCGCCCCGCCTTTTAGCCAGTGCTCTGATACAATCGGGACGGCACCGTTTTGCTCAGCGACTTTTTTAATGAGTTTATGCTCGGCCTTGGTATCGGTGCAGAAGCTGTTTATGCACACAATCGGCTTTATGCCGCTTTTTTTGACGATATTGATATGGGCAATCAGGTTCTCGCAGCCCTTTTCCAGTAAATCGAGGTGCTCTTTCGAATACTCCTCGCTAAGCGAAGTGCCGGGCCTGACGGGCGGGCCTCCGCCGTGCATCTTCAACGCTCGAACGGTCGCGACTATGACCACGGCATCCGGTTTCAGGCCGGATATCCGGCACTTGAGATTCCAGAATTTTTCATAGCCGATATCGGTGCCGAAGCCGCTTTCTGTTACGTGGTAGTCGCCCAGTTTCGTTCCAGTAAGGTCGGCAATAACGGAACTCTGCCCGATTGCTATATTCGCAAAAGGACCGGCGTGAACAAAAACGGGCTGACCTTCCATTGTCTGAAGCAGGTTCGGATTCAGAGCATCGACCATCCAGGCGGTCATTGCGCCGTCTACCTCAAGGTCCGCAGTTGTTATATCGTGGCCTTTTTTGTCCCTGGCTACGACCATTTTCGCGATACGTTTACGGAAATCCTTAAGGTTCTTCGCGATTGCCAGAATCGCCATAACCTCGCTGGAAACCGAAATCTGGAAACCCGAATTCATCTCATAGCCGTCGGTCTTTGTCCCCATTCCGATTCTGATATTGCGAAGCGCCTGCGCGCATAGGTCGATGGCCCAGCCGATTTGCACGGATTCGGGGTCGATATCCAATCGTCGCAGATTTCTTTTCGCCAGACGTTCGTCGTCGTAGTTTCTTTCGTGCTGCATACGAGCAGTAAGCGCGACCATACAAAGATTGTGTGCGTTGGTAACGGAATCTATATCGCCGGTGAGCCGGATTGAAAACGGAATCAGCGGTATGCACTGTGACAGGCCGCCGCCGGCCGCACCGCCCTTGATATTCAATGTCGGGCCTGCGCTTGGCTGGCGAATCGCACCGACGGACCTTTTCCCGCATTTGCCCAGTCCCTGCACCAGGCCGAGCGTGGTCGTGGTCTTGCCCTCGCCGAACGGCGTCGGCGTAATCGCTGTAACATTGACGTATTTAGCCGTGGGAACGTTTTTGAGCCGGCCGAGAACCTTCATAAAGTTGACTTTTCCAACAGTGTGGCCCGCAGGCAGCAGCTCATCCTGCTTCAGCCCTATTTCTTCAGCCAACTGAAAAATGCTCTTGATGTTCTCCTCGGCTACGGCAGCTATTTCCCAGTCCTTCATTTTGGTGGGGTCGAGTTTCATTCGGTCTTCCTTCGTAAAACTATATCCGGTTTAAGGTTAGATACATATATCAGAAATGAACCGGCTTTTCAAGGTTTGAATTTCAGCGGGACACAGCTAATTTGGCTGGTTTACCGGCTTTTGGTCCGACCGAACCTGTTCAAGCTGCTGCTGCAGCATCTTCACCGCCTGCTCGTCACCTCGAGCCGACATTAACTCAATTCCCCTTTGAAGAACTTCAACCGACCGCTCATATTGCTGCTGTAATCTCAGGGCCGCACCCAGACTCATATAAATCAAAGGGTCATCCGGCTTCAGTGACAATGCCTTTTCGAATACCTCACATGCCAATTTGTAATCCCCCATTGCCGCCAAGGCATCACCCATTCGCCGCCAGATTTCCGGAGAATTTGGCTCGACGGTTAATTCTTCTTTAAACTCCTCCACCGCTCTGTTAAGGTTTGTATTCGCCTCAGAATCATCGCCGAGCCGCTGGTAAATTACGCCAAGATTGTAATATATACTTCCCATCGCGTGCTGAATCCGGGCTTTTTCATAGTGCTCAGTCAGCTCGGTAAGCAGTTGAGCGGCTTCCCGCAATTTTCCCTGCCCGGCAAGGGTCATCGCCGTGTCATTACAGGCCCTTATATTATGAAATTTGATAACATCCTTGGGGTCTTGTTTGTTCGGCTCTATCTGCAACTGGTCGTCGATGTTTTTGCCCGCGATATAGCCGAGCGATTCGAGCCGTTTTCTCGTTTGGTCATCGAGTTTACTTTTACTGTTCGGGTCGGTCTGTTCGGGTTTGTTTTCAAGCTTCATTCTCAAATGCTCGCGCAGAAGATGCGCTCTTTTCGGCTCTTCGGCAATAAGGTTATTTCCTTCAACAGGGTCGTTTATAAGGTCATACAATTCCGGACGTGTAGTTTCGATATATTTCCAGCCGGCCGTAACAACACCCAGCAGAGCATTGGCGTTGTGTTTTGTGGGCGTTATGCTCTCGCAATAAATAAATCTTTCGTTTGATTCGACCTTATCAGACGCGAAATAATCCGACAGGTCTTCACCCTGTAAATTCGCCGCAGGTGTTATGCCCGCCTGGCCGCAGACTGTGGGAACAATATCCTCTATGGTGACCAAATTCTTTATTCGCTTTGATTCGATGCCGCTGCACGGCTTTATGATAAGAGGCACGTGCAGGGCAGATTGATAAATGAAGAAACCATGCTCAGCCTCTCCGTGCTCGCCTAACATTTCACCGTGGTCGCCTGTGATAACTATCAAAGCCGAATCATAAATCCCCAACCGCTTCAATTTATCTATAACCTGTCCAACGCAGTGGTCGGCATATGCAATTTCTCCGGCGTAAGGATTATCCGAAAAACGGCTCGCATACGGCTGGGGCGGTTCGTATCTGAAATGCGGGTCGTAATAATGCAGGAACAAAAAGAACTTGTCGTCTTTATTGTCGGTGATCCATTTTATGGCAACTTCGGTTACTTCGCCTCCTCGTCTTTCGGCATAATTGCCGGTGGTAATCGTCTGCTCAAACTTATCGTTATAGTAGTCGAATCCCTGGTTAAGACCGAATTGGGAATTGAGCACAAAGCTGCCGATTACAGCAGCGGTTTTATAGCCGTGCCGGCTCATAATCTCAGCGAGAGTCGTACTGGCCGAACTAAGCTTATAACCAAGATTGTCATGAATCTGGTGATGCAGGGGATTCAGGCCGGTCAGCATAGAGCAATGAGCGGGCAGGGTTATCGGAACGGGTGTGATTGCATTTTCAAACAGAATACCCTCCTCGGCGACAGCATCGATATTGGGCGTAATCGGCCGAGGATAACCATAGCAGCCAAGATAATCAGCCCGACAGGTATCGATGCTTATCAAAACGACGTTGCGAATTTCCTTTTCGGAACGCCCCGATTCTCCGTAGAAGTATCTCGCGGCAAGAACCGACAGCAGCAACAAAACCAGCACGACAACTATCAATAGAAAGTAACGTTTTTTTCCCGGCTTGGGACTCATTGAACTAACAGCTTTCCCTTATTTTTTAATCAATTCTTCAAGCTCTTTAAGCTCATTAACCGGCTTTTTACATACATAATTCTCACACACGTAAGCGGTTGCCTTGTCGTTTATGATAGTCTGATTTTTAGTAAAAGGCACCAATTTTTTTATCGCTTCGCCAGCGGCGCCCGGCTCGTGTAATATCACTACCGCGTTTGGTAAAAATCTGTGGCGAACCAATCGAATCATCATTCGTGTATCGTCCGCATCGGCATCACCGGCAATTACCATCTCTATGGTCGGTCCGAGCCAAAAGTTCAGGGCTATCAGCATCGCGGACAAAGAGACGGGCGAGCGGGCCATTTGCCCCGAGAATGATTCGAGCACCCTGCCGCCCTGCTCCGTGAATCGCTGATTCATATTGAGCCGGCCGAGCTTAAGCAAAACCAAAGCCGCGATTGAATTGCCGCAGGGAACCGCCCCATCGGAATTCGGCTTCGGACGAGCTATAAACGATTCGACGTCATTGCCTGTAAGGAAAAACCCTCCATTATCTTCATCGGCGAACAGCTCAATCATCTCGTCGCTGAGTTTCGCTGCCTGCGTGAGCCGCCTGGTCTGAAAATCCGCCTCATACAAATCCAGCAGGCCCATTATCATAAGCGCATAATCGTCGAGAAATGCCTTTTCGACGACCCTGCCATCACGGCAGTATCGCATCAGCCGGCCGTCTTTGTGCAGCACATCGAGCACAAAATCTGCACAGCGTTCAGCTGCCTTTATATACTTCTGTTCTTCGAGGGCCGCCCCGCCGTAAGCCAGCGACGAAATCATCAGGCCATTCCAGGCGGTAATGACCTTGTCGTCTCTGTGGGGCCTTGGGCGCTTCTGACGCGACAGAAAGACCAGCTTGCGGGCATTGGAGAGGGCGTTTTCAATTTCGACCGGATTTTTATTCAACTTTTTCGATAGCTGTTCGATTGACGCTCGAACGCTGAGAATGGTTTTACCCCGTTCGAAATTGCCGGTTTCCGTTATGCCATAGTAAGCATTAAATAACTCGGCCTGGCTTTTATCCAAAACAGAAGCCGTCTGGTTCGGGTCCCACAAATAAAAAGTGCCTTCTGCGCCTTCGCTGTCGGCATCTTCGGCGCTATAGAAGCCGCCAGCCGAATCGGTCATATCGCGCAAAACGTAATCGAAGGTCTCGCGTGCTATTCTCTCGAAGTACGGATTGCCCGTTATTTTGTGCGCCTCGATATAAACTCTTGCGAGCAATGCCTGGTCGTAAAGCATTTTTTCAAAATGCGGCACGAGCCACTGGGCATCCGTGGAGTAACGATGAAAGCCGCCTCCTATATGGTCGTAAATACCGCCGTTGGCCATTTCGACCAATGTTTTCTCGACCATTTCCAGGGCCTGTTTGTCGCCTGAGCGGCGCCAATAACAAAGCAACATTGAAAGATTCGTCGGCTGAGGAAATTTCGGTGCTGGGCCGAAGCCTCCATTGGCAGCGTCGAAAGAATCACGGAAGATATTAAAAGCGTTTGTAAGAATTTCCGGAGAAAGCGGCTCTTTGCCGTGCTGCCCGGCGGTGCTCTTTACAAAATCATCGAGTTTGCCCGCGGAATCGACCAATTGCTGTCTTTTGTTTTTCCAGGCGTCCGCGATTGCCAAAAGCAGCCGAGAAAAACCAGGCCTGCCATAGGAATCTTCTGGCGGGAAATATGTGCCGCCATAAAAGGGTTTGCCGTCAGGCGAAAGAAAAACCGATAAAGGCCAGCCGCCCGAGCCAGTCATCGCCACAACGGCATTCATATAAATCTGGTCAACATCAGGGCGTTGTTCCCTGTCAACCTTAATACAAATGAAATGCTCGTTCATTATTTTAGCGATTTCTTCATTTTCGAAGCTCTCGCGTTCCATCACGTGGCACCAATGGCAGGTGGAATAACCAATCGAAAGAAAAATGGGCTTATCTTCTTTTTCGGCCCGCTCGAATACCTCTGTTCCCCAGGGATACCAATCCACCGGATTGTGTGCATGCTGGAGCAAATAGGGACTGTTTTCCCTGATGAGTCTGTTGGTATGCTTATACGTGGCCTTTTTGGTAGTCATTTCTTTTTCCCCACTCACGATAAAGATTCCGACAAACACAAAAGTGATCAGAATAACAACAATTAAACCTGTATAAAACGTTTTCGGGACCATATTAAAGTACTCTTTAACGTTAAGGGGCCTTTTTTAAGCCCGCCAACTTATTATACGTTCTATCTGACAAAATTGCTTTATCACTTGTAGAACATACAAGTAATTGGAAAGACTGTTCACAAGACCGCAGCATAATCGCTCAAGCTTTTGTTTAGCCCATAGCTAGCGCTCAGGCAAACTTATGAAAGGGATTGTGAGTTTTGTTTGAAGGCAGCAATTACGTTTATCTAACGTGACCGCCAGCCGCTACACAGCATATTTTCAAGCTCGGGTGAATTTTGCTGGGCGCGGGCCAGGTCGTTTTGCAAAATGACGTGCCGCTGTTTTGGGATGAACTCGTCAATGAATTTGCCACAATGCATAATCATCATAGCTTTCTCGAAGACCAGCATCATAACGCACATCGCGATGGCGTAACCAAAGCTCCGCGGCTGGTAAGAACGGTCCATTGAGAAAACTATCAACAGAACAGTCAGGAGTAACACAAAAAGAGTTTCCATGACAATATTGAGGGCGCCAAATAAAGGATGACGAGTGTAAAAATAACCGCCGCCCGGAAGAAGAATCGACAGCGTTCTGGCCATCGGTCTGCTCTTGAACTCCAGCGAGCACTTAGGACAGCTATAATAGTGATTTATAAGTGGAAAAGTGCATCGCGGGCACAAATGCGTTCTTTCAAGCGCCTCGCTTGTTCGGCCTTTGAACGACATATCTCCGAGAAGCACCTTTATTTTCTTTTTTCCCCTTCGGTGGATGCAGGGGAACTTCTCAGTGCGCCCGCTTTTATATTTGGCAATCAGAGTCGAACCTCTCATGCGAAGCTGGTTGCAATCAGCATACAAAATCTGCGCAATCGAACAACGATAAGACAGGTCCGGTGTAGTGGGTATATGCAAAATGCGCCTGTCGGTTACAACAAATAAAGATTGCTTGAGAAAATAAAGAATCGCACCTTTAAGAAGCTGTTCGAGAAACGATATCGGTGAACAGCCGGACGTAACGTGCAGGATTTTTTCGCCTGGTTCGAGAAACGGCTCAAGAAAATATAGTTTGGTTAGCAATTTTAGCTGATACTTTTCGATACGCTTTTTATATATGCCTTTATGGTCCGAAAATAAAACAGTAGTATTTACGGGAAGACCGTATATTATCTCTGTTTCAACCTGCTGGGCAGGTTCCTGCTTAATTTCAAGCGTTTGAGTGGTCATTTTTTAATCCCTAATCTGTTTAACCGAATATCGGCCAAAAAAAAGACCTTCTTACTTAGAAAACCATACCAAGGTTGCATTTTTTGCGGGCGGCACCGACAACAAGAAGCTTTGCCCTACATGTTTTTTCGCTATAATTGCCTCCTATGCGGGCTGTGATACAAAGAGTATTGAGCGCAAGCGTCGAGATCGACGGCCAAATCGTCGGGGAGATTGGAAAGGGGCTGCTCGTGTATCTGAGCGTGGGCACCTCAGATATGGACAAAGACGCCGAGTTAATGGCGGAAAAGCTGGCGGGGCTGCGGATATTCGCGGACGAGGCGGGTAAAATGAACCGCAGCGTAACCGATATCGGCGGAGAGATACTACTGGTCAGCAATTTCACACTGCACGGCGACTGCCGCAGGGGCCGCAGACCCAGTTTCGACGACGCCGCCAAACCACAAATTGCCAATCGGCTGTATGAAAAAACCGCGAAACTTACAGCCGAGAAAGGAATAAACGTTTCTAAGGGTGTTTTTGGCGCCCATATGCAGGTAAACAGCATCAATAATGGGCCGGTAACATTGCTTCTGGACAGTTCACGGCTCTTTTAAGTCCCCACAAAACCATCCCTCAATAGAAAAAAACGCTATTTATAAGCCCTTTTTGGAAAGTGACAGGCCCTTATTGTCGAAAGAAACTGAGTTTGCCCGGCGAAATTTAGTTGAGAGCTGGCAAAAGAGTTATATAATCTTGCATCCGATTTTATCGGGAAATCGTAGAAAAATAAGTTGTTGTAAATTACGACTGTTGATTCGGCCCAGTCAGAACAGGTTACAGGAAAATGGCAAAAAGAAAAAGCAGCAAAACTCGCAGGAGCACATTGACGGCTGCGGAAATCAAGAAGTTCCGTGAGCTGTTAATCATCAAGCGCAACGAGATACTCGGCAACGTAAGCACTATAGAAGATGAGACTTTCAAAAAGGAACGAAGCGAGCTGTCGAGTATGCCTTTTCATATGGCTGACGCTGGTTCGGACAATTTCGAGCAGGAATTCGCACTGGATTTGATGGACGGCGAAAAGAAGCTGCTCGCCGAGATAGATGACGCGATTGGCCGGATTGACGAGGGGACATACGGGACCTGCGAAGGCAAAGGCGAACCCATACCCAAGGCCCGGCTGAAAGCCATACCCTGGGCGAGATACTGCGTGGCCTGCGCCGAACTGAAGGAAAAGGGTATGCTGGTCGAGGAAGAGCCCGACGAGCTCGGCGAAGCTCTCTCCTACGAAGAAGAATCGAAAAGTGAGCCGGACGACGAGGAACAATAGCCCGCTATTCTCTTCTCCTGTAAATCAAACTTTCCTCACACAAGCTGACCGGCTGATTATATTGCACGAACAATTTTTTCGCTAAATTCACCCGCTCACAGTCCTCGCAAATAATGAGTTGACTACCATCAATCGCGATAATAGACTTACGCTTTTCCGCATCCTGGTTTTGGAGGTATAGGCGTGGAAGTGGCAATAACCAAGGCCCGCGGGCTTATCGAGGCGATGGAATACATCCGCAAGTTCCGGGGCAAAATAGTGGTGGTGAAATTGGGCGGCAGTGTCCTCGATGACGAGTGCCTGCAGAAAAAGCTGCTGGCCGACGTGGCGTTTATGGCGACTGTGGGGATACGGGCGATTATCGTTCACGGCGGCGGCAAGGCAATCACCCGCTCAATGAACGAAGCGGGGCTCGAGCCGAC
>CAYLYB010000042.1:0-19759 GCA_964387605.1 uncultured Pirellulales bacterium | reverse complement strand
ATGACCTTATCAGCCCTTTGGATTTCTCGGCGTCGCCCATCAGCTGTTCCAGCTCCCCCGCGTCGAGCCATACCCCTTTACAGCCCGTGCAGTAATCTATTTCGACCTTCTCCAGCTCTAACGTAATCATCGCGTTTTTGCAGACCGGACAATCCATAGCTATGCTCCCTTTAAGTACAACCGCCAAATCTTACACTCGCTTGCCCCATTGGTCAAGCTATTCGAATGTTACCCTGACGGTTATATTTGTTCTTGACGCTATTAACCGCAATCGGTAGCGTATATCCCGAAAACTCAGGACAATTGAAGGGTTTTGGATATGATAGTCGATTGCCACACGCACATTCGATGTGCCGGTATGGAAAACCTCGATATTTCAGAGCATCTCGAGGCCGCCGGGGTAGTCGATAAATGTATTGTGCTCGCAACGCCCGACGCCCCCGCGGATAAAATCAACGCTGAGTTAAGCGAATATACCCGAAAATACGAAGACAAAATGCTCGGCTTTGCGTTTGTCGACCCGCTTCCCGCTGCATTCACCGTGAGAAATCTAAAGGCCGTTACAGAAAAACTCGGCTTGAAGGGAATCGTCTTATACTGTGCCGAAACCGGCTTTCATCCCGCCCACTCAAGGGCAATGCAGCTTTATGATTCCGCCCAGCAGCTTAACCTGCCCATCTTCTTCCATAATACCCCGCTCGGCCCCGAGGGAATCCTTGAATTTGCCCAGCCGTTGTTCCTTGATGAAATCGCCAGGACATTTCCCGGCCTCAAAATCATAATCGGCTCTATGGGACTGCCCTTCACGGAGCAGACCATTTGCCTGCTCCAAAAACACGAATCAGTTTACGCCGACCTTTCAATAAAGCCCGGCAACATCTGGCAGGTATATAATTTGGTCGTCTCAGCGCACGAGCAGGGAGTTCTCGACAAACTTTTATTCGGCAGTGCCTTTCCACTCTCCCGCCCTCAGCAGTGTATGGAAACGCTCCTCGGTTTTAATAAACTCGTTCCAGGCGCCAGTCTGCCTTCGGTTCCCAGGGGGCGATTGCAGGGTATTATCGAACGCGACACACTTGACTTGCTCGCAATTCAACATTAGCTGACGGAGGCCCTCACCGCAGTTATGATTGAAAAGGCTGAAAACAAGCTTCTCACCGCCGCCGTCGTTTGTGGCATATTCACCGCTTCCCGTTAATAAAAAGGAGACTCCAATGACCGAGCAATTGGCCCATCATCGACCGCAGTGGAAAACTCACATCGGGTTTCTTCTCGCGGCAATCGGCTCAGCGATTGGCCTCGGTAATATCTGGCGATTTCCTTATCTCTGTTATAAAAACGGCGGCGGGGCGTTCCTCATCCCATATTTTATCGCCCTGATTGTTGTTGGCATTCCCCTGATGATTTTGGAAATAGGACTCGGCCATAAAATGAGGGGCTCAGCACCAGCTTCATACGCCACGATAAGCCGACGATGGGAGTGGCTCGGATGGTGGCAGCTCCTCTTCATTATGTTCGGAATAATGCTCTATTACTCCGTCATCATCGCCTGGTGTCTCGATTACTTCTTCTATTCTTTCAATCTGTCCTGGGGCGACGACCCCAATGCATTCTTTTTTACGGAGTTCCTGATGAAAACCGATTCCCCGTTTCAAATCGGTGATATCAGGACCCCCATACTATTCGGCCTCGCCGGTGTCTGGTTCTTAAGCTGGTTTATAGTCTTCCTCGGAGTCCAGAAAGGCCTCGAACGCGCTAATAAATTCTTTATGCCTTTATTATTCATCCTTGTCGCCGTCATCGTCTTCTGGAGCGTCCGTTTACCCGGTGCAAAAGATGGACTCGCCGTCTATCTAAAACCCGATTTCTCCCGCCTCAAAGAAATAGGCGTCTGGATTGACGCCTTCTCCCAGATCTTCTTTACACTCAGTCTCGCGTTTGGAATTATGATTGCCTATGCCTCCTATCTCCCACGTAAAAGCGAAATCGTCAGGGATTCTATCATAATCAGCTTCACCAATTGCTTCTTTTCCGTTTTCGTCGGCTTTGGCATCTTCGCCGTCCTCGGCTATATGGCCAATAAAACCGGCCAGCCGATTTCTCAGGTCATTACCAAGCAAATCGGCCTTGCATTCGTCGCGTTCCCGAAGGCAATTAGTATGCTCCCCTCATTATCAGGCCTTTTCGGTGCGGTATTCTTTGCCAGTCTCGTTATAGCAGGCCTTTCTTCCGCCATCTCGATTCTCGAGGCATTCACCTCCGGCGTCGTCGATAAATTCCATTACCCCAGGACTGCCGTCGTCTCCGTCCTCTGCATAACCGGCTTCGCCGGAAGCATCATATTCACCACGCAGGGAGGACTGTTCTGGATTGATATCGTCGACCATTTCATCAACCAGTATGGCCTCGTCCTTGCCGGCCTGCTCGAATGTATCCTCATCGGCTGGGTCTATAAAACAAAGCGGCTCCGCGACCACATTGACCATGCCTCCACCACAAAAATTTCATGGTGCTGGGATTATGTTATCAAGATTGTTATCCCGGCCGTATTGATTGTCCTGCTCGTCAATTCCCTCATTCAGGAGTTCGCCGCCCCATACGAGGGCTATCCCGTCCTGTCGCTGATTTTACTGGGAAGAGACTGGCTGCTGATTACCGTCTTTTTCGCCGTCCTCATCTCAATGTGCAGATGGAAAATAGCCCCTGAAGAACGCCTCAACGAATAACTTATTAGGGACAATTACCTGTTTTCTCCCCCGCAGTCCTCAGGACTCAGTACTATCCATTATTTCGGCTTGAACCCCTTAATCTCTCCGCTGGTGTATTTTTTGCACGCTTCCTCCAGCTCGATATCGCTTATATTCGCCAATGTGCAAAGCCACGCAAAGACGTCCGCAAATTCCTCCTGTTTATTCGTGTGGTCGTCTTTCGCCAAAGCCGTCGCTAATTCGCCCACCTCTTCCACGAACCACAAAAAAGTCTTCGGCACCCCTCTTTCGCGATCCCGTTTCTCATACTTGTCGCGGATTATCTGCTGAAATTCTTTGATATGCATAGCCATCTTTTCTAAAAAACAACCAGCCGACGAGATCGCCAACCCGTCAGTGTCTTACGGAATGAATGTATAGGCGACCTCACCGGCCGGTTTTATTGCTCTTGTTTTGTTACGCTCTTATTTGAGCAGGTCGGACAATTTAACCTTATTATATACCGATCTTGCCGCGCTCAGCCCGTCCGAATATGCCTTCTCTGCCTTCGTGCTGAACTTGTCTTTCTTCGAGTGCTCTTCGAGATTGAGCTGACTTGTTAGCGGACCATCCACGGCTTCGATGATTTCGAGCATCGTGATTTTACCTATCGGTTTTGCCAGAACGAAACCGCCGCGAGGACCTCTCTTACTCCGAAGCACGTTAGCCCTTACTAATTGCTGCAGGATTTTCAGCAGATATTCCAAAGGTATGTTGTACTGTTTGGAAATCGTCTGTGAAAGCACAATCCCGTCCTTTTGACTCTTGGCGATATATCCCGCCGCCAGCAATCCGTATCCTGTTGATCTGCTGATTCTCATTTAGCTCTCCTTTACACAAAACCTGACTTTTAATTATTGGTTTTTTTCCGTCGTGCCCACACGCACGTCAAATGTTACCTATCCACAGGGTGTGGACATTATTAGGTGTGTTTCCCCAGAGCTTAATCTTATCATTATTCATTCGAAACTCTAAAATGCAAGAGCATTTCTCTGAAAAAAGCATAGATTTTAGGAGTTTTATAAAATTTTTTCCTCACTCAGGTTTTCCGGCAAAAATCCGATAATAGTATATGGATGTCGACTTTGCTTAAAGAGGGTGTTTTTGCCCCGCTGTCGGCACTCAATTTCTTTGAAATTTATGGGGTATTTGGCCTTTTGTTATTACGCTGACAAAAATTTAAAAAAATTGGAAATTCTTTGCAAAACCCTGTAAATCTGATATTTTAACCCATGACTTGTAGGTTTAGGGTGGGTTTTGACGCTTTTGTGGAGATTTTATATGACGTCATTAAAGCCAAAAGTCGCTGTTGAATATGCCGAAGAGGCCACAATAGTCACATTTACCGAAGAAAAGATTCTCGAAGAACGGGATATCGTCGATTTGCAGGAATCCATTATGGGTATCCTCGAGCAGGCCGAAAGGATACGGCTCGTCCTCGATTTCTCGAACGTAAAGTTCCTTTCCTCTGCAGTTCTCGGACTTTTAATTCGCGTTAGTAAAAAGGTTTATGAACAGGATGGCCTTTTACGCCTTTGTAACATAAGCCCTCGAATTTATGAAATTTTTAAGATAACCCGGCTGACAAAGATTTTCGATATATATCCTGACAAGGAAGAAGCCCTTGCCAGCCTTGAAAAGGCAAAGTAGGTTTCTCTTTTCGGTGGCGGGTCATTTTTTAATCTTTTTGGTCTCCTGTAGACTGGCTCTCTAAGCCGGCCGGTTTTTTAGGTTTTTTTTAATATTCGATTTTATGGTTGTGAAAATGCCTATCAGTCGCTCGGTTGTTGTTCCAAGCACACCTGCAGCGGCATCTGACGTCTACGAACCAATGTTTCAATCCATGAAGGCCGGCACTTTCAGCGAAGAAGATATTTTCGCAGTGCATCTGGCCCTTGAAGAGGCTTTTACTAATTCCGTCAAGCATGGCAACAAAATGGAGCCGAGCAAGGCCGTTAAAGTCGATTATGTCATAGACCCGGAAAAAATCGAAATCTGCCTCACTGATGAGGGCGATGGCTTTGACCCAGGCGTCATTCCAGACCCTCGATATGGCGATAACCTCTATAAACCCGCCGGCAGGGGGATGCTTTTGATTCGTTCTTTTATGGATGTCGTTGAGTATAACAGCAAAGGCAACAGTGTCAGAATGATTAGATACAGGGAAAAATCAAACCCCTCAAAAAATGCAGCCGGCCTGGACTAATAGCCGATAATATCTTGTCGAAAAGCCGAATGAAAGGAGTGAGCGGTTTATTAATGCGCAGAAAACTTGTTTGGTTACTTCTGATTATAAACCTCGCCGGCTGTGCCAATAATGAGCCGATGCCCGAAATCGTTTATGATTACGGCTCAACCCATCCTGCACCTTCGGTCCTCTCGTCTCCTGTGACGACCACGCCGTCCGTTTCTGCACCTCTCCCTGCCGGGCAGACTCCCAATTCCTGGCTGCCCTCCGTTCCGGACAGGGCCTGGACCGCCATAATCATACATCATTCCGCTACTGATGAGGGTAACGCGGCTATTTTCGATAAATGGCACCGCGAAGAGAACCACTGGGAGGGAGTCGGCTATCACTTTGTCATCGGAAACGGCTCCAATAGCGCCGATGGACAGGTCGAGCCGACATACCGCTGGAGGGGCCAGCTCACCGGTGCTCACTGTGGCGGAACGTCCGGCAACTGGGCAAACAGGGAAGGAATCGGAATCTGCCTCGTCGGCGATTTTAACAGGAACACACCCTCGGCCCGTCAAAGAGAATCCCTTGTGCGTTTGGTCCGCTTCCTCCAGCAGAGATACCGAATACCAACAAGCCGTGTTTACGGCCACGGCTCAACACCCGGTGCCCACGTCACGGATTGCCCCGGCAACCGGTTCCCTATGTCCTGGCTCAAATCAAACCTCTATTATTGAACCAGTAAAACATCTTAAAAAGCATTGCTAAAACGTCCCATAAAGCCGTTACGGTTTTGTTCCCGCTCTGCTTTTTTATATACCTTACTGTTTGTTTCATAAGTCATTCGCCCATATAGCCGAACTTTATCCTTGTAATGAAAACACATTTTCAGGGAAATGCTATATGGATACTTTTAGCTCTGTTTACTCACCCGACTGTGTTTTAAATGAGCAGGTTGCAAGGCAGGTCTTCGAGCTGCTGCCAGACGATGGCCCCTTGATGGTTATCGCCGGTCCGAAGGGCAACTACTGGCCCAGCGATTCAGAGGCCTTTGAAAAACTCAATATCAGCGACGATTTCCTCAAACAGCTTTGCGCAAAAGTGGACGATGGCACCGAACCCCTCATTACCCAGACCGAGGATTTCGGTATCGTCGCCACACAGCTTTCTACTGAAAACACAAACTGTGGCTACCTCATTATAGCGATTCCGAATTACAGCCCCGAATCAACTCTCGCCAACATAGCCCTTATCGAGATTTTACTGAGTCTCGTCGGCCTCGTCGCGCGACTGATAGAAATGCAAAAGCTCCTTTACGAACGCCAGATGAGGCAGTTGGGCGCCTTAAATATCCCCGAAGCCGACCCTATGCTGAATTAAATCCCCTTGCCTCGCTCCATATTGAATCATCGCCGCTACATATCGCAGCTTAATCATTCATAACCCCCGCTGGCTCTTTACCCGTTCACGTAATCTGCGTCTTTATTATACTTACCCTTATATCATAATCTCCGCCCATTTACCCGTTGGTTTTTGCGCTGTACGCTGTCTGCTGAACGCTACAAGACTGCATTGACTTTCTACTCTTTTTCCGCTAATATCCTTCTTTTCACTGCACCCATCGTTTTGTAAAGGTAATATCCACTGATATGGAATAGGCCGAATGAGCAATTTTATAGTCCTTGTAAAACAGGTTCCGGACGTCTCGCAAATCACCGACAACGCCTTCGACCCCGACACCGGCACGCTCATACGCACCCGCCTCGCCAGCGTAATAAATGAGCTTGATACCCAGGCCCTCGCCTTCGCCAACCGTATGCGTTCGTTAAATAGCAGCCGAAGCAGCAAAATCATCGCCCTTACAATGGGCCCGCCTATGGCAGAAGAGGTCCTGCGTTACAGCTTAAGCAGATGCGCCGATGCCGTCGTTTTGCTCACCGACCGCGCCCTTGGCGGTGCCGATACCGTCGCAACCGCCAATCCCCTCGCATTTTCAATCCGCAGAATCGTCAAGGAGTTATTCGATGGCGACGACGATTACTACATCGTCTCGGGAATGCAGTCCGTCGATGGCGATACTGCCCAGGTCCCCCCGCAAATAGCAGAAGAGCTTAACCAGCCCTGTATCGCCTATGCCACCGATTGTGCCTACAGCAATAATAGATTCGAATTCACCCGCATAATCAGCGGCGGCAGCCAAATCGTCGCAGTGAAAAAACCGCCCGCCGTCGTTACTGTCGCAAAATACGAATACCCGTTATTCGCCGCCTTCGATAAATCCCGCTGGGCCAACAAAACAAAGGTCATTCAATGGACTGCCGAGCATATCACTGCCAATCTCATCGGCGCGAAGGGCTCAAAGACCGCCGTAATTCGCGTCTTCCCGCCCGGCAAGAGCACCCGCAAATGCCAATGCCTCACCGATGTCAAATCACTGGCCGATATCATCGTCGAAAACTTTAAATCAGCCGGCTCCGCCTCCGCCGACGCTCAGCAAAAAGCAAATTACGTCTTACCCGCAAAGCGAAAAGACAAATTCGACCGGTCATTCGAAGGCACCGTCAAAGAAATCGAAGATTACACCGCCCTGAAAAACCGCCTGCTTCAATTGGGCATCACCGACCCGGCTCATCTCAAAGACGACGCAAAAGCCAAAATCCTCGCTTCAGACGATATAACCTTCCACAAAAACGCCCTCGACGATATGCTCGCGGGCCTTGGGCTCAACCGACCCAGTTATAAAGGCGAGGTATGGGTCGTCGCCGAGCACCGCGCAGGCGTCATTCACCCCGCCACCTTCGAGCTTATCGGCAAGGCACGCGAATTAGCCGATTCCCTCGAAACCAAAGTCGGCGTCGTCATTGCTGGCCACAATCTAAAATCCCTCACTGCTGGCCTCATCGCCGCCGGCGCTTACAACGTATATACCATCGATGACCCCATTTTAGCCGAATTCGACCCCGCCGCTCACCGCAAGGCCGTCGCCGACGCCATAAACAAATACTGGCCCCAGATTGTCCTTTACGCCGCCACCCCTCAGGGCCGGGTTCTCGCGCCTTTGGTCTCATACAAGCTCGGCTGCGGCCTCACCGCCGACTGCACCGGCCTCGACATCCGCGACAGCTCCCGAAAATCCCAAATCGCTATCCTCCTCCAAACCCGCCCCGCCTTGGGGGGTAATGTGATGGCGACGATTTGCACAAAGAATTCGAGGGTGCAGATGGCGACGGCAAGGCCGGGGGTGATGAAGAGATTGGAGGCGGATGAGACGAGGAAAGGGAATGTGATTGAACATAAGGTTCGGCTCAGTAAAGAGGATATAAGTCTGGAAATTATCAGGACTGAGCTTGGGGCGGGACAGGTCAACTTCGATTCGGATGTAATCGTCAGCGGCGGCAAGGGTATGCAAAATCGCGATACATACGAGAGCCTGCTCGGCTCACTGTGCGATGCGCTGAAAAACCGGCTAAAAGCGCCAGTCGAAAGGGGGGCATCCAGGGCGGCAGTGGAACAGGGATTCGCGGAACGGATTCACCAAGTGGGCCAGACCGGAACAGCCGTCGGGCCGAAATTGTATATCGCCATCGGGATATCAGGCGCAATCCAGCATATGATAGGCGTGGCTAATACTGAGACAATCGTGGCAATTAACAGCGACCCGAACGCAGCAATATTCAAACAGTGCGATTACTATATCGTCGGCACGGCTGAAGATGTGATTCCGCAATTGGCGGGCGCACTGCAGGAGAATATCAGTGGCTGAAACAAACGATTACAGCAAGGTGGATTGTTTGATAGTGGGGGCGGGGCCCGGGGGGTTGGCGTGCGCGATACAATTGAAAATTCTTCAGCCGGATATGGACGTATGCGTTATCGAAAAAGGATACGAATTAGGCAATCATAACCTATCCGGAGCAGTGCTCGAAAAAGAGCCGCTGGGAACGCTGCTCGATGCTGCTGCGCCGGGCTGGCAGGATACGGACGCGGCCAAGGATGTTTTGGCCAATGTAATCGATAAAGATGACGTGCTGTTTTTATTGGGTAAGAGATTCGGCTTTAATATACACTTCGCAATTCGCCTGGCGAAGCTGTTTGGCATCGGCTTCGGGCAGATGCTGCATTTGAAGGATTATTCGGTATCAATCAGTAAGCTCACGAAATGGCTTGGGCAAGTCGCAAAGTGCATCGGCGTTGAGGTGATGTGCGGATTCGCGGCTGAGGAAATCATCGTCGATGAAACGGGCGTAAGGGCAGTGAAATTAGTTGACCAGGGGCTTGATAAGGAGGGGCACAGGCAGCCGAATTATCTGAAGGGCGAGACTATAGAGGCGAAATTCGTCGTTTTAGCGGAGGGATGCGACGGACTACTGACCGAGCAATTCATCGAAAAGGCGGGGCTTAAGAGGTTTCGAAAACAGCTTTATTCGGTGGGCGTGAAGGAATTGATTAAGGTAACGCCTGAGCAGTATGAGCAGTTCACGTCCAGTAGAGTTATTCACGCGATGGGATATCCGATATGGACGCCAATTGTCGGGCCGGGAATGTTCGGCGGAGGGATTGTTTACGCGGGACAAAAGGAGCATTTATCCGTCGGTATGATAGTGGGGGCGGACTGGCGATATTGTGATTTTAATCCGCAGGATGCGCTTGGCTTATTCAAGCAGCATAAGAAAATCAAACGCTATATCGAGGGCGGGACGGTTGTCGAGGCCGGCGCGAAAATGATACCGGAAGGGGGCTGGTATGCCGTGCCGCGCGAGCCGGGGACTGGGGCCATCGGCAAGGGCAATTGCGTGATAATCGGCGACGGGGCCGGATTCGTGAATATGCTCAAAATCAAGGGGCTGCATAACGCGATTGATTCGGGAATGCAGGCGGCCAAGGCGATTGCAGGGGCGAACGATGAGCCAAACGACGCGGCGGCGAAATATACCGAATTGATTTTGAAATCGAACGTGGCGAAGGAGATGAGGCGTGCGGCGACATTTCGGCAGACGGTGGCTAAGTTCGGGCCTTTGCAGGGAATGCCATTATCGGTTTTGGGGGGATTGCTGCCTGTCTTTAATATTGAGCCGGATTACGAGGCGATGACGGTTGAGCAGTATCGGCTCAAGCCCCACCAGAATTTCGATAAGGACACTTTTACTGCTGTTGCCGCGACGGGGCATCGCGAGGAGCAGCCCTGCCATTTGAAGATATTAGACCCGGCTATCTGCGAGACGCAGTGCCGGCCACGGTTCGGTGCGCCCTGTATTACGTTTTGTCCCGGGGGGGTGTATGAGACGATTGCCGACGAGGTGAGGCCTGCTAATCCATCGAATTGCCTGCATTGCAAGACGTGCCAGCGCAAGTGCCCTTATGATAATATCCGCTGGACCGTGCCGGAAGGCGCGGGCGGGCCACGATATAAAAGAATGTAGCTGCGATTTAATCGTGGAAATCCTAAGTTCTCCCTAAGGGATGGCCAAGCCATAAACCCTAAATACTAAACGAGCCGGAAGGCGAGCCGCAGGCCTCGCGGCCTTCGAGCCGAGGATGCATTGGGAGAGGGGGGAAGGTGACTGTTCCCATTTACGTTCGTTTTAGTCCCATTTTCTAAGTCGCGGTATGATTCTGTAAAGCTCTGATAGTTGCAGTTGCATCGTTGCGGCTTCATCGCCCTCACAGATACCCTCGTAGGTATCTGAAAGAAAGCTGGCAATTCACTGTATTTCAGCCTTCTCCATAGGCAATAAGTATATCGAAAAGGGGCTTAACTGGTAAGAGATTTCGCTGTTCTGCCTTGACTGTCTACCTACAAAACCTATAATAAAAATCGCCTTTAACTGGGGGTAAAGGGCAAAAAAATATTTTATGCAAATACGGTGATTTAGATTATGAACTGGAAAAGAGGATTTAGGCGGATTGTTTTCGTTTCTGCCATATTTATTGCTATTATCTGCGCCGGTTTGTCGGTTGTATTTATTCTCTCAATACACACTGAGGCACAGAGCGATTTACAATGGAAGCAGAAACAGTATGTAGAGCAGTGCAAACCTATAGAGAATTTACCCGACGGTTTTGTCTTGGATTTGGATGCGGCGACTACTTCCAAGCGAAAAGCAGCAGAAGAAAAGTTAGAATCCTTGTTAAGAAAAAAGGTTCAGCCCCCCTCTGCCGAAAAGCAGGCGTGGGAAATGACGAAACCTTCTGCTGAATTACCAGAGGGATTAAGAACAGCCGAAGATATTATTGAAAAGTTACCAAATTTAACGCCTTTACAATCAATACATCTGGATTTAAGTTTACACGAAGCCAGCAATAAAGCGGGTGAATACTCATCTACTCGGAAAAAATGGATTGAACAACTAACCAAAGACAGTGAACGAAAATTGCCCATATTAGAAGCATTACAACAAAACAAACCCCTAACAGCAGAACAGAAACAATCTGCTATTGAAACATTAGAACATGCAAAATCGGTTCACGAAAAATATCTATCTGGTGACTATAAAATCACTTCACATACAGGTAGCAAAAAATGGCATACTGTTTGGATAAATAAATACAACCAACTTATCGAATATGTCAAAGGTGAGCCGTGGGCTGATACTGCTCTTGCCAAGTCAGGGGAGACCACTACAAAGCAGGCGGAGATAGTTTCTCCCCAAAAGAAAAGAACATCTGAAATAGCCAGCAGAGTTTTAAGTATAATCAATGCTGCAAAATTAGATAAAGCGTCAGGAGAAACATACGCAAAGATAGGGCGTAAATATGATAAAGCATTGCGGGAATTAAGCAATGAGGCAGACAAAATTGACAGGTCGTTTGCGGGCCAAATAGATAGAATATATAATAACTTAAGTGATGTAATAGCTGGAACGCCGAGCGGAACGATAAATGATGCTATAGAGGCATTAAACAGAGAGGCACAAGTTGTCACAAAGCAGGCGGAGATACCGGCGAAGGGGGAGGAAAAGTAACCCGCAGGGCGATGCCGATATGACGGATTAACCCTGCCATAAATAGCAGGGCTAAATATAAGAGCAGAACCCCCTAATCCGCCACGGCGGATAAACCACGCCTGCGGCGGGTAAAAGTTGGGGGAAGAACAACACCCCCCAATCCGCCACGGCGGACCTTCGGTAAAGTTGGGGGGCTAAGTTTATAAGGAGGCCTCCACAGGACAAGTGGGCAAACGAGCCGGGGATGCGCTGCATGTGGGGGAAACAGGTAACTGTCCCGGTTTTATTTATGGTTTTGTGGCGCGGGCTTCGATTCCGTTGTAACCGTAGCAAACATCCACGTCCGTCAGGAGGGCATCATCGAACCATTGCTTAACGGTTTCGATGGTCTGTGGATTGTCGTAGGTGGGGGAGAGCATATCGAAGGTATCGAGTATGGCCCATTCTTTGAGCGTGTCTTCGTCAAGGTCATACAGGCCCCGGTAATCGGCGATTAATAAACTCTGGTTGATATTTCTGCCAAGGGGGAGCTTATTGATAAGCCGAGCCAACGGCCACATCAGGTTAATGTATTTATTTGTGAAGTTGTACAGTTTTTCAGGCGTGATTCGCCTGGTAAAGATTCTGGCGTAGTATTTTGTTCTGAGCAACTGTTTTAGCAGGCATTGCTTTTTATAGACATCGATTACTAACCGGCCTCCCGTTTTGAGGTAAGGCGGCAATGTCATAAATGCCTTTTTCACGTCGGGAGTGTGTTGGAGGACGCCGAAGCAGAATAATTTATCGAAATAGTTTTCGCGGAAGGGCATATTGTATATATCGGCCTGGACGATGAGCACATTATCCTTGTCCCCATTGGAGTCGTAATTTGCCTCGACGGCCTGGCTATAGTCTATCGAGAGCACCATCGCACCTGTCGAAGCGGCCTGTTCGGTGAATCGGCCTGAGCCGCTTCCTGCCTCAAGAATGAGCTGTTGGCGTAAATCCCTGGGCCATTTTGTCTCTTCGAAGAATCGTTTCTCGGATACATTCGAGCCGGAATAGCTGTCGTATTGCGTTCTCGCATGTTTTATCCATTGAAATCCGAAACTGTTTGCGTAGTTTTGAAGCGGGACGAAGCGGGGGATGTGTCTTACTACGGGGTATTGGGATTTGCAGATGGAGCAGGTTAGCGAGCCGGACTCGATTGAGTTGTTTTGTTCTTTTGCATCGTGAAGGGTTAATGAGCTTTTACACTGTGGACAGAACAGAAACTTTATATGAGTTTCTTTCATTTGAGCATTGCCTAATAACCTTATCTGCGGCTTAACATCTTAACTTGCCCTGCCGATTCTATTGAAAACCGATGCGCTTACAACATAAATTTTGTTGTCATCTTCAAGGCATGGCGGGTAGTATTAAAAAGGCGGTTCATACAAATGTTTTAAATAAAATTTTCAAACATTTGTTTGACAAAAGCGCGCAAGTTCGCGCCATAGGAGTAGAGGAAGTACGTGGCCCGTTGGCCCGTGACTCGTGGCCCATTGTTTGTATTGCGTACTGTGTTGTGCGTACTGAGTACTGCGTCTCGACTAAGGTCAGGTAAAATCTTGTTCGTTGAGGGAGTGGATATGAAGCTGGTCGGATTAGTGTTGCTGGGGCTTATCGCGAGTTTTGTCGTCTGGATTCCTGTTAATATACTGCTGGCGGTGATGCTTCCTGCTGATATGGGAGAAGGCTGGGGTCTTCTGCTGGTCGTAATTGCGGGTGTTCCCATATCGTTTTTTTTAGGCAGTATGGTTACAGGATATTTCAGCTATTACCCGATAGAGGATAAGTGGGGACTAATCTTAATGGCGCCGGCCCTTTATACGAATATAATATTTTTTTTCGTATCGATGGTTCAGATTTCGCTGGATTCGTTCATAGGCGTTAATGCCGGGGAGGGCAGGCGATTTTTGCTCGATTTGTGGAAGTTCGCTTTAATCGGGTTTCTTCTGTATGCGGCGTCATTAGGAGGGGTAGTATTAGGGTATTATCTGAGGGGTCGAATCGTCCGCTGGTGGTATGGGGATTGAAAGGCCCGTGGCTTGCGGCCTGTACACCCGTTGTTTGTATTACGTTGTGCATGTTGCGTATTTCGTGAAGTGTGAAGCGTATCTCGCCTCTTAATTCAAAAATCAAAATGCAAATATGGAAATTGTGGTATCTCTGTGGGATGATGATTAAATAGAGTCCTCGGCTTAGTTCGACATCGCTGACCAAAAAGCGCTCGAAATGCCCCTTCTATGCTGACGCTACGAAGGGCAGGCCCTTCGGCAATCTCCACCGATAAAGGCATTCGAGGGCAGACCAGTCGAAAGTAGAAAAGTTGACGAGCACAAAAGTAAAACTCAAGGCGTAAAGTATTATGCCTTTTGGTTATATACTGATTGTAACAGTTATAGGTGCTTTGGAGGTAAGAACAGGAGTGTTAATATAGGTAAAAATTCCTTGCAAAATCGTGCGTTGGAGGCTAAAATAGGTATTTATCAAGCCCATGCCAATAGTAGTAAAGATACGGATGATGAAAAGAATATTATTCAGTTACATTCTAATCTTAGTATTATTGCCAGTAACTATCGCTTTGGCTGAAGACCCTGTTTATTTTGCTGACCCAAATCTAAAAGCAGCTATTGAGGCAGAATTAGGAGTTACTAATCCTGATGCAACAGATATGCTCGGCCTGTATTATCTTTATGTGTATGATAAAGAAATAACGAATCTTACGGGTTTAGAATATGCCGTCAATCTAATCGAGCTGGATCTTCGCTACAATCAGATAAGCGATATTAATGCCATCTCGGGCCTGACAAATCTGACCTTTCTATATCTTACCAACAATCAGATAAGCGATATCAGTGCTGTCTCCGGCCTGACAAATCTGACCCACCTGTATCTTTTCTACAATCAGATAAGCGATATCAATGCCATCTCCGGCCTGACAGAACTGACCATTCTGTATCTTAACCACAATCAGATAAGTGACATCAATGCCGTCTCCGGCCTGACAAATCTGACGTCTCTGTATCTTACCAGCAATCAGTTAAAAGATATCAATGCCGTCTGTGGCCTGACAAATCTGACCACTCTGTATCTTACCAACAATCAGATAAGCGATATCAATGCCGTATCGGGCCTGACAAATCTGACCTCTCTGTATCTTAACGTCAATCAGATAAGCGATATCAATGCCGTATCGGGCCTGACAAATCTGACCTCTCTTTCCCTTAGCATCAATCGAATAAGCGATATCAATGCTATCGTAAGTTTGTCTAATCTGACATGGGCGTCGTTACTATACAACCCATTGAATACTCGTGCCTACTGCAGCTGCATTCCCTTAATCGAAGAAAATAATCCTGGTATAAATCTGGAATATGACCCTAATCCAAATCCAATGACAGAGGATTGTTACACTGACTTTTCAGACTACGCGATTTTTTCTTCGCACTGGCTGGAAACTGATTGTGATAGAGCTAATAACTGGTGTGGCGGTGCAGACCTTGACCATATTTATGATGTTGATTTTTATGACATGGAAGAATTTGACCGACTCTGGATAAATCATAGTGTTCCTTAAAGAATTTGATGGGAACATACCCTACTCCTTACTTTTCTCACTGTTGGCTATCAAAGTAAACATATCATATAAATCTAATCTATCGGCATAGCTATCTAATCTCAAGTTTATGATTTACGGCATTAGTCTTGTCTGACATGTATTGCCTGCAAAGGCGAGAAGTATGATTAAAAAAAGTTGGGAAATAAATTTTGTTTGGGCCGATAAAATTATAATACTAACCGGAATAAACCGGCAAAAGGCTTTCTCAGGGACGGCGGGAGGTTTTTTTATTGAATTCGGATTTCGATTGTGCCATAATATGTCTTGAATTAACAATTCAATTTACAGGGGGGGTTGTTATGAGTTACATTACTGAATATCAAACTGGTTCAAGGTACAGCGGAAAAGTTCTGTTAGCTTGCATCATGCTCGTATTTGTTTTCATCGGACTTGCAGTATTCATGAGCTACGGTATGCGTATGCTCGAAGGAAATAACAACGGCGAGGCGGGCGCACGGCTCGTTTCCGGTGATTCGGTGAAGGCCGAGCCGGACAAACAGGGATTGGTGAAGGGTATCATGTACAATCCTCCCAACTCCTGCGCGGTGATTAACGAAACGATGGTTCACGTTGGCGACAAGATTCACGATATTGTCGTGGTAGGGATAGAAAGCGATATAGTAAAGTTTGCAAAAGACGGATTGACCTGGCAGCAGACGGTGCTCGAGAAACCGCACGCGGCCTGGCCGAATTAAGCTTTATAACTATTCCGGCTTTAAGCAGCGCTCTCAACTGTGCGGCTGGAGTATGATTTACACTGTTTGTGCCGTGCTTCGGCACGGCACAGGCGACCAAAGTCCGGGCCTCATAAGCCGCAGTTAAAATCTCAACTTTCAACAAGCAACTCTTCATTTTTACCGATTAAATGCTTTTAGTCCTTTCGATTGGTCGAAAGAATTAAGAACATAGTTAAATGCCTCGGTACTTTCATATCTGTTTTGTTTAAGTTATACTGCCTGTCTTAAACGACGACGATTAATCTGTTTCGGGAGTTGTGATATGGCGGAAGAATTTGATGTAATCATAATCGGTTCGGGGCCGGGGGGTTATTACGCGGGGATTCGCTGCGCGCAAAGAGGGGCATCAGTCGCACTTATAGAAAAAGGTGATATAGGCGGAGTGTGTCTTAACGTCGGGTGTATTCCATCGAAGACGCTTCTGGCCTCGGCGCATACTTTGATTCAGATTAAAAATGCGGGGGCGATGGGTGTTGATGTTTCAGGGGTATCGGCGAACTGGGAAAAGATACAGCAGCGAAGAGAAGCAGTAGTAACGGGTTTTCGCAAGGGACTGGAAGGGTTGTTAAAGTCCAACAAGGTAAAGATATACGTGGGCAGGGGGGTTATAACCGCGCCAAGGGCGGTTGCCGTCGAGGCCGAACAAGGGACAACGCAATTAAAGGCAGCCAAAGGCATAATCATAGCGACGGGTTCGGAGCCGATTGAAATACCGGCGTTCAAATTCGATGGCGAGACCGTAATCAGCAGCACTGAGGCGCTTAGTTTGCGTGAAATCCCGAACTCGATGGTGGTTGTTGGCGGGGGGATAATCGGCTGTGAGCTGGCGTGTGTTTATGCGGGCGTCGGGACGAAGGTGACGATTGTCGAGGCGCTGGAACGCATCATTAATACCGAGGACGAGTGGGTGAGCAAGCTGATGCAGCGGGAATTGAAGAAGCTGGGTATCGATATAATGACGGGACAGAAGGTAACAGGAGTCGATGCGAAAAAGAGGCCTGCGGTTGTGTCGCTCGAATCGGGGAAGCAAATAACTGCTGAAAAGGTGCTCGTATCGGCGGGAAGAAGGGCCATATGCGATAAGGAGACGATTGAGAATCTTGGTCTGCAGGTCGAAGGAGGAGTTATAAAAGTCGATAACGCTATGCAGACAAATGTTGAGGGCGTGTATGCGATTGGAGACGTGGTTGGGACGACGTATTTAGCTCACGGCGCATCGGCGGAGGCGGAGGTAGCAGTTGAGAATATATTAGGCGGCGATTCGAAGATGGCTGATTATTCACTGATACCGAGGGCGGTCTATACATTCCCGGAAGTGGCGTCGGTCGGTAAAAATGAGAAGATGTGCGCGGAAGCGGGCATCGAGCTGAGCGTGGGCAGGGGATTTTTCAGGGCGAACGGCAGAAGTATCGCGCACAACGAGACGACGGGCGAGATACGGGTGATTCGCGATAAGGCGAGCGAAAAAATCTTAGGTGTAACGATGGTCGGGGCGAACGTTACGGAGTTAGTATCGGCTGCGAGATTGCTAATCGGCAGCAGCGAGAAATCGGACGAGGTTGTTTTCCCGCACCCGACTTTTTCGGAGGTATTAAAGGAGGCGTGGGAGGACGCGTTCGGGCAAAGTGTTCATCAGCCGGCAAAAACGGTTTAATTGCTTGAAAAATGTATTGCGAAAACGCCTTTTTTGACTAAAATGTTACATCTGTAATTAAGGCGGCGTAGCCAAGTGGCCTAAGGCGACGGTTTGCAAAACCGTTATTCGTGGGTTCGACTCCCACCGCCGCCTTTTTTTATTAGCCATTCCTAATGGGAGCGGGAATTCAGAATCTACACACTGTCCGAAAATTGCCGAACGCTGTATTTTGGCCTTGCCCATAGGCAATAATTGTATCTAAAAGGGGCTTAACTGGCAAGAGATTCGCTATTATACCTTGACTGTCTACAATAAAAGGGTATAATAAAAATCGCCTTTACAGGAGGTAAAAGGCGGCAAGGAGATAAGAGAATGACAAAGGGAGGATTTCAATTCGTTTTCAACCATTCAAAACCAGTGTGCATACTGCAAATATGGAATAAATAATCATTTTTAAGGAGTGGAAGAAATGAGAAGCAAGAATTTAATATTTTGGTTATTAGTGGTTCTTCTTTCGGTTACAGGTATGACAAAGGCCGACGTGCTTTTCGAATCGGCGACCTTGAGCGGCACGGGCAGTACCGACCTCGGCTTACACATTTCTGATAATCAATCGGTCGGCGTGCGTTTTTACATCGAACAGGATGTTCAGGTAACAGCCATTGGTGGGCATCTTGTTCAACACAAAGATAATACAGGCGATTTTTTTGGGGCGATATTATCGCTGGATAGTTTTAATGATTATCCGTCAGGAAATATTTCTACTCCCATTGCCGATATGTCAGAAGTTGTGGGTTCTACAATCTTTGTCCCTGATTACCCAAGCAGTGATTACAGGACAACTCTTTCCGTAGAGCTTGAGCCGGGTTATTACGCTTTAATTTTCGGCACAAATGCATTAGGAGCGTCAGGCGGAAGCGCTCTTATGCCGTTAGTCGGACAGACATCACTTACCGATAGCGGGGCAATGCTTGGGTGGCAGCCGCTTAATACGGGCGAGTGGCACGGGTCGAGTTTTATCGAGGCCCGATTTGTGGTTGAGGGGTATGTTGTTCCCGAACCCGCCACGTTTTTGCTGCTCGGGTTGGGTGCGGTGATGCTGAGAAGGAAACGCTAAAGCATATCGAAAACAGGGTAAAATAGGGTAATACGTGATTGTCCTGCTAATTTTCTGCGCTGCTACATAGCAAGGTTAACGTATTGTAATACTCTCACTTACACTGGACGAGTTTTTGGGGAGCAGGTCAGTTAATTATTCCTCTTGAGCAAGTCTTCATCTAATTCAATTTGCGTGAGCCGAAGGTAGTACCTTGAAGCCCGCTTCCACCGCCGCCTTGTTTTATTAGCCACTCCCGAGGGGATGCCTTCGGCAAGAGGCCACCCCTGCTTACTGCTTGCAGGAGCACACAGAGAATTCTTTTTTCAGACACGGATTAACACGGATTTACACTGTTTTTTGTTGTTTTCTTGCAGCGGCATTAGCCATTCCTAATGGGAGCGGGAATTCGGAACCTATATACTGTCCTCAGATTGATTGGGGATTATATTTCTGTTTTTTCAGCATATTCTATCAGCATATTCTAAAAGTAGTTCTTAGGTGACCTTTAACATCGTTGTAGTCTTGATTTAGCTATCAGGAAGTGTATGATTAAGAGTGTCTTTTGCCGGCAGGTGAGGTGAGAGACCATGAGGATTTTGTTTTATCAGTCATGGTTTTGAATTTGAAATATCGTAAATAGAAAAGGCACTATGACAGAAAGCGTTCGTAATAAATCCGGAGTATGCTCTTCAGGCAGAGTTGCCTGTGTTTTTCAGTCGCCAATATTGGCTGCCATATTGGTCGCAGCCATCACGTTAGCAGTTTTTATCCGTGTGC
>CAYLYB010000041.1:17474-19836 GCA_964387605.1 uncultured Pirellulales bacterium | reverse complement strand
TCCGAATTCCTCTGCATCAGCTATCCCGCCGTTGATGCCAAAGCCAACGCAATCGTCCGTTCGCCGTTTATTGATAATCTCCGTTCCCTGTTCGAAGACCTCGAAGAAGAGTCCGTCGAATCGCACCAGCGCAAAATAGAGGATATTTATAACGCTTACGAACTTGAGGATTTACTCTGCTCCCGCCTGGGCAAACATTCGCGGGCCGATGAATCGCATCTCGCCTTGCTTTTGAATGATATCGCCGATGACGACCGATTCGCAGCCCTTGCTTCGAGGGTCAAAAGGGCAGTCGATTACGATAATAAAGCGACCCTGGATGCAGCCGTCGTCCGTCAGCTTTTTGCCGCGCACCTGAGCAGTTCCGCCTCGCGATTGAGCACCTTCGCCGCCTGCCCCTACAGGCACTTTGCCCGTTACGTCCTCGAATTGAAAAAACGAGACGAATTCAAGCTCGAACCACTCGACCTCGGCGACTTTTATCACCGTGCACTCGACGGCCTGCTCAAAAGGGCGGTAAAGGATAATATCCAATTTGAAAAAGCCCCGCCCACCCGGTTACTAAAGCTCCTTGACGACCAGCTTGATGACCTGTGCCAAAACGACCCCTTCATCTCCAAATTTACCGCGCACAGCCCGCATAATTTATTCCTGATTCAAACCGCGACGGAATACCTGCACGATTGCGTTATCGCCATATCACAAATGATTTCCGCAGGACACTTCAGGCCCGCAGTGTCGGAAATCTCCTTCGGAAAATCCAAATCTCCCGATTCCTCAATCGGCGAGTTTGTTGTAACCCTCGCCGATAACAGAAAACTCTCCCTGAATGGCCGAATCGACCGCATCGATATCGCCGAAATAGATGGCCGAAAAGTCGCCCTCATCTTCGATTATAAAAAACGCTCCAAAAGTTCTTTTAGCTGGTCGCAATTCTTCTACGGCCTCGATATCCAGCTTGCGGTTTATATGCTCGCCGTCCTGAATGCTTCCGCCCGCTCTAAAATCGCATCCGATATCGCAGGCGCATTTTATCTGCCGATTGAAACAAGCCCCGCCGAAACCACGCCCGCAAAATTAACCGATGCCGCTTCGAAATTCGCACATAAGGCAAGGGGTATATTCGATGGCCGATACGCCTCCTCACTCGACTTGGCCGCCTCCGGCGACAGCCGGTTCTATAATTTCTACGTTAAAAAAGACGGCGACCCACACGGTAAATACAATTACCTCGGCTCGCTCAAATCCGGCGACTTCAAGGCCGTCCTGAAATTTTGCGCGCAAAAAATCGCCGCTCTGGCAGGGCAAATCGTATCCGGAAAAATCGATGTCAATCCCTATCTGCTCGGCTCGGATTCGCCGTGCGGCTACTGCGAATATAAATCCCTTTGCCGGTTCGACTGGCAGATAAACGATTACAACCTGCTCACAGGCATTGGCAAACTGCAGGTCCTTGAAAAAATAAAAGACGACGATGACACAAAAGAAAATTAAATGGACGCCGCAGCAAAACCGGGCGGTTGAAGAGCACAGCCGAAGCGTCTTTGTCTCCGCCTCGGCGGGCACCGGCAAAACCGCCGTCCTGTCGGGCAGTTGTGTCCATATAATACAGAATCGCTCCGCCTGCCCGGACGTCTGGAACATCCTCGTTGTTACCTTTACCGATATGGCCGCCGAACAGATGCGCTCGCGCATCGCTTCGCAGTTAAATTCCGCTGTAGAAGCCGCCAAGGACCCCGGCCTTCGCAGCCATCTCCGCCACCAGCTAATTCTCCTCGGCGCCGCCGATATCAGCACCGTCCACTCGTTCTGCAAACGGCTCATAACCGAGCATTTTCACGCACTTGCCCTCGACCCCACCTTCGCCGTATTGGATGCCGACGAATCAAAGCTCCTCAAGGCCGAGGTCCTCGAAAAAACAATCGACTGGGCCTGGCAGCAGCAAAATCTCGCCCAGCCGCTGCGACAGCTGCTGACAAAAAGAGACCTCCGGCTGACCGATGGCTTTCCCGCGAAAATAATCGATATAAGCGATTTTTTAGACGGCGCAGTCTCGCGAAACGACTGGCTCGAACGCGCGAAAACGCTCGCCGAAGCGATTGACCCCTTCACTACCGACCTTGCCCAGAGCCAAAAGCAAATTATCACCGAAAAGCTGCAAAACGCACTCAGCCGAATACAGGCCGCACAAAAAATCTACCTTGCACAAAATCCCTCAGGTCGGTGGTCCGCAAAGTGCGAACAAAATTACATAGCGCCCGTCGCGGATTGTATCGAGAAATTAAATCGCGGCGATTGGGAGGCCGGCTCTTCGGCCATAATCGATTTTGAAAAACCGAGGGTCTATAAACCAAAAGATGTC
>CAYLYB010000041.1:0-17374 GCA_964387605.1 uncultured Pirellulales bacterium | reverse complement strand
GGATAATGACCGCCTCGTTTTCGAATATCGATTACGACGAATCCGCGATGCTCAAACCCAGCCCGCAAAATGATACCGAACACACCATCTCGCCCGTCGAGCTGCACATTCTCGATAAGCCGCAATTGCCCGGCGCCGGCGACGAACAGCCCGAAAACGAAGACCAGTCCCCCCAGCCGTTCAGCTCCCGGCAGTTGCAGGCCACATTGATAGCACAACGCATAAAACAAATCGTCGGCGAAAACGACAAACCCGAAATGCAAATCATCGATAAGCAGACCAGCCAATCCAGGCCCGTCGAATACCGTGATATCGTCGTCCTTATGCGCTCGCTCGCAGGCAGAAACGATTTCGTCGAGGCGCTTCGCCTTGCCGGCATACCCGTAAGCTGCGAAACAACAGCCGGCTATTTCGAGGCCACCGAAATCACCGATATGCTCTCATTATTGAAAGTCCTCGATAATCCCCGCCGCGATATCGAATTCGCCGCCGTCCTGCGCAGCCCGTTTTTCGGCCTTACCGATACCGAGCTTGCGAAGATTCGCCTCCACGCAAAAGCCGGCAACGGCAAACCGGGCTTTTACGATTGCGCCGTCGAGTTTTGCCGCTTGGCCGATGACCGCGAACTTGCCGATAAGCTCGCAAATGCGATCGCCGCACTCGATGACTGGCGCACGCTCGCCCGCAGGGGCCGGCTGGCGGAGCTGATTTGGAAAATCTACCGCAAAACCGGCTTTATCTCGTTCGTCTCTGCATTGCCCGATGGCCCGGCACGCAGGGCGAACCTGCTTAAACTGCACGACCGCGCCATTCAGTTCGAATCATTCGCCGGTAATTTGGGCGTCCCCTCCCTCACCCGCTTCATAGTATTTATCGAAAAGTTCCTCGCCACGGGCCAGGACTGGGCGCCAGCCGAGCCGGAATCAGCCGCCGGAGACGCTGTACGAATACTCAGCGTCCACAAAAGCAAGGGCCTCGAATTCCCCGTTGTTTTCGTCGCCGATATCGACAGTCAGTTCAGCAAAAAAGATTCTAAACAGGATTGCCTCGTCGATGAAAACTCGACGCTTGGCCTGCGCATAATCGACCCCGATACCAATACCCGTCTCGATTCCCTCGCCTATCAGGTAATCGAGCAGCGCGCCCGCCGAAAATCGCTCGCCGAGGAGATGCGCATCCTCTACGTCGCGATGACAAGGGCGATGAACCGCCTCATACTCGTCGGCTGCAAAGACAAAAGAAGTTGCCAAAACATCGTCGCCGCCGCACATTCATTCATCGGCCGGCCCATTCCTCACTGGCATCTCGAATCCTGCAAAAGCCATCTCGAATGGCTCTTGTGCGCACTGGCCAATCAGCCGCTTTTGCACGAAGCTTTACAGACCGACTTAAAACCCGCATCGACCGGCGATAATCTTTTCAGCGTTAAACTTTATGACCAAAACGATTTGATACAACTTGCGGGCCGGCTCCAAAACGCGAAAACACCGCAAATATCTCGAAAGACCAAACTCAAAACTAAACACTCAAAACTCAAAACTCAAAACTCTGTTCACCTCAGGCAGTCCCTCGACTGGCGTTACCCGTTCGGCGATATTCCTTTACTTCCCGCCAAAAGGTCCGTAACGCAATGGACGCACCGTAACGATGAATTCGTAAAAATTGATTACTCGACGTCGCTCGGCCGAAAACCGAAATCGCTGCTTGATGCTGATAAAACCGATGCCGTTGACGGCAGGGCGATTGGCACTGCCACGCACCTCGTCATTTCGAAATTAGACCTTGCCGAACCACCGACTGTCGAATCAATACAGTCGCTTATACACAAGCTCGTCGCCGATGAGGCGATTGCCGAATCCGTCGCCTCGAAAGTCGATGCCGAATCGATTGTTTCGTTCTTCGAAAGCGAAATCGGCCGACTCGCCCTCGACAAAAATCACGCCATTCACCGCGAATGGCCCTTCACATTCGCCTTCCCCGCCTCCGATTGGCTCGAACCTTCGACTCATCAAACGGGTCACGAGCGACGGGTCACGGGTGACGATACGATTATCGTTCAGGGTATTATCGATTTGCTCATCGAAACCCCCGTTGGCCTCGTGCTCATCGACTTCAAAACCGATGACGTCACCGCCGACCGGGCTACTCAGCGTGCCGAATTGTATCGCACACAGCTCGAACTTTACGCCCGTGCCGCCTCCGCAATAACAGGCCGAAAAGTCCTGTCGAAATGGCTGTATTTCCTTCGCCCCTCACGCCAAATCGAAGTCTGATACCGGCGAGCGTTCGAATGGATTATACTTGCATCATGACGCCCGTTTTCTATAATTGTTCGTTCGTGATTCCAACGCTAAATTAACGTATCAATGGAAAAGTTGTGAAAAATGAGTGATGCACCAAAAGCAAACGCCGTTGTAGGCCAGTCCGGCGGACCAACCGGCGTCATAAACGCCTCCCTCGTGGGCGTTATCGAAGAAGTCTGCAAACACACGGAAATAAAGAACCTCTACGGCGCCATTCACGCCGTGGAGGGAATTGTGAAAGAGGATTTCATCGACCTCAAGCAGATATCGCTTCAGGATGCAGCAGGCCTCGCGGGCTGCGCCTCCGCCGCACTGGGCTCCAGCAGGGATAAACCAGATAAGGAGTATTGCCAGAAGATTTTCGACGTCTTCAAAAAACGAAGCGTCAGATATTTTTTCTACATAGGCGGAAACGACTCCGCGAACACCGCCCACATTATCAATCTTATGGCCGCGGAAGTCGGCTATGAAATGCGGGCCTTCCACATCCCCAAAACAATAGATAATGACCTGCTCGTTACCGACCACTGCCCCGGCTACGGCAGCGCGGCAAAGTTCGTTGCCTGCGCACTGATGGGCGACGACCTCGACAACCGCGCGCTGCCCGGCGTAAAAGTCGATGTCATTATGGGCAGGCACGCCGGCTTTTTGGCAGCTGCCTCCGTTCTCGGAAAGCAACGCGACGACGACGGCCCGCACCTCGTATATTTCCCCGAAAAACAAGTGCCGATGGATAAGTTCCTTGCCGACGTCGAAGCAGTCTATAAAAAACTCGGCCGATGCGTCATCGCCGCAAGCGAAGGAATCTGCGATACCGATGGCACCGTCTGGACCAAAAAAATCACCCACACAAAAGAAAAAGACGCACACGGAAATATACAGCTATCCGGCACCGGCGCACTCGCCGATTTCCTCGCCGACCAGATAAGAGGAAAGCTCAAAATAAAACGTGTCCGTGCCGATACGTTCGGCTACCTGCAGCGAAGCTTCGTCGGATTCCAGTCGCCCGTCGATGTCGAAGAGGCCCTGATGTGCGGACGCGAAGCCGTGAAGTTTGCTATGAGCGAGCAGAGCGGCTCGGTCGCTATCAAGCGAACCGGAAATGGCGAAAAATATGCCGTCGAATATATATCCACCGAGCTTCGTAATGTCGCCGAAAAGTCGAAATCGATGCCCGATGAATTTATCAACGCCGAAATAAACGGCGTAACCGATGCCTTTATCGAATACGCCTCGCCGTTGACAGGCGAACTGCCGAGGACCTATTTCCTCGGCGGATACCCGAGGGTTTAACCGCGGATTACTTGACTTAAATGACAAAGACAAAAATAGTCGCCACGCTCGGACCGGCCAGTCAAAGTGCCGGAAATCTCGCGGCTATGCTCGAAGCCGGAGTGAGCGTCTTTCGTCTCAATTTTTCGCACGGCTCGATTGAACAACACGCCGAATTGCTCAACACACTGAACTCCGTTCGCACCGGCTGGGAAGATTCGACAGCCGTTATGGGCGATTTGTGCGGCCCTAAAATAAGACTCGGACGAATCGAACCCGAAGGGCAAATCCTAAATCAGGGCGACGAGGTCGCCATTGTAGCGGGCGACGAAGTTGGAACCGCATACAGGTTCTGCACAAATTACGAGGGATTCGTCAGGGAAGTGGATGCAGGCCACAGGATTTTCATCGATGACGGCAGGATTTCACTGCAGGTCGCCGATTGCAGGGATAACCAGCTTATCTGCAAAGTCCTCGAGGGAGGCCCTGTTTTCAGCAATAAGGGAGTAAACCTGCCTGATACCGACCTCGGCATTTCAGCCATAACCGAACGCGACTGGAAACGCGTGGATTGGGCCGTAGAAAACGACCTCGATTTTCTCGCCCTGAGTTTTGTTCGCTCGTCCGATGAAGTGGCCGAATTGCAGCGGTATCTCGAAAAGGCCGGCTCTAAAATTAAGGTAATAGCGAAGATTGAAAAACCCCAGGCGATAAACAATCTCGAACAGATTGTCGCCGTAAGTGACGGCGTTCTTGTCGCCCGCGGCGACCTCGGCGTCGAAATGGATTTGGCCGAAGTCCCGCTCATTCAAAAGCACGCCATCGAAATCTGCAAAAACCTGGGCAAACCCGTTATTGTCGCGACCCAGATGCTGCAGAGCATGATAGAAAGCCCCGTCGCCACGCGCGCCGAGGTCTCGGATGTCGCCAACGCCATTATGGATGGCTGCGATGCCGTTATGCTCTCCGGGGAAACAGCCATAGGCAAATATCCCCTCGAATCCGTAAGGACCATCACGCGCATTGCAACGAGAACAGAAGCGTATCTCGATACGCATTCCAGGTGGCACCCGCGAACGACCACAACCGAAGACCTGCGCATAACCGAATCGATAGCCAGAAGCGTCGGCTACGTCGTCGATGATATCAGCCCCAAACTTGTCGTCGTCTGGTCGCAGTCAGGCGTCGCCGCCCGCCTGCTTAGCAAGGCACGCATTGATGTTGCGGTTCTGGCGCTGAGTTCCCAGCAAAAGGTCTGCCGACAGATGTGCCTCGATTATGGAGTTATGCCGCTTTGTTTGCCGATACCAAAAACGGTGGATGAATTCGTAAAGGCCGCGGATGAATTGCTCATCGCCCGCGAGCTGGCTGCAATCGGCGATAAAGTCGTCCTCGTTGCGGGCCAGCCGCTCGGCAAAACCGGTAAAACAAATACATTGATTGTCCACGTAGTCACCGGCCAATGAAACGCTGCCACCCGGGCGGGTGCCTTATACTCATTCATAACCGATTGTCTCAATTGTTATTGCACAGGAGCATTTGAATATGGAGCAGCTCGATTTTACCATTGAAAAGCTCGGGGAACCGACGATTGATTCGCCCGTGCGTTTCTCGAATACCCGCGGCGACAATATCGCCAACTATGTCGGCGACGAAGAACGCGTAATCTATGCCGCGGATACCCGCACCGACTCGTTCCCCCCGAAGTTTAACGCCTGCGAGCTTATGGAAAAGGCGGGCCCAAGGGAAAAGCTCTATTTCAATCCCGCGGACGTGCACGCCGCAATCGTTACCTGTGGCGGCCTGTGCCCCGGCCTAAACGATGTAATTCGCGCCATAGTTATGTGCCTGTGGTATAGATACGGCGTGCCTAAAATAAGCGGCGTCAGGTTCGGCTATCGGGGACTCATTCAAAGATTCAATCTTAATATGCGAGAGCTTACCCCCGATATCGTCACCGATATCCACCGCGACGGCGGCACAATTCTCGGCTCCTCACGGGGGCACGGCAACGAGGCCGCAGAGATTGTCAATACCCTCCAGCGGCTCGGCATTAATATGCTCTTCACGATCGGCGGAGACGGCACGCAACGCGGGGCGCTCGGCATCGCCGAAGAGATAAAAAAGCGGGGCCTTAAAATCGCCGTTGTCGGCGTCCCAAAAACCATCGATAATGACCTCAGCTTCGTTCAGGTCTCATTCGGTTTCGAAACCGCCGTCGCGAGAGCCGTCGATGCCGTCGCCGCCGCACACGCCGAAGCGCGAGGCGCCATCAACGGAGTCGGATTAGTCAGGGTGATGGGCAGGCAGTCGGGATTCATCGCCGCCGCTACCGCCTTGGCGCTTAATGATGTCAATTTCGTCCTCATCCCCGAAGTCCCCTTCGAACTTGATGGTGACAATGGCCTGCTCAGCCATCTCCAGCGCCGGCTCGAACTGAGAAATCACGCCGTGATATTAGCCGCAGAAGGCGCGGGACAAAACCTCCTTCAAAAAATTTCCGCCGCCGACGCCTCCGGAAACGAAGCGCTCGGTGACATCGGCCTGTTCCTCAAACGCGTCATCAATGATTACTTCAAAAATAAAAATTTTGAAATTAACTTGAAGTATATCGACCCCAGCTACATAATACGCGCCGCGCCTGCGAATACGACCGATTCGGTTTATTGCGAGCGACTCGGCTCTAATGCCGTGCACGCCGCGATGACGGGCAGAACAGCCGTTCTTATCGGACTTCAGCATAACCAGTATGTGCATATACCGATTCGGCTGGCCGTATCGCGCAGAAACAGGATAGAGCCGGACGGCGCGCTGTGGCGAGATGTTATTGATGCTACCGGCCAGCCGGTGCTTATGATAAACTAATACCGGCCCCAATAGCCGACTAAAACGGGCCGTGATTTACGCGAGGGTGTTAATAAGTTTTTAGGAGGGGATAAGGCCTGCGTCAGAAACGGCACGCAGGCCTTCCTTTTTTAGTCGGGGTGATAACTAAAATCACTGCCGTTTAGCCGTATGCCGAGGCCGTGAAAAAACGCCATAAGTCATTTGCCGGACGGAGCTTGCCGGGAAAGGCCATAACGGCTTGCCGAAATAAATCGAAAAAGCCCTAAAATTTCCCTGAACAAATCAGAATTATTCTTATATAATAACTAATAGCAATAACAATACAACCCTGTTGTGAATAAATGCGGGTTTGAAATGCGAACAAAAGAACCGAAACAGAAAACCGAATTGCTCGAATCTTTTCGCAGGCAGTGCAGGCGGAGCAATATCAGTATTACCCCTCAGCGTGTCGCGATTTACTCGGCCCTGATGGGTTCGACCGAGCACCCCGGCGCCGAGGATATTTATAATAACGTCAAAACCGATTTCCCCGATATCTCAATCGATACGGTATATCGAACTCTTTCAACTTTTTCGCAGATTGGACTCGTTGGTGTCGTGGAAGGATACGGCGAAATTAAAAGATACGACCCCGATATCGAGCCGCACCATCATTTTAGATGCAAGCGGTGCAATAAAATCGAGGATTTTCAGGAACCAGCTTTTAGCAAGCTGCGAGCGCCCGCCCGGCTCAGAAAAAAATATAACGTCTCGAATGTCAAAGTCGTGGTCGAAGGGCTGTGCGATAATTGTTCCCGCAAGGGAGTATAATTTTTTTGTTCGTTAATAAGAAAAATTCTTATATAAGAATAAAACGTATTTACTGAATGTTGTTAAATGTGAAAACCTTAAGCGAAAGGAACGAAAAATGGCACAAGTTGCAAGAGAAATGGTTGAAAAGGCCGGGGTGAATCTGGACGAACTGATTGAACTGCTCGTAAAAAACGCCGCAGCCGAGTTGACGACGTATTACTACTACACGATTTTGCGCGTCAATCTCATAGGCCTCGAAGGTGAAGGGCTAAAACAAATTGCCGAAACCGCACGCATCGAAGACCGTAATCACTTCGAGGCCCTGGTTCCGAGGATTTATGAGCTGGGAGGCGAGCTGCCGAAGGATATGCGCACTTTTCACGATATGTCCGCCTGTCCGCCTGCTTCGCTGCCGAAAGACCCAACGAACGTTAAGGAAATATTGAAAGTGCTGGTAGCAGCCGAGCGTTGTGCCGTCAAGGGATATACCAATATCTGCAATATCACCGCCGGCAAGGACCACCGAACATACGCACTGGCGCAGGCGATTCTCAACGAGGAAATCGAGCACGAATCCTGGTTCTCCGAGTTTCTGGGCGAAGGCCCTTCGGGCCATTTCCTCCGCCAGGGCGAGAACTCACCGTTCGTCGGCCCATTTATGAGATGATATACCGGCTAAGTCAAGGCGGCAGGGCCTTCTTTTACAGGGGGCCTTGCCGACTTGTTGTTTGAAAAAAGGGCTCAGGTGAATTTTGTGAAGATTAAAATCTCTGCGGTTTCAGCGGCCTCTGCGGTGAGTATTTTAGGTAAATAATGCCTCGACGAATTTTTCCGGGTCGAATTCCGCGATATCTTCCGGCTTCTCGCCCAACCCCACGAATTTCACCGGTATATCGAGCTGGTCCTTAATCGCAATCACTATTCCGCCCCGAGCTGTGCCGTCTAACTTTGCAAGAAATATCCCAGTAACATTAATCGCCTCGGTGAACATCTTCGCCTGCGCGATGGCGTTTTGCCCCGTCGTCGCATCGAGCACCAATAATACCTCGTGAGGCCCGCCCTCAATCTTGCGGGTAACAACGTCGCGAATCTTGGTCAGTTCCTTCATCAAATCTTTTTGCGTATGCAATCGGCCGGCCGTATCGAGTATCAAAAAATCCACGCCCCTCGCCGCAGCCGCCTCGCACGCATCGTAAGCCACCGCCGCAGGGTCGCTGCCCATCTTGTGCTTGACGATTTGCACGCCGATACGCTGCGACCATATCGTCAACTGCTCTACCGCCGCCGCCCGAAACGTATCGCACGCCGCCACGATTACCTTCCTGTCGTTACTGCTGAGAATGTAGGCGAGCTTGGCAATACTGGTAGTCTTGCCCGAGCCGTTTACCCCGGCCACCAAAATCACGGTCGGCCCGTTCGCCGCCGAATTCAATTGCCTGTCGATATGGGGCCAGTAGCCCTTGATATGCTCTTTCAGAAAAGGCACGATATCTTCGACCTGCCCGATTTGCCTGTTGCGGTATGCCTGCCGCAAATCCGAGATTAGCTTCTCCGTTGTCTCAATCCCGATATCATCTTTTATAAGCGTTTCTTCGAGCTCGTCTAATAGTTCGTCATCGATATTACGCCCGATACTCAATACCGACGATAGCGACGAGGTGATTTTATCGCGGGTCTTGCCTAAGCGTTCCTTAAAATATCCGATTGTTTTTGAAAAGATACCCATAGTTACTACTCATCTTTTAAACACGCCATTTGGTTCGATTCGAAAAACGCACACGAGAGTTTCCCAAAATCACCCGCCGAATTCAAGCTTTATCCGTCGCAGGAGCAGTTGCGGATTTGTCCGCTGCTCGCCCGCAAACACATTGCGACCGGCTTAACCGCATTCTTGACACCAATACCTCTTTGCCCCACAATACTCCCCGTAACCCTCGCCGCGGGACATAACTCCTTTTGCGTCCCGTTAATGCGGGCAAATCCTGCTGCGAGAAAATGCTCATATTTCGGAGACCGGCTGAATGTGCGAATTCTGCTTAAAGCATGGCGAAGGAAAAAAGTGGTACCTCCAGGCGGCAAACTATTCCGACGACCTCCTCAGTGACGTTCGCAGACGCAGGTATATCGAAGACTTCTTCACAAATACCGACGAAGTCGAACACAACGTCAAAAAATTAGACTCCCTCGCAAAGGCGCCGGCCGTCATCAGGGCCGTCGTCGCTCGCCTTATCACCGGCAGAATGAAGAAACAGCATTTTGGCCAGGTAATACCCATCGAGGATGTCGAGCGCATCTTCGATTTTGTAAACTCGATTGTCCGCGTCGCCTGCTTCTGCCGCCACGTCATCCTCCACACAGAGCATCGCTACTGTTACGGCATCACGCTCGCACCCGATGGCGGCGCGCTCGGCGAAATCATACGGGGCCTCGACAATAGCTTTCTCGGCGGACCCGACAACCTCGCTATGGAAACCCTCACAAAAACTCAGGCACTCGCCGCGTTCCGTGACCACGAAAAACAGGGCCTCTGCCACACCGTATGGACTTTCGGCACGCCGTTCATCGCCGGAATATGCAACTGCGACCGTGCCGATTGCCTCGCAATGCGCTGCACGCTAACGCACCAGATACCCGTAATGTTCCGTGCCGAATACGTCGCCGCCGTTGACCCGGACCTGTGCACCGGCTGTCGGCAGTGTATGCGCCTCTGTCAGTTCGGCGCAATATCATATAGTGCCGCCAACAAAAAAATCGTCATCGACCAGACCCGCTGCTTTGGCTGCGGCATCTGCCGTTCACTTTGTCCCACCGATGCCATTTGGCTGGAAAACCGAAAAGACGTCCCCGCCGCCGCAAACCTCTGGTAATCATCGAATCGCAGCGGAAGTCCGCCGACGCATCCTGCGTAGCTTTAGCGAAGCAGGAAGGCGGGCGGCTATAATTTTTTGTACTTTTCCCTCTTGGCACACATATTACAAGGACAACCCCTTGAAAAATGTTTTTATAAAAGGCCGGCTGTTTTCCTTTGACAAATCCGAACGTTGCGTTAAAATCTTATAGTCGCTTATTCAGGGACGGTCATCATAAAACTGCAGAGGGTGATGTATATCGGCCACCCATATAACAAGGATGTTATTGGCTGTGGGTAACCTCTGTTTGTGGCACGGGTTTAGGAAGGAGAGAGACTTGGCAGCCGGTGAAATTGAAAACATCTTCGCCGAAATTCTCGACCGTGCGAAAGCCCTCGACCCGGTCAACACGCGCAAGTGGTTCGACAACCTCAACGTTGCTCGATTCACACAAGGCCTGCTCGAAATCGCCTGCCCCGACGAAGAACGTGCACAATTCCTGCACAAAAACTGCCGCACTGCATTCACACGTGCCGCCCAGCAGATAACAGGCCATCTCGTCACGGTCCAGTTTTCCCCAAACGGCCACACCCATGCCAGCTCACTTGCCCATACCCACAAGGATGAACTCGCCTTAAACCCGGATTATACCTTTGAAAATTTCGTTGTCGGCCCCAGCAATCGCCTCGCGCACGCAAGCTGTATCGCAGTTAGCCAGTCGCCCGGCGATACATATAATCCCCTTTTCATTTACGGCAATTCAGGCCTTGGCAAAACCCACCTCCTGCATGCTGTTTGCAGGGAATTGAAAAGCGGGGCCGGATACAACGCCATCCAGGTTTTAAGCTGCGAGGATTTCGTTAACCGTTTCATCCAAGCCATCGAAAAAGGCGACGTCGCATACTTTCACAGCCGATTCCGCACTGTCGACGCCCTCGTCATCGACGATGTTCAGTTCCTCCGAGAACGCGAACAATCCCAGGAGGAATTTTTCCATACCTTTAATGCGTTGTATAGCAATGGCAGGCAGATAATATTGAGTGCGGACCGGCCGCCGAGCGAGATACCGTCGCTTGAGGATCGGTTGATAAGCAGGTTCAACTGGGGATTGGTGGCGAGGATAGACCCGCCGAGCTACGAGACGCGGATAGCAATCGTGCAGAAAAAGGCACACCTGCGGGGGCTCGACGTCAATGACGAGGTTGCGGAATATATCGCCAGAAAGGTGCAGGCAAATATAAGAGAGCTGGAAGGGGCGCTGACAACTATATACGCAGTATCACTGACAACCGGCAGGGAAATCACGCTTGAAACGGCGCAGACCGCGCTGGAAGGACAGGTCGATACCGGCGCAAGGCATATAAGAATAAGCGATATCATTGATACCGTCAGCAAGCATTTCAACGTCCGTTTAGCGGATTTGCAGAGCAAGAAACGCAGCCAGAGCATCGCGGAGCCCAGGCAGATTTGTATGTATCTGGCAAGAAAGCTCACAAGGCACAGTCTCGAAGAAATAGGCGGCCATTTGGGCGGCAGGGACCACACGACTGTTATGCACGCCTGCGGCAAAATCGAGGAACTTCGCAAAAACGACGCACAAATGCACGCGGTTATTGACAGATTAACAGGGCAAATCACCGAATCGGCGAATGTTTAAACCTCTCAGTATTTTGAGCCTGTCATTCGGGATTTTTGAATATTTTTGGTTATTTTGTGATGCGGGTAGGCCGATTTAGTGTATAATGTGAGTTTTGTAGAGCATATCTTTTCGTCTCTCAGGGATATCCTCCAAAACAAATATGAGAGGCATATTACAGATTGACGGCCGGATTGCAGGCCAAGGAGTATTGTTGTGAGTACAGGTAAAGTAAAATGGTTCAATGGAAGCAAAGGTTTTGGGTTTATAGTTCCTGATGACGGAGGGGCGGATTTGTTTGTGCACCACTCCGAAATCAAGACCAGCGGCTACGCGAATCTGGACGAAGGCCAGACGGTCGAGTTCGAGCTTGGTCAGGGCAAGAAAGGCCCCTGCGCGGTCAACGTTATTCCCAAATAAACAGTTTGTGATTGAAACCAAGGAAAGGCCCTGATTTTCAGGGCCTTTTTTATTTGTGCAGGGAATATTATATTGTGCAGTGGCGAATTAACCGTCATCGCGGGCAGCGGTAAATGAAAATCTTTTAAGCAACTTCGGGCAGCTCGTCGAAGCGGGTGGTGAAGCGTTTGCTTCGCCTGCGGAACTTTACCTGCCAGGGCTGAAGAAGTCCTTCGACGGCCCAGCGAATCGAGGAGCCCGTTGTGGTGTTTATCACGTCTATGGTGCGCATCAGCCGGGCGGATTTTTGCCTTTGGGCGTTATCGAACAGGCCCTTCTGGGCCTGCGCTTCGGGGACAAGCGTGGTAAGGACGACGCCGCATTTTTTGAACAGGCAGTTTGGGCGGTAGAGCTTATCTATACTCGCAAGGGCGGCTTTGATAAGCTCGGTTGTGTCGTTGGTGGGTATGGCAAAAACGGTCGTATGGGAATTGAAGTACCTGTTTTTTATGAATCGGCTGGTTGTTACGAAGATGGTTTGAGTAGCAGTGGTGAGGTTTTCCTCTCTCAATTTTTCAGCTGCTCTTGCGGTGTATGAGGCGGCGGCTTCTTTTAGCTTTTCGATGCAATCGATATCCCTGCCGAACATTCGAGAGACGACGAGTGATTTTCTTAGAGGGGGGTTTTGTTCGAGCTGATAACAGCATTCACCCCTTAATTCGCAGACGGTCCTTACGCCCACTACGCCGAATTTGTTTTTAATCCAGCCCAGCTCGGCCCCGCTTAAATCGAGGGCGGTTTTGAAGCCGGCCTTTTTTAATTTTATGGCTGACTTGATGCCGATTCCCCAGACCTTTTCCAGAGGAACTTCGGCCATAAGCTGATTTGCCTTTGCCTGGTCGGTAAGGTCGAGGACACCGTCGCATTGGGGCGAGTGTTTGGCGATATGGTTGGCGATTTTTGCGAGCGTTTTTGTTTGCGCGATGCCGATTGATACGGGCAGGCCCGTCCATTTTTTTACGGTTTGGCGGATTTTTCGGCCTGAATCCGCAAGAGGAATACCGAGGCCCGAAAGGTTCAAAAACGCCTCGTCAATCGAATATATTTCTATATCCGGCGTGAACGCAGCGAGCGTTTCCATTACCCGGCCCGACATATCGTCGTAGAGCGTGTAGTTGGATGAGAAGGTGATTACGTTGTTTTTTTTGAGCAGGCCGGCAATCTCGAATGCGGCGACACCCATTTTGATGCCCAGTGCCTTGGCCTCGTTGGAGCGGGCGACGACGCAGCCATCATTATTGGAGAGAACGACGACGGGTTTATTTTCAAGCTTCGGGTCGAAGACCCGCTCGCACGAGACGTAAAAATTATTGCAGTCGACGAGTGCGAAAATATATTTCATAGTTTGTGTATGACGCTTGTAACGACGCCCCAGACTTCGAAGGCGGTGTCGGCGGTTATTTGCCGGGCACAGTAATTAAGGTTTTCCGGCTGGAGGGTTATTTGGCGGGCGTTGATTCTTATTCTTTTAACGGTAAGCTCGCCGTCCACCGCGGCGATGACCACGTTTTTATCTCTCGGCTCGATTGAGCGGTCGACGACGAGCAGGTCGTCGTTGTGTATTCCTGCTCCGAGCATCGAATCGCCGGTAACCCTGACAAAAAAAGTTGCGGCGGGATTTTTGACGAGGTGGTTGTTGAGGTCGAGCTTTTCTTCTTCGTAATCGGCGGCGGGCGAAGGGAAGCCGGCGGGCACGGCTGCTTCGAACAGAGTTTGATGCCGTATCACGGACATATCGGGCGCAGCGGTTATTTTTGCTATGGTAGTCATTTTCTTTTGTTACCGGTCGGCGGCGAATTTTGCCAGGTTTGGATATGCACGCAGAAGGCCCTGCGGCACGGGCTGTTTTTGGCCTGTTAACAGGCATTTCAATTCGACGGCGTTGGCAAGCTCGGCGCCGCGGTAATGATTGTTTGTGATGACGGTCAGCGTTTGCAAAGCTTTGGCCAGAGCCTCTATGCGGAGCTTTACCTGGGCAAGCTCTTTTTCGTTGTAGTAGTAATCGTAGGTCTCATCTCTTCCCGTCTTGCTGAACCATTTTTCGGCGTTTCTGCCGTGCATCCTGAAATAGCCGTTTTGGCCTATGGTGCACTGCTGCAAATCGAATGAGTTTCTCCCGGTCGGGTAATCGAGGTTGCAGACCGTAACTTTCAGCCCATCCAGAAATTCGAGCGCGTTCGGCATCTGCCACGATTTGTGCCTCACTTCAATGGCAAGATTGAAATCGCCGCTAAAGCTCTCGACTATCCTTGACAAATGCAGGCGGTTCGAATTGGTGTCGTCGAAGTCGTATCTGAACTGGGCGAGCAGGTGTTTTAATTTGCCCTTTTCGAGGAACGGCTTAAAGCCCCTGTGAAACTGTGCTATGGTTTCGGGTTCGATTTTGCCCTGATGGGTGAAGTCTCTGTGCAGCTTTGCGGTGAAGAAAAATTCCGGTTTCTCCGCGGTTCTTTGCAGCCATGATTCGGTGGTTTTTTCAAACGGCGGGCGATAAAAGGTGCTGTTGATTTCGAGGCAGTCGACGAACCTGCTGACGTATTCGAGCTGGTCGGCCTTCGGGTCGGTATATACGATGTCTTTCCAGTCCGGGTACGACCAGCCCGCTATTCCGATGTATGTTTTGGCGGTCATTTTTACATTTTCCTGAAACAGGCGGTTACTTTTCCGATTATTCGAACATCGCCGCCGTCTTTTTTGAGGTATATGGTTTTGTATGCGGCTGATTTGTTGGCCGGCTCAAGGGCTATTTTGTTTCGCCTGATGTATATTCTTTTTACGGTGGCTTCGTCGTTAATTAGCGCGACGCCTATCTGGCCGTTGCCGATTTCGGAGGTGATTTTGACTATTACAAAATCGCCGTCCATAATCCCCGCATCGACCATACTGTCGCCGGCGACTTTTAGAATGAATGTATCATCCGTCTGCCCGAATAGTTCGTTCGCCTCGGCGTATCCCTCGATGTGTTCCTGTGCCAGTATCGGCTCGCCCGCTGCGACCCTGCCTACAATGGGTATGCCTTTGTTTTGTTGGGTGCTGTCGAGGTATGGCTTTGATAGTCGCAATCCCCTGTGCCCGCCGGAGTTTGTCAGATAGCCCTTTTTCTTCAGGTATCTTATCAACTGATATACGGCGTTTTGGGCGAGGCCGAAGTGCTGCGCGATTTCCCTATGGCTCGGCGGGCTGTTGTTTCGCAGCCGGCGCTCGACGTAATTCAGGAGCTTTTGTTGTTTTTCCGTTAACGGCTTCATCGTTATCTTTCCGGTTATTATATTATATGTTCAAATGACCATATGTATAGCAAAAATCTTTTTTATTTTCCGGTTCCGGCCTCAATCGCGGTTATTATGGGAAGCTGCGCACAAAGGTATATAAAACATTGACTTGCGTCGTTTGGTCTGCTACAATAGGCAAACTCGGCGGTATAACTCCTTGTGGCGTGGCCGGTTGCGGCAGCTACATATCATGCCTGATTATTGGCCGAAGTGGGGGAACGGGCTCAGGGAAGATAAAGTTCTCATTGGGTGATTGCGGTTATACCTGGCTTTTGGGATGAGGAGTGAGCGAATGCGGCATATCAAGAGGGGTCTTTTTGTTTTTCTTTTAATATCGGTATTGCCTTATCTTGCGATTGGGGCAATCAACTACGATAACTCCAGCAGTGCATCGAGTTCCACAGCCGGCGCAACGCTAAGCTGGTCGCATACAATCGGTTCGGGCGAGAACCGAATCCTGATAGTTGGCCTCGCAGCCGAGGACACAAGCGAAACCGACCTTGTTATAAGCAGTATCACATATAACGGCACGGCGATGAGCTTCGTTTCCGGTTCGAGCGTTAGTCTCACGACGAGCACAACGAGGAAGACGGAGCTTTATTATCTTCTCGAATCCGGCTTGCCGGCCGCGGGGACTTATACGATAACCGTTACATACTCCGGCAGTATAGACAACAGAAGCGCGGGAGCCATTTCACTGACGGGCGTTGACCAGCGGCAAAGAGAGGCCGTGGAGACGAATTCACAGTCCGAAAGCGAGACTATCTCTACCGATATTACGACGCTGACCGACGGGTCATGGGTGGTGGATGTAATTGGTTCGGGCAGCAACGGGTCATTTACCGCAACCGCCGGCGGGATGACAGAGCGATGGGATATAACAGCCAGTGAATCATCAGGGGCAGGAAGCACAAGGCCGGTAGCTCTTGCAGGGATGGTGACAATGAGCTGGGAACAAAGCGGCGCGTATCGCCTTGTTCACTCAATCGCGGCATTTGCGGCGGCCGAGGAACCGCCGTATCCGACCGGAGATATGAATGAAGATTATTTGGTGGATTTTTATGACGTGAATATGTTTGCCCAGCAGTGGCTTGATACGGTTAGCTGCTCAGGTGCTGATTGTGCGGACTTCGATGAAAGCGGCGATGTCGATTTTATCGATTTTGCGATGCTGGCTGCTAACTGGACCGGCGGCCCGGTTGCGGGGCAGGCGCTTATAAATGAGTTTATGGCCGCGAACGATTCGACAATTACCGATGAATACAGCGAATACGAAGACTGGATTGAGATTTATAATCCCGGCTCCGAGCCGTTCGATATCGGCGGGATGTATATTACGGATGACCTTAATGAGCCGAACAAGTGGCAAATCCCCACAAATGCGCCGGCGGAGACTACAATCCCGGCTCACGGCTATCTTGTTCTGTGGGCTGATGAAGATATTGGACAGGGGCCTTTGCATCTCGATATAAAGCTTTCAAAAGACGGCGAGGAAATAGGCCTGTATAAAAGCGACCTGACCCTGGTTGACAGCATCGTATTTGGCGAGCAATACAGCGACATCTCATACGGGGCCTATACCGACGGCACGGAAAATTGGCGGTATATGGCAATTGCGACGCCCGGCTCGCAGAATAACGCTGGCTATCTCGGTCTGGTCGATGAGGTCGAGATAAGCCATGTTCACGGCTTCTACGACGCGCCGTTTACCGTCGAGCTTTTCTGCGGCGATGACGACGCGGCGATTAAATATACGCTCGACGGAAATACGCCCAGCGAAGCAGTCGGCTTTATTTACGACCCGGATACGAGGATTTCGATTACCGGCACAACCTGTCTTCGCGCCGCGGCATTGAGGCCCGGGTATAAATCGAGCAAAGTCAGCACCGCGACATATATTTTCATCGATGACGTAAGAGACCAGGATGAAAGCTACGCCTATTC
>CAYLYB010000040.1:19137-19884 GCA_964387605.1 uncultured Pirellulales bacterium | reverse complement strand
GCGTTGTTGAAGATTGTCATACCGTCTGGTTCGTGACCCGCGGCCCGTGACTCTTGACCCGTTCGGCGGGTCCAGCGGGGATGATGCGTGTGCTTGATGTGGCGTTCGGGATGGGGCATAAGGCCAAGCACCCTGCCTGTTTTGTCGGTCAGGCCCGCGATTGAATCGAATGAGCCGTTCGGATTGATTGGGTAATCGCCGACGTTGCCGTTTTCATCGACGTATTTGAACGCGACGCAGCCGGCTGCCTTAAGCTCTTCGAGGGTCTGGGTGTCTTTGGTTACGATTTTGCCTTCGCCGTGGGCTATGGGCAGGTAAATCTGTCTCGATGGGTCGATGAATACGCAGCTATCGGTCTGGGGAGCGAGATATACCCACCTGTCCTCGAATTTATTGCTGTCGTTACAGGTGATGGTGACCGATTGCTGTGCGTCTTCGGAGCCGTTGCCGGGTAATATCCCCGCTTTTACAAGCACCTGAAAGCCGTTGCATATACCGAGGACTAATTTGCCCGCGTCGATAAATTTCTGCGCCTGCTCGCGCAGGTGATGACGGATTTGATTGGCCAAAATTTTGCCGGCTGCTACGTCATCGCCGTAGCTGAAGCCGCCCGGTATGACGAGTATCTGATAGTTGTCGAGCAGGGATTTATCCTCAATCATCCTGTTGATGTGAACTCGATCGGCTTCGGCGCCGGCAAGTTGGAGGGCATACTGCGTTTCGAGGTCGCAGTTGATACCAGCCGCA
>CAYLYB010000040.1:16355-19127 GCA_964387605.1 uncultured Pirellulales bacterium | reverse complement strand
TATCGCTTTAACCCGGCCCATATTAAGCCCGCTTCCCTGCCGATTTTAATTTTAGTCGCATTTAAGATTCGCCAATTGCTCCATCAGTTTGAACCTGTTTGCCACGTCGGCTGTCGCAAGTTTCATCAGCGCCGCCGCCACCTCCGGCTTCGAGCGCTGCAGCGTTTTATACCTGTTCTCGCCGTATGCGTATTCCTCGAATGAAATTGTCGGCGGTTTCGAATCGAGCTGCAGCGGGTTCTTGCCCTGTTCTTTTAGGCGCGGGTCGAACCGATACAAAGGCCAGTGGCCGCAGGCAACTGCCTTTTTCTGCTCGCCGTAACCCATCGTCATATTCACGCCGTGGGCGATACATTGGGCATAGGCGATAATCAGCGACGGGCCTGGGTACGATTCTGCTTCCACGAACGCCCTGACCGTCTGGTTGGTGTTCGCGCCCATAGCGACTTTGGCGACAAATATATTGCCATAGGTCATCGCCAGCAGACCGAGGTCTTTTTTCGGCGATGGTTTTCCGCCCGCTGCGAATTTCGCGACCGCCCCGCGAGGCGTCGATTTCGACATCTGCCCGCCGGTATTGGAGTAAACCTCTGTATCGAGGACCAGCACGTTGACGTCCCGGCCGCTCGCCAAAACGTGGTCGAGTCCGCCGTATCCGATATCGTATGCCCAGCCGTCGCCGCCGAGCGCCCAAACGCTTTTCCTCACGAGATAATCCGCGACGCTGAGTAACTGTTTACAATCGGCGCAATCGCTTGCGGTGCATTGCTTTTTAAGCTCTGCCACCAGCGCCCGCTGCTGCTCGATTGCCTCCTGTTCGGGGTCGTTGGCAATTACACCTGCCTTGATTTTTTCCGCCAAATCAGCTTTAACGCAGCCGGCCTTTACGACCTTTGCCAAAAGCTCGATTGCAAGCTCTCTGAATTTATCTACCGCTAATCGCATTCCCATCGCGAATTCGGCGTTGTCCTCGAACAAGCTGTTGCTCCACACCGGGCCTCGCCCGTCTTCTCTTTTTGTATATGGCGTGGTTGGCAGGTTGCCGCCGTAAATCGACGAGCAGCCGGTGGCGTTGCCTATCATCGCCCTGTCGCCGAAAAGCTGCGATAAAAGTTTCACATAAGCGGTCTCGCCGCAGCCGGCACAGGCGCCGGAATATTCGAACAGCGGCATAATCAGCTGGCTGCCCTTGACACCGGTGCGTTTGAAGAGTTTCGCGTCGGTATTCGGAATCGAGAGGAAGTAATCGTAATTTTTTCTTTCCTGCGCACGCAACGGCCCCTGCGGCGTCATATTAATCGCCTTGCGGCCGGTTGGTTTTTTCTCGGCGTCCTTTTCCATCGCCGGGCACATCTGCACGCAGACCCCGCAGCCGGTGCAATCCTCAGGCGCCACCTGCACGGTAAATTTCATACCGGCAAAATCCTTACCTTTGGCATCTGCACTTTTGAATTCAGCAGGGGCCTTTTCGAGATGTTTAGGGTCGTATGCCTTGATTCTTATCGTGCCGTGCGGGCAGACGAGCGAGCAGGTGCCGCACTGTATACAAAGCTCGGGCTCCCAGGCGGGAATGTTGACGGCGACGTTGCGCTTTTCGAATTTGGTTGTGCCGGTCATCCATTTGCCGTCGGCGGGCATCTTACTTACGGGAACCTTATCACCTCGAAGCGCCATCATCTCGGCGGTAACGTCTTTAACGAACTGCGGGGCGTCATCCGGCACGACCGGCGGCATCTTTGTCTTACTGCTGACCTTATCGCCAACTTTTACTTCATATACCTTGTCCAGAGCGCCATCGACGGCGGAATTATTCAACAAAACAATCTTCTCGCCCTTCTTGCCGTATGTGGCTTTTATAGCGTCCTTGATTGCCTTGACAGCCGTATCAATGGGCAAAATGCCGCTGATTTTGAAAAACGCCACCTGCATAATCGTATTGATACGGGCGCCCAATCCCAGCTCCTGCGCCAGCGAAATTGCGTCGATTACGTAAAATTTCAGCTTCTTATCGATGATTTGCTTTTGCACCTCCTGCGGCAGCGTGTCCCAGACCTTGTCCGGGCCGTGCATACTGGTCAGCAAAAACGTGGCCCCGTCTTTGGCGGACGAAAGCATATCGTATTTTTCGAGGAAGCTGGGGTTATGGCAGGCAACAAAATCCGCCTTGCTAACCAGGTAAGGCCTGCGGATTTGCTTGTTGCCGAAGCGAAGGTGCGATATCGTGACTGCGCCGGCTTTTTTCGAATCATATACGAAGTAGGCCTGCGCATAATTGTCCGTCTGCTCGCCGATAATTTTTATCGAGTTTCTGTTGGCGCCTACCGTGCCGTCGGAGCCGAGGCCGTAAAACATAGCCGAGTAATAACCTTCGTCCGAAACATCGAATGATTCATCGACATCAAGACTGGCCCCGGTAACGTCGTCGATAATACCGACACTGAAGCTGTTTTTGGGTTTGCTCGCGTCGAGATTATCGAAGGTCGCCTTGACCATAGCGGGTGTGAACTCCTTCGAGCCGAGTCCGTATCTGCCGCCCACGACGACGGGGTATTGTTTGAAGTTAGTCAATCCCGCGGCCATCGTCTCGCCAATCGCGGTGCGGACATCGCCGTATAACGGCTCACCCAATGAGCCGGGCTCCTTGGTGCGGTCCAAAACTGCTATCTTCTTGACCGTCGCCGGCAGTGCCTTTACGAAGTGCTCGGCACTGAAAGGCCTGTAAAGACGGACCTTAATAACGCCGACCTTCTCGCCTTTGGCGGCAAGGTATTC
>CAYLYB010000040.1:0-16255 GCA_964387605.1 uncultured Pirellulales bacterium | reverse complement strand
TGTAAAGACGGACCTTAATAACGCCGACCTTCTCGCCTTTGGCGGCAAGGTATTCAGTCGTTTCGTGGGCGGTATCGGCGCCCGAACCCATAATAACTATGACCTTTTCAGCGTCCGGCGTACCGACGTAATCGAACAAATGATACTCCCTGCCGACGATTTCTGCGAATTTATCCATCGCATCCTGCACAATCGCAGGCACGGCGGCATAATATTTATTCACCGTCTCGCGTCCCTGAAAGTAAACGTCAGGATTCTGAGCGGTCCCTGAAATCATAGGCCTGTCTGGCGAGAGGCCTCTGGCCTTGATGGCGGCGACGGTTTTATCGTCAATCATCGCACGCATATCGTCGAAGGTAAGCTCCTCGACTTTTTGCTCTTCGTGGCTTGTGCGGAAGCCGTCGAAGAAATGCAAAAACGGCACGCTCGATTCAAGCGTTGACCTCTGCGCTATAAGCGCGATATCCATAACCTCCTGCACGCCGCACGAGCATATAAGCGCAAAGCCGGTCTGCCGGCACGCCATTACGTCGGAATGGTCGCCGAAAATCGACAGGGCCTGGCAGGCCAGCGAGCGAGCTGAAACGTGAAACGCCGTCGGCAAAAGCTCGCCGGCTATCTTATACATATTGGGTATCATCAAAAGCAGCCCCTGCGAGGCGGTGAAGGTGGTCGTCAGCGCACCGCTTAATAGCGCCCCATGCACTGCGCCTGCTGCGCCTCCTTCCGACTGCATCTCCGTTACAGAGGGAATCGTCCCCCATATATTGGGCTTGCCCTTGGCGGTTTTATCGTCCGCTATCTCACCCATCGGTGAACTGGGCGTAATGGGATATATGGCTATTACTTCGTTGGTTGCATGCCCGACGTGTGCGGCGGCGGTATTACCGTCTATCGTTACTATTTTGCGACCTGTGCTCATAAGTTACCAACCTCTCTTTTTGAAAAGACGCTTAAAAAATCCGTAAAAAAGATTCTCGCGCACAAATTTCATTTTTTTGATTTTTATCCGGCACAAATTTCAAGTGTGTAACCCCAACCGGCCCCGGCTGTTATGCCCCGCGCCGGGAATGCACTTCGAAACGCGCTTTTATACAGATTTTATTCGCGTTTGGCAACGCATTTTTCGAAAACCACGCGTAAAAACAGGCATTCCGCGCATTATCACCGAACGTATCCGCCTGCGCCGCTGCTTGCGATGATTTCATACTCGGGCGGCTCTGTAATCAGTATGGCCTCGACATCCTCGAGCGATTCAATCAGGGCAAGCCCTTTTTCCCGCCCCAAAACGCTGACAGCCGTAGCAAGCACGTCCGCCTCCAGGGCCGTATTGGCGATGACAGTAACGCTGCTGAACTTCTTCGCCCCCTCCGCCGTGCCCGTATCGATTATATGGCTGTAACTTTTTCCATTGATTGTAACGAACCGCCTGTAATCGCCGCTTGTGGCGACGGCGGCATCTTTGACAATCAAATCAATGAGTCTTTGGCCGTATATCCAGTCTTTTAACGAAGCTGAGGTGTTCTGATATTGTGTATCATCCGACGCGGCTTTTTGTTCGTCCTTTTTAGCCGCCTTAGGGTCCTGCACTCCGATTAACCAGCCGTCTTTTCTTCCGGGCGCGTCGCCGAAGCAGCGTATATCGCCGCCCACATCGACCATACCCGCAATGGCGCCGTTTTGTTTCATCGCCTCGACGGCCTTATCGATGGCGTAGCCCTTGGCGATACCGCCCAAATCCAGCCGCATTCCGTCAACAGCGAATCGCACGGTGAAATTATTGGCATCCAGTATGAGATTGTCATAACCGACCTTTGCCCTCGTCAGGGCGAGGGTTTTTTCCTCGGGCAGCGAATTTGCCTCGCCCGCCTCGCGCCACAGGTCAACCAGAGGCCCAATGGTAATATCGAATGCGCCATCTGTGAGTCGGCTGACGTCTTTGCTTTTTTGCAAAAGCTCGAAAAGCTCAGGCGAGACCATCACGGGTTTTTCGAACGCATCACGGTTGACCCTGCTAATCTGCGAAAGCGGGTCGTAATCGCTCATCAGCGAATCGATTCGATTGAGCTGTTCGAATCCCGCCTCGACACTGATTTTTCCCTGCCTTGTGCTGCCCGCGACGGCCACGATTCTCGCAAAAGTCCCCATTACCTCGCGATAGCCGCTATCGACCCTGTCCGGCCGACCGACCGCGAATATAATAAAGCAACCGGCTGCTATCAGGCATATCCCGATAATCGCGCCGGTCCAAATACGTTTTTGGGTCTCATTCATCATAGCGTATCGCTCCACATTCACATCTACGGCTGTGGCCGGGTGACGATTATAATGTATAATGCGGGCGTGAACAAAAAAGAACCAACAATACTGGCTGATAAAATCGACCGTGACTTTCTACCGTTCGTCCGCAGGCCGAGCAGGTATATCGGCGGCGAGGTAAACCAGGTAAAAAAAGACCTTCGCAACTGCGAGTTTACAGCGGCATTGTGTTTCCCCGACACATACGAGATCGGGATGAGCTACAACGGATTGGCCATCATATATAACATTCTTAATAATATGCCAAACGCAGCCGCAGAGCGGGTCTTCGCGCCCTGGCTGGATGCCGAGCAAATCCTTCGCGAAAAAAATGTCCCGCTCTTTTCGCTCGAATCAAAGGCGGCGGTAAACAGTTTCGACGTAATCGGCTTCAGTATTACCAATGAACTGTGCTCTACGAACGTTTTGAATATGCTCGATTTGGCAGGGTTGGCCGTGCGCAGCGCCGACAGGAACGAAGGCGACCCGCTGGTTATCGCGGGCGGCGGGATGGCCAACTGCTGCGAGCCGATAGCGGAATTCATCGACCTTTTCGTCCTCGGTGAAGCCGAAAACGCCCTGGTCGATTTGGCCCGATTGATAATCGAGCTTAAAAAAGCCGGCTCGAAGAAAAAAGATATACTGCTCGCCGCGGCAAAAAAATTCGACTGGGCTTATGTCCCATCGCTATACAGATTCGAATACGACGGCGACAAAATCAAATCATTCACGGCGCTTGAGGCAGGGCCGGCGACAAGGTTCAACAACGCCGTGGTCGATGATTTCGACAATGCGCCCGTCCCGACAAGGCCGATTGTCCCCTTCGCCCAGGCGGTGCACGAACGGGTCAGTATCGAGATTATGCGGGGCTGCCCAGGTCGATGCAGGTTCTGCCAGGCGAGCTTTTGCAGAAGACCAATCCGCTATCGCAGTATCGAAAGAATCGTCGCCGCGGCAAAGGCCTGTTATGAATCGACCGGCTTCGACACAATCAGCTTGCTCAGCTTGTCAACCGCCGACTATCCGGAGCTCGAAGGGCTTATCGAGCAACTGCACGCAAATCTGGCAAATAAATACGTCGGCCTATCTTTGCCGAGCCTGCGGGTCGATAAGCACCTGCAGCTTTTGCCGAAGCTGGTTACATTTGTGCGTAAAGGCGGGCTGACCATCGCGGTCGAGGCGGCAACGGAAAACCTTCGGCAAATCATCAACAAGCCCATAAAAGACGAAGACCTTTTCGCCGCTGCCCTTGCCGCATACAAGGCCGGCTGGCAAAAACTCAAATTATACTTTATGGTCGGCCTGCCGAGTGAGACCGAAGACGATGTAAAACAAATCGTGCATTTAGCGGACAAATTAGCGAAGCTGCGCAGACAAATCGACGGCAAAACCGCCTCGGTAAATATCACCGTGAGCTGGCTGGTCGGTAAGCCCCATACGCCATTCGGCTGGCTCGGGCAAAGGCCGAGAGATTACTTCGAAGAGGCAAAACAAATCATACTCGCCGAGAAAAAGACCTTGAGGGCGAAATATCTGCAGTTCAAATTTCACGATATTACCCAATCGGCCCTCGAATCAGCCATAGGGCGAGGCGACAGGCGATTAGGCGACGTTATCGAGCGGGCATGGAGAAGCGGCGCCAGGTTCGATTTGTGGAGTGAATCATTTCGGCCCGAAATCTGGGAAAAGGCCTTCGAGGAATCCGGTATGAATCTCGATATTGCTGCACAAAGGCAATTCACAGCCGATGAGATTTTGCCCTGGGAGCACTTAGGCGGGCCCGAGAAAGATTACCTGCTAAAGCACCTCGCCGAGGCAATTGCAAAAACGCCCTGCAATCAGCAATGACGCTGACAAGATTACGTCGTTTTCATCCCGCCCGGAAGCTGCAGGCCGCTTGGCACGGCGCTTTCTCTGAACTTGACGATTAATTCGGCGGCCTTTTCCGGCTCGTCCACGACCGAAAAGACGTTCAAATCCTCGGGAGAAATAAACTGGTTGTTATGCAGCATTTTCTCTTTTATCCAGTCGAGCAGCCCCTGCCAATACTCGCTTCCCATAAGTATGACAGGGAATGATGCCTGCTTAAATGTCTGAATCAATACGAAGGACTCGAAACATTCGTCCATTGTGCCGAATCCGCCGGGGAATACAACAAATCCGTGTGCGTATTTGAGGAACATCACTTTGCGAACGAAAAAGTACCGAAAATGCAGGGATACATTCTGGTAATCGTTTGGAATCTGCTCGTGGGCCAATTCGATGTTCAAGCCGACGCTTTTACCATCCGCAGCAGCAGCACCCTTGTTGGCCGCCTCCATAATCCCGCCCCCGCCGCCAGTTATAATTGTAAACCCCTCCTTCGCTATCTCGTAGGCGGTCTTCTGTGCAAGCTTGTAATAATGACTTTCCCTGTCCGCCCTGGCGGAGCCGAAAATCGATACAGCCGGGCCCACCGTTGACAGCTCCTGAAATCCCTCGACGAATTCGGACATTATCCGAAATATTCGCCATAAATCTTCAACCGGCTGATTGGTTGTATTCACCATTGTCAAAAGTCTCCTTTGTGTTAGTCTGGTTTTATCGCTTCTGCGGCAAAGCTTACCAAAGGTCCGGGTTGTTCGCCGAAGGGCAGTATTTCGATACCGCACAGTTGGCGCAATCCGGCTTTCGTGCCTTGCAGGTATTTCGGCCATGCAAAATCACCGTGTGGCTGAAAACAGTCCAGTCCTTCATAGGGACTATTTCGGCCAAATCGAACTCAAGCTTTACCGGGTCGCTGTTTTCTGACAACCCCAGTCGCCGGCTGAGCCGAATCATATGAGTATCGCACATTATAGCAGGCCTGCCGAAGGCGTTGCCGAGCACGCAATTGGCGGTCTTTCTGCCCACTCCCGGCAGCTTTACAAGCTCATCCATCGTATCGGGTACTTTACCGTTGTATTTATCAATAATCACCTGGCAGGCGCCTTTAATGCTAATCGCCTTGTTGTGATAAAATCCCGTGCTGCGTATATCGCTTTCGATTTCCTTTGTTTCGGCCTTGGCCCAGTCTTCAACGAATTTGTATTTGGCGAATAAAGCCGGCGTTACCATATTCACACGGGCATCGGTGCATTGTGCGGAGAGTATCGTCGCTATCAAAAGCTCCAGTGGATTGCCGAACCGCAGCGCGACCGTCGCGCTGGGGTAGATCTTTTTCAGAACAGTGAGTATTTTTTTTACCCGCCCGGCAGCTTCTTTTTTATCGACCTTGATTTTTTTGACTATTCTTTTCGCCACTTATCAACACGCGATTATTACTGCAACTGCTCCAGGGCCGACTTTAATTTATCGCCGAATGCCAGCCCTCGCCAGCGTCTGGGTTCATTCTGCCCCGGCACAAGCAATATAGTCACCGGAACACCCGGCTCGTTGTAGATTTCCTTCAATGCTACCGTAGCGGGGTAGTCTTTGAGGGTAGTATCGGCCTTGATTACCAATACTTCCTTTTGCTTTATCAGCTCTGCAATATCCCTGCGGGAGTAAACAGTCTTTTCAACCACCTGGCAGCTAAGGCACCAGTCGGCTGTGAACTTTATCAGGACCGGTTTCTTCGCGTTAATGCTTTCCTCTATGGCGGCGGTATCGTATTTTTGCCAGTCGATTAGCGACGGTTTCGGCGTCCGTAAAAACACAAACCCGGCAACAACAGCCAGTGCAACCGCAAGCATCCTTACAAGCCATCGCTTTACAGCCGGCGAGCCGTAACCAACCCAGCCGCCCCACATCCACACGCAGAATGCGAGAACCACCGAATAATACAGAACATTAATCCGCCTGTCCGCAGGCAGCGCGGCAATAAGTTTGACCGCAATCACCAGCAGCACAAAACCAATCGCCTGTTTGAAAAGCTCCATCCAGCGCCCGGGCTTCGGCGTCTTTTTCAATAGCGCCGGCATTGCCGTTAATATCGCATAAGGGGCCGCCATCCCAACGCCTATTACCATTATCGCAAGTGTCGCCAGACCAATCGGCTGCGCCTGCGCCCAGGCAAAAGCGGCGGCGAGTATCGCGAAACTGCAGGGAGTGCTGAGAATAGCCGCGAGAAATCCCATCCCGGCTGCGCCGGTGTAGCCGGCGCCGGAGCCGGCCTTACCCGATATCGATGAGGGAATTGTAATCGTAAATAAGCCGAACATAAATAACGCCAACACCACCAGCAACAGCGCCATCCCCGTAACAAATACGGGATTTCTGAACTGGTCGCCCCATTGAAGCACCGTGCCGTAAGCAAGCTGCAGCACAATATTCGCGCCGGCCAAACAGGCAAAAAACAATAATACGCCCGCACAAAACGCAAGGCCCATAGCGAAAGATCTGCCCCTTCCCTGTTTGGCCTGCTCGACCAGCCGCATTACTATTATTGGCAAAACAGGCCAGACGCACGGCATAATATTCAGCGACAGTCCTGCCACGAATGCCAATATAAGGGCCGCCCAAACCGAGTAACTCGCGAATTGCCCCGGCATACCACCCTGCTGTTGCGGCGGTGCGGCTGGTTCGGGGATATCGAAATTCGGCGACGCAGCGGCGGCGGCGGTAATTTTGACCTCAGTTTTTACACTTCCGAAATCCGGCACACGGCACTGGGTCTTCGAGCAAACCGCCCCTTCGATGCCGATATCAACAACCACTGTTTTTGCCGTGTCCGATGCTCCAACTTTTTCGGCTGTAACGCTAAACGGCAGGTAAACCGTAAATTTATCGCTGAAGACCTCGACTTTTTTGTTGAGGGCCTTGTCGAAATACCAGTGCGAGGCGGGCAATACCGGTTCGGTAAATTTCAGGATGCCGGAATCTTCAACGCGAGGGGCGAGCTTGAGGAACATCCCGCCCGGTGCGGTTTTGGCTGAGGCGTAAAAGTGCCACTCTTTTTCAAGCTCGAAGTGAATCGCTATTGCACTGCTGCCGCCCGGGGCGACCATATCGAACTGCTGCTCGGCCCAGAACGTAACGACATCAACTTTTTTACGCTCAGTGTTTTGTGCGGCTAACGTGCCGGCTGCAAGCAACAAAAACGATACTAATATTGCGCTTTTGATTGCCCTCATATCTGCCCTGAAGAACACACGGTAATTGTAATCGCAACTTGAAATGTTATTTTTGCTCTTTTTGTTCGGCCTCTTTGTTTTTGTCCTGCTCGGCTGCCAGCAAATCCGACACGGTCGGCTTATCCAGGTCACCGCCTTCGAGAATCAATTTCACGTCGGCGGCATCGAGCGTTTCGTATTTCAAAAGCGCCTTTGCTATCCGCTCGAGTTTGTCCCTGTTGGCCTCGATAAGACCTCTCGCCTTGTTGTACGCCTCGTCCGTTATTCGCTTGACCTCGCTGTCTATGGTCTCGGCGGTCTTCTCAGAATACTCCTTCTCCCCCGGCAGCATAAATATATCCTGCGGCCCAAACTCCGACTCATAGCTGACCGGACCAAGACGGTCGCTCATCCCCCACGTCAGAATCATCTGCTTGGCTATCCGCGTTGCCTGCTGTATATCAGACTGAGCTCCGCTTGATATATCGTCACAGAATATCTCTTCAGCGATTCTGCCTCCGAAACAGACCTGCATTAACGCCATACAGTAATTTTTCGTAAACAAGGTTCGGTCCTTTTCAGGCAGCGCGAACGTCGCCCCGCCCATCGGCCCTCTCGGAATGATACTGACTTTGTGCAGTGGGTCCGCCTCTTTCAGCATCGACTGCACAAGGGTATGGCCTGCCTCGTGAAAGGCGGTAATTTCCTTTTCTTTCTGGTCGATTACCTTGCTTTTCTTCGCACGGCCCCATCGCACCTTGTCCCTGGCCTCTTCGAGGTCGGCCTTTTCGATAAAATCCTTGTTGGCCATCGTCGCCGCCAGAGCCGCTTCGTTAATAATCGCCGCCAAATCGGCGCCGCTGAACATCGGCGTCCCGCGGGCCAGCCGGTCGAGAGCGGCATCGGGCCCGAGCTTGACCTTCTTGGCGTGGACCTTCAATATCCCCAATCGACCCTGCAGGTCAGGCAAAGGCACAACTACCTGTCTGTCGAACCTGCCCGGCCTTGTTAACGCGTTATCCAATATATCCGAGCGGTTCGTTGCCGCCATTACAATCACCTGGTCATCGGTATCAAAGCCGTCCATTTCAACGAGGATGGCATTGAGTGTTTGCTCCCGCTCGTCGTGCCCGCCGCCTGCGAAACTGGCACTGCGTCTGCGCCCGACGGCATCAATCTCATCGAGAAAGATTATGCACGGCGAATTGTCCTTGGCCTGTTTGAACAAATCGCGCACTCGCGATGCCCCGACTCCGACAAACATTTCGACAAAGTCGCTGCCTGAAATGCTGAAAAACGGGACGTCTGCTTCGCCTGCTATCGCCTTGGCAAGCAATGTTTTTCCGCATCCTGGCGGCCCGATAAGCAGCACGCCGCGAGGTATACGCCCCCCGAGACGCTGAAACTTCTTCGGGTTTTTCAGAAATTCGATTATCTCACCAACCTCTTCCTTGGCCTCGTCTATGCCCGCGACATCTTCGAAGGTTATTTTGACGCGCTCCTTGTCGTGCAGGCGGTGCTTGCTTCGCCCGAATGACATCAGCATTCCCCCCGCTCCGCCGCGGAGGTTTCGAGCGAACATCAGGTATAAAAATAATCCTATAATGGCCAGCGGAAGCATCATGCCAAGAAGATTCCACAACCATATACGCTGCTTGGCATAACTGTATTTTACGCCGCTTTCCTCAAGCTTCTTCTCAAGATTATCACGAACAATCTCCTGCTTATAATCGACTACGAAGGATTTCGAGCTTCCCTCTTCTCTGCTTTCTATTCCCTTCTGGTTGAACTCGCCGGTAATATCGGTATCATGAACTGTGACTTCCTCGATGTGGCCCTCTTGAAGGTGCGTTACAAACTCGTCGTATCGAAGCGTTTCGACGGGTTTCCATCGCTGTATCAAAAACATCAATGTGAGTATGATTACACCGAGTATAAGCAGGTTAAACGGCCCGCGTTGATACGTTGCCGGGCCTTTTCCTATGGGCTTTTTTACCTGATAGCGTTTTTTAGTTCCGCGTTTTTTTTCCTGATTCTCACTCATTTCTTACCACTAATAACTTTCCGGGTATTGCCGGTATTTGTTTGCGATTACCAATCCTTTTGCATTAGTTCTACGATTCGCTGTGCCAATGTGTTTGCAGCAAGCGTCGAGGCATACGCAAATCCCTGGCTTTGCCACTCCGAATAACTGGCTGATGCAACCACTTTGCTATTATCAATCAAAAGTTCGCCGGTTCGCAGGTTCTTCCAATTCACCACCACCTGCAGCTCAACATCTTTTTCCAGTGCCCTGCCTATCTGGCGCTCCGTTGTCAAAACCGCCTCGGTTGCCCGCACAATCCGGCCGCTTATCACGGCATCCGCAAGGTCTCTGTTCGATACTATCTTATAAGGCGTTTGCGATTCTATCCTCTTGGCAAGTGCATCGGTCAGCTCATACTCCACGCCGCGCCGAAAACTCTGATTATCGAACATTTCGATATATACAGTTCCTATGCCCTCCGGATACAGCGAAGCGTTGCTGTAGCTGCCTGCCTGGTCACAGCCGCTCAGGGTAATGCAAACGACCACCAGCTCTACAGCAAAACAAACAATACAAAATGATATCTCGTTTAGTCTTTTATTTTTCATTTATGTTGTCGGCCTTTAATGTGCCGGTTAAACGCTGTTTTGCCGTCTGTGCAGCTTTGCTGTTAGGCCAATTGTCGACAACCAACTGATAATACATATTAGCCGGGGCAGTGCTGCCTGTACTGCGGTAGTAATCTGCTATAACAAGCTGCTTTTCGGCCAATTGCTCGTCTATCCTCAGCAAAATATCGTCCACCTGAATTTTTTGTGCCTCTTCGGGGTAACGCATCTTGAAATTCTGATAATAACTCCGTGCGCTAATCAAGCTCGAAGCGTCGTAAACCGGTCCCCTAAAAGCCGCATATTTAGTCCTCGCCATAGCAAGTAGAGCATTTTTGCCGGTCTCACCGGTCGGCCAGCGGGTCGAAATCTCCGACCATTTCAAATACGCTTCCTGGTATTTTTGCCGCTTTTCATAATGCTGCGCCACCGCCAATGACGCCCTTCTTGCTATATCGGCACTACCCGTCCTGTCGCTGATTTTCTCCATCAGCTTGACGCCTTCCGCGTAGCTGCGAACGTTGAATACAAGCAAAATCCTCTTTTTGCGTCCGCCCAGATATTCGCTCGCTATTTCGAACTCCCTGTCGAGAGCCGCCTGTCTCAGCCGGCTTTGGGGATAATCATCAAGGAACTTCTCGTATTTTCTCGCCGCCTTGGTCAGCTTGCCTTTCGCCAGCAGTATTTCGGCTTGAATATATGCATCGAAATCCTCGCCGGCAATTTCGGGAAAATCCGCCTTCAGCTGTTCGGCTGCCTGGCGAACCTTCTTCGGCCGGCCGGCATCAACGAGCTTCCTTATTTCAGCCACCCGCAAAAGGAATTCTTCAGCTTCTGCCCCGGCCACTTTCTGCCATTCGCCCCCTTTATCAAGGCGCCAGGTCTCAGCCGCCTGTATCTGTCCGGGGGGTTGACAAAAACTGACTCCAATTAATGCCAAAATCGCGAATATAATAATTAACTGCCGCATATTCATATCGACACCCGATTATATCTTTTTATCATATCCCCTTGCGCAACAGCACCGGGGCAATTTGCACATTATAACCCCCAATTTCGAACTTGCAAACCAAGAATTCAACACCTCTTGTCTTCGCCTGTGAGTTGATGATATATAAACTTTAGCCCTTCAGGAAAACCGGCTGTTATAAAAGCTATACTGAACTAATAGCTCGCCCGGCCGGTTTCCCTTAAACATGCGATATCGTAATCGCTATCTCAGCTACTTCCTATAAATCGGCCCATTAAGACGATTCTCGCAGAGGCCCCCTGCTCAGAAATCGCTGCGTCCAATAAAACCTTGCTTAAGCGGCTTTATTTCGACTTGTTTTAGTAAGCCACAGAAACTGACCTATAAACTCCGCAAAAGGCATTTCCAGATAAACCACGGCATTAAAACCGCCGATTTTTCGGGGGTATGAGAAAAACACACTACCCACATATTGAGTTTATTAATTAACCACGCAAAAGTTAAGGACCCATACCATGAAATCCACAAAGAAATCTTTATTAACGAAACAATTAGCATTAATCGCTTTTGTGTCAATCTCGCTTTTTATGGTCACACAGACATTTGCAGAAGAAAAGGCACTTAAAGCAGAAGATGATATCCTTGATATGTCCATTGAGGAATTGATGAACGTTGAGGTAACTTCGGCTTCGAAGAAATCAGAATCGCTGTACGAGGCACCGGGTGTTATGACCGTTGTTCCGCGGGAAGAAATCGAGGCCTACGGAGACAGAGACCTACATCAACTCCTGCAGCGTCAGCCCAGTCTTTATACACGAGATGTCTTCCCTTATACTGACAATGTAGCGGGCTTTCGTGGCGATATGGGAACAGTCACGGATATACACACCTTGATTCTCTTTAACGGTCGGCCCATACGGGAAAGCGGCCAGGGGCTTAACGTTAATATGTATAAAACACTTCCACTGTCAATTCTGGAAAGTGTCGAGATGATTCGTGGGCCTGGTTCGGTTCTCTATGGTTCAAATGCCTTCACGGGAGTGGTCAATCTCAGAACACGTGTCCCGGACAATAATGAACTTTCAGTTTCAACAATGGCGGGCAGCTATGGGTATTATAAGTCGGACGTTACAGCCGAAGGAAAGGCCGGTGAATTCGGGTATGTTTCCGCCTTTGAGGTGGTCGGACAGCAGGGATATCCATACGAAATGACCGATGCATTAGGCGTCCATGACAGGGACAATAAACAATACAAGAGCTACTCAGGCGTAACCCATCTGGATTATGGAAATTTTACTTTCGATGGCTTTTGGTCGGATTATGACGCGTTCGCAATGGGAGTTGTGCCTTTCTGGTCCAATCCACATCAATCATTCCGCAACAAAAAACTCTTCTTAAACGCCGGCTATCGAATACCTATGCATGAGCGAGCAACGCTGGAGTTGAATGCCACCTACAATATGCAAGAAAATGGCCTGACCAGCTATAAGCCAGAGATTATCGGGAACAATACATCGGACATACTTGGTGAGGCGACCCTTTTCGCCAATCCTATAGACAATATGAATATTGTTCTGGGCTGGCTGATGGAGCAGCGCTCGAACTACCACCCGGATAGCAATAAGTATCAATCCATTCCCTCATACCGTCATGAGCCGATGAGCGCCTATGCACAAGCTGACTATAAAATAGGCACTATTGTCAAGCTCATCGCCGGCACTCAATGGAACAAGTCCAGCTATAGATTCAAAGACACAATTTCTCGATTCGGTGTCATCGTTACGCCAGCTGATAAATGGGGTATCAAACTACTGCGAGGCGAGGCCTTTAGGGCTCCTGCCACAGTGGAAACCGACCTTTATGACCCGGGTATCCTTAGAGGTAACCCCGATTTAGAGCCGGAGACGGTAACGACCTATGACGCACAGCTATTCTATCACGACGATAAAACGTTTGCCGCCGTTACTTATTTTCAGAGCAAGATTGACAAGCTCATTATATACGACGCCACCGCCGTCCCGGATATGTCTTATATTAACGGGGGCACGCAGAGATTCCACGGCATCGAATTCGAAGGCAAGCACTACTTTACGCCGAACTGGCACATCCTCGGTTCATTTATGCACCAAGAAAACGAGGCCGACGTGGGGCTGAATCCCAGCGTCGTGCCGGAAAATATGCTCAAGGCGGGTATGGCATATAGCTGGGAAACAGGCACAGCATCCATTTTTTACACCCACTTCGGCGAACCGCCCCATATCAGCTCACCGGTTGTAGTTAATAAAGAACCAGAGGCCATAAACCTGGTCAGTGCAAACCTGGACCTCGACGTATCAAAGTATCTGGGCCTGAAGAAAGGCCAATCCACCCTGACTTTGCGGATGGAAAATATGCTGGATGAAGAGGTTTACGTCCCTACACTCGCCTATACCGGCTCGCCGAACTCTTTCCCATACGGCCCGGGCAGGACGTGGTATGTAGGATTCAAACTGCGTTTCTAAGTCCAAAATGATGCCGGGAAGGTCTTGAAAACCACCCGGCTGTTCATAAGCACCTATTCGGCGCCTCTGATTGTCCCGCCAATTATTATGAGGCGCCTTTTTTACGTAATCTATCTTCCTGTAAATTTCTGCGTTTTAGCCCAATAACCATACTCTCCGAATCGATTTAATCCTTGAAAATACCCGCCTTTTCTGATATACTAACTTCCGCTAAAAGCAATAAACTGGGGAATATATATGCCTGTTATAGCCGCTGCCGCACGCCTTTTGCGAATGCAGTTTTCTGCGAATATGATAAGAGCAGATTTGCTGCATAGGAGGTTATGGCGATGAAATCGAAGATAATTGTGCCGTTTGTTTTGTTTTTCCTGCTATGTTCAATCTCACTCGTCCACGCCGATACGCCCTGGCTGCATACCGAGGGCAACAGAATCAAGGACCCCAACGATATGACAGTCGTGCTCAGAGGAATTTCGCTGATAGATTTGGGCTTTCTCGAGGGCTGGGAGGACGGTGCAATTAATATGATTAACCGGCTGACGGATATGACCGATGCCCAGGGCAATTATACCGGGTGGTATCCGAGAATCATCAGGATTCCGATTGCCCCGCCGGATACTTCAAGCGGCTGGCCATATCGTTTCGACCCCAACAATGATGATTTTTATAACGACCTTCTCAGGCCTGTCGTCGATTACTGCGCATCAAAGGACCTTTATGCAATTATTGACTGGCATTATATCGACGACACCACTGCTCATGTTTCAACGACGAGCGAGTTCTGGGAGTATATGGCGCCGAGGTTTGCCGGCGATAGCCATGTTTTTTTCGAGCTTTACAATGAGCCGATAAATAACAGCGGCACGGAAACGGAAAACTGGCTCGAAGTCAGGGGCAATATGCAGACGTGGTTCGATATCGTCCGGACCTACGCGGCTAATAATCTTGTTCTCGTTGCCGGGCCTAACTGGTCTCAGGCAATCGGGCCTGCGGCAAGCTATCCCCTGTCGGGAAGCAATATCGTAATCGTTTCTCACATTTACCCAGGCCATTGGCGCAATCCCTCGTGGTATATCAGTCATATAACGACCTGCGCTTCGGTGTATCCTATTATAATGACGGAATGGGGATTCAGCCAAAGCGGCAGCCCCGACCCCAACGACCTTCTTAACGGCACGATTACGGAATATGGTCAGCCGGTGATGGATTTTATCGAAGGATTGAAAATCAGCAATACTGCCTGGGTTGCGAGTTATGACTGGGGCCCGCCGATGTTCAATACGGACTGGACGCTTCGTATCGGCGAAGGCGAAATGGGCGGTTTTGTAAAAGACACGCTTTATTTGAGGAGGGACGACGACCAGCCGGGCAGCAGCGGCGACGCAATAGCTCCTGCGGCACCGACGGGCCTGACAGCAACGGCAGGACTCGAAGAGGTTTCGCTCGACTGGGACGACAACACTGAAATCGACCTTGACGGCTATAATGTGTATCGCTCGACAACTTCAGGAAGCGGCTTTAGCCGGATAAACATCGGGCTTTCGAACAGCTCCGATTATGCCGACAGCAACATTGTGGGTGGGACGACCTATTATTACGTCGTCACCGCGGCAGATACATCATCGAACGAATCGGGATACTCCGGCGAAGACTCGGCTACTCCCTTTGCTGCCGCATCAGGCACAGGAGCCATTTTGTGCGAGTGGTGGATGGGTGTATCGGGGACTGCCGTGAGCGATTTGACCTCGGATGTGAATTATCCCGACAACCCGAGCGAAAGAGTGCTGCTAACAAGTATGGATGGGCCTGCATACTGGCTCGATAACTACGGCACGCGGATGCGCGGATACCTGAACCCTGTCGTAACCGGCAGCTATACATTCTGGATTGCCAGCGACGACAGCAGTGAACTGTGGCTGAGCACTAATGCCGATGCTGCTAATGCCTCCAGGATTGCATATACAAATAGCTGGACCAATCGATACGAGTGGACAAAATACGCATCGCAGCAATCATCACCCAGGACGCTCACAGCCGGCCAGAAGTATTATATCGAGGTATTACACAAGGAAGGCGGCGGCGGCGACCACGTTGCCGCAGCCTGGGAGGGGCCGGGAATAAGCCAGCAGGTTATAGACGGGATCTATTTATCGCCCTGCTGCCTTGAGTTTAAGGATTTTGCCGATTTCGGTTTCAACTGGGCACGTTCCGACTGCAACAGCAGTAATAGCTGGTGCGGCGGGTCTGATTTTAACCGAGATGGGTCGGTTACATTAGACGACCTGAGAGACTTTGTGGAGGGTTGGCTGGCAGGTATGTAATAACCAAATAAAATGCACAAAAGAACTGCGGAATATGTATAGTTCTTATCTTGTCTCGACTCATTCCCTGACCTCAAGGGATTCATTGGGGCTTTTGGAGAATAAGGTGATGAAACCAAAGATAAACAGGGGCTTTAAAGAAGTAATTGTATGTGCACTTCTTTTTCTGGCTGCACCGCTGAATGCCGCTGACGTGACTATCACAGTCGATGCTGGCTCGCCAATCCGCACGATTCCGATGACGTTGTATGGGGCGAATTTAGCGTCCTGGGACTGGCATATGGACGGCACTCATCCAGAGTATACGAATTTGCTGAAGGCCTCAGGGTGCAAGTACCTGCGCATACCCGGCGGCTCGTGGGGCAACGGCCATCTTTGGAGCGACATCGAAGGCCCGAACGGCACCCAGGGATGGAAAGTCAGCTATGAGGAATACCTCTATCTGATGACTCTTATCAG
>CAYLYB010000039.1:0-19900 GCA_964387605.1 uncultured Pirellulales bacterium | reverse complement strand
GATTGCGCGGGAGTCGCCTACCGCAAACGGGGCAGGAGTAAATACGGAGCCAAAAAAGGGAAGTAAGCAGTTTTTTTAATTGAATTCAGAGCGGCAAGGAATAAAAGAATGGCCAAAAAGATAACAGCATCAAAAGACCAGTTGAAACCAGATGGTAAATACAACAGCAAGCTGGCTGGAAAGTTTATTAATTGTTTGATGCTTAAGGGCAAAAAGAGTGTCTCGCAGAAAATATTTTATGAGGCGATGGACATTATAGCTGAAAAGGAGAAGGAAAAATCACCTATAGAGGTTTTTGAGACCGCCGTAAATAATGTTAAACCACCTATTGAGGTTCGCAGCAAGCGTGTTGGTGGTTCAAGCTATCAGGTTCCTATGCAGGTGACTTCCCAACGTCAGCAGTCACTTGCAATACGATGGATACTCGATTCAGCCAGAGGTATGAAGGGTAAACCGATGAGCGAGCGACTGGCGAGTGAGTTATTGGATGCCTATAACAAAAAGGGCGGTGCAATGACAATGAAGGAAAACGTGCACAGAATGGCGGAGGCCAATAAGGCGTTTGCTCATTTCGCATGGTAGCAACAGCGATTTAAACTGCCACGGTGGTTGAAGAAAGAGCCGTGGCAGTTTTTTTATATTCATTTCTGATTACGGCAGCGATGGAATTTGGCTATGCTGGAAGAGTTAAAAAAAATAAGAAATATTGGGATTATTGCTCACATTGACGCCGGTAAGACTACGGTGACGGAGCGGGTTCTTTACTATGCCGGCAAGACTTACAAGATGGGCGAGGTCCACGACGGCACGGCGGTAATGGATTATATGGAAGAGGAGCAAAAGAGGGGTATTACTATTACTTCGGCAGCGACCAAATTATCGTGGGCGGGCGCTGAAATTAATCTGATAGACACGCCGGGACATATCGATTTTACAGCCGAGGTCGAGAGGTCGCTTAGAGTGCTTGACGGCGGAATAGTTGTTTTCGACGGCAGCGAGGGGGTTCAGGCGCAGAGCGAGACGGTATGGAGGCAGGGGCAGAAATATGACCTGCCTTGTCTTTGTTTTGTCAACAAGATGGACAAGGTTGGTGCGGACTTTGAGATGAGCGTGGACAGCATCCGTGAAAAGCTCGTCGCAAATCCGGTTGTTTTGCAGCTTCCGATAGGGCAAGGGGACAAGTTCAAGGGCATAATAGACCTTATAAAAATGCGGTTGGTTATTTTCGACGTTGGTAAACTCGGCGCGAGTTTCGAGGAGCTTGAGATTTCTGATGAATACCGGGACGCGGCGGAACAGGCCAGGCACGATATGCTCGAGATTGCAGCAGAGCATGATGAAGAAATGATGGACAAATACGTCCACGATAATCATATAGAGGAAGAGATTATTCACAGGGCGATAAGGAAGGGGACATTAGCGGGGAAGCTACAGCCAGTCTTTTGCGGCTCGGCGTTGAAATATATAGGAGTTCAGCGATTGTTGAATGGTGTGGTTTCGTATTTGCCTTCGCCGCTGGACAGACCTGCCATAGAGGCCCATAAGCCGGACGACGAGGAAAAGAAGATTACAGTCAAGTGCGACCCTAAGGGTAGTCTTGTTGCGCTTGCCTTCAAGATTGTCGCCGACTCACATGGAGACTTGAATTTTGTAAGGATATATCAGGGAACGCTGAAATCCGGCAGCAGGGTGTTGAATGTTAACCGTGATCGGCGTGAGAATGTGACTCGAATATTTGAGATGCACGCGAGTGATAGAAAGATACTGGAGCAGGCCCGTGCGGGAGATATAATCGCGGTTGTAGGGCCTAAATATACAGTCACGGGCGATACTCTTTGCGACCCGAAGAAGCCGATTTTGCTTGCGAGTATCACTTTTCCGGAAACTGTCATTAGTATGTCGGTAGAGCCGCGGACTGCTGCGGACAAGGGCAAGCTTGCTGAAGCGCTTCAGGCGTTGCGGCGAGAAGACCCCACGTTTGAATCAAGAGTTGACCATGAAACGGGACAACTGGTTATAAGCGGTATGGGCGAGCTTCATCTCGAGGTTCTGCAGCATAAATTGACCAGGGAGAAGGGGTTGGATATCAGGGTTGGCAAGCCGAGGGTGGCATATAAGGAGGCGATTACCAAGCCGGCAGAGGCGATGGGTAAATTTGTGCGTCAAACAGGGGGGAGAGGGCAATATGGGCATGTTGTTTTACAGGTCGAACCTTTGCGGACTGATGAGGGGCATTGGAACCCTGAAATAGATTTTGTAAGTGCCGTGGGGGGGGATAAAGTGCCGCGGGAATATATTGGAGCGGTTGAAAAAGGTGCTCTGGATGCATTGAGCAGCGGCGGCTTGGGTGGCTATCCCGTTATGGGGATTAGGGTTACGTTAATTGATGGGTCGTATCACAGCGTTGATTCGTCGGATATCGCATTCGAGCAGGCGGCAACAATTGCGATTAAGGCGGTACTGCAAAAGGCCGGCTCGGTGCTTTTGGAGCCGATTATGCGTGTTCAGGTGATAGTGCCGGAGGCCAATTTTGGGGTTGTGCAGGCCAGTTTGTTGTCCAAAAGGGGCTTAATCACTGACACCAAGATTCATGGCGGTATTCGGGTAATCGACGCCAAGGTTCCTTTGTCGGAAATGTTTGGATATTCCAGCGAAATAAGAAGCGTGACAGCCGGCAGGGGGACTTTTACAATGGAGCCGTGTTGCTATGAGCAGGTGCCTGAGCAGATTGCTGAGAAGATTATTTTTTAAAAAAAGTGATTTTTTTTTGTAACTTGTTGACGAGTGGCAATCATTGTGTTATTTTACGGGTTTTCAGCCGTAGCGAGCATTGCCATGGACGGCTTTGCGTAAGACGAGTTGGGCTGTAACACGTCTGCGAATCGTGGTCGTCAAGGACGGTTTGATTGATGGTTTGTTTTAATTAAGGGGTGCGGCAGGGACTGGGAATAAGCCCTGTAAGTCTGGGATGTGTTGTCGGTGCAGGCAGTGAGGCCAAGCCGGAACCGTCCGGAAATTTGAAGCCCCGATTCGTTAAGGAAGGCGATATGGTAATCGGATGCCGGTGGCATTAGGTATTCGATAATCAATCAAGGCCTTTCCTGCCAAAAGCCAGGATTTTTTCCGGCGATAAGAGAAGTTCATATTGCAGCAGGGAATTTTGTATCGACGGGCCGGCAGTTACAAAGTTGTAGTTTAGCGGAAATAGAAAACAGGAATCAGATAGATATTGAGTATTTAGGCGAAGTTTTATGGCCGGTGAAAGTGAAAGGATAAAAATAAGGATGGAGGCCTACGACCACAGGATTCTGGATACTTCTGCGAAGGAAATTGTGGAGCACGCGAGGCGAACGAATGCTCGTGTAAGCGGGCCTATACCATTGCCGACACGAATTGAAAGATATACAGTGCTAAGAAGTCCTCATGTTGACAAGAAATCCCGCGAGCAGTTCGAGCTGCGGACTCATAAGCGTTTAATCGATATTCGCGAGGCGAATGCGAGGACGGTTGAAGTTTTGAACCGGCTGGTTGTGCCGGCAGGTGTTTTTGTAAAGATTAAGGCATAAAGTTGGTTGTAGCTCGATCTGAGAATCAATAACAGGAAAAAGAAAAGTGGCGATGCTGTTGGGTAAAAAAATCGGAATGACTCAGGTTTACGATGAACAGGAACGACTGTTGCCTGTTACAGTAATCCAGGCCGGTCCCTGTGTTGTAATGCAGGTCAAGACCATTGAGACCGACGGCTATAACGCGGTGCAGCTTGGTTATGATGATGTAAAATCATCTCGAAGGAAGAAGCCCGCGATTGGACATGCCGAAAAGGCCAAAACCTCACCGAAGAGATTTGTCAGGGAGATGCGGCTGGCGGACGATGCGAAGGTAGAGTGCAACGCAGGCGACTTGATAACGGCTTCAGTGTTTGCAGAAACCAAGAGTGTTGATGTTGTTGGAACCAGTAAGGGAAAGGGATTTGCGGGTGGAATGAAACGGCACGGATTCGGCGGTTTTCCGGGTTCGCACGGTACCGAGCGAAAACACCGCGCACCGGGTTCCCAGGCGGGCTATGGAACAGATAGAGGCCACGGCGGAAATATAAAGAAGGGCAAGCGTATGCCGGGCCATATGGGTTGCCGCCGGGTGACCGTTAAAGAGCATCGGCTCGTATCGATAGACCAGGACAATAACCTGCTGATTATAAAAGGTTCTGTTCCGGGTCCTTCGGGGGGATATGTTTTAGTTTGCAGTTCGCAGAAAGGATAAGTGTCAGCACGCGGTATAATAGATGATTAGTTTGCCAGTATATAATAGAGAGGGTAAGGAAGTCGAAAGCTTGAAAGTCGATGAGTCGGCTTTTGGCGGTCGTGTGAGATACGCGTTATTAAAACAAGCGATTGTTATGTATCACGCCAATAAACGCGTTGGAACAGCTGCGACTAAGAGCAGGGGCATGGTCGAAGGGTCAACTCGCAAGATATTTCGACAAAAAGGCACAGGCGGCGCACGAGCAGGGACCATCAGGACGGGAAAACGCGTGGGCGGTGGTGTGATTTTTGCAAAGAAGGCACGTGATTTCAGCCAGCGAATGCCGAAAAAACAAAAACGGCTGGCGAGAGATTCGGCGATACTTGTCAAGCTTTTGAGCAATGACGTTGTTGTTGTGAATGAGTTGAAGTTCGAACAGCCAAAGACGAAGGATTTTGCAGGCATATTGGGCAATTTGAAGATTGACCGTGGTTGTCTTGTTGTTGTTGGTGATTATGACGACAAGCTTTACCGCTCGGCAAGAAATGTATCGAAGGTTTCAGTTATGCCGGTTGCGGAGTCGAATGCGGGAGATATTTGCAGGTATAATAAAGTATTGTTTACGAAAGAAGCGTTTTTGACGCTTATGAATAAAGATAAAGGTGGCGAGAGTTAACAAGCCGGCATTATGGAAGACCATAATATTATAATTCGGCCATTGATTACAGAGCAGGGGACGCACTTTGCGGGTAAGATAAGCGCATATGCGTTTGAGGTGAGCAAGAACGCGAATAAGCAGCAGATAAGAGGCGCTGTTGAGCGGTTGTATAGCGTTAAGGTAAGCAAGGTAAGAACCGCCAACAGGAAAGGTAAGTTGCGGCGCAAGGGCAGGGCGTTCGGTTATACGCCTGACTGGAAAAAGGCCGTTGTATACCTGGAATCGGATTATCATATAGACCTGTTCTAAACAAACAAGAGGCGACTTATGGGTATCAAGATATACAGACCGACAAGTGCAGGACGAAGGAATAGTTCGGTCAATACTTACAGCGAACTGACAACCGATAAGCCGGAAAAGTCGCTTTGCGTCCGCATAAAGAAGTCAGGCGGCAGAAATCACAGCGGCATGACAATGGTGCGGTTCAGAGGGGGCGGAGCGAGAGCAATATATCGTATTATCGATTTTAAGCGCAACAAGGATGGTGTTAGTGGAAAAGTGGCGACGGTTGAGTATGACCCGAACAGGAATTGCTATATATCATTACTGCACTATGCAGACGGCGAGAAGCGATATATTTTAGCGCCGGATGGTTTAAATGTCGGAGAAATTGTTGAAAGCGGGCCAAGGTGCGAACCGAAAGTCGGCAACGCGATGCCTCTGGAGTCGATACCGAGCGGGCTGGAGGTTCACAATATCGAGATGATGGCCGGCCAGGGCGGCAAGTTGGTTCGTGGTGCCGGAGGTGCAGCGAGAATTATTGCAAAGGAGGGCAACTGGGTGACATTGCTTTTACCCAGCGGAGAAATGCGAATGGTTCGTAAGGAATGCCGGGCGACAATAGGCCGGCTTGGCAACGCCGACTATCAGAATATTACCTGGGGCAAGGCGGGGCGGACCAGACATAAAGGTCGCAGACCGCATGTCCGCGGCAAGGCGCAGAATCCTGTTTCGCATCCGATGGGCGGGGGCGAAGGCAGGAGCAATGGCGGGCGACATCCCTGCTCACCCACCGGCGTATTGGCAAAGGGTGGAAAGACAAGAAGTCCCCGCAAGGCAAGCAACAAGAGAATTATCCGCAGGCGTAAGAATAAGAGACAGGGCCAGATGGTTTTGTGATGTGAGAAAGGTATTATCGAGCCGATTGGCTCAAGATGAGGAAACCGAATGGGAAGATCGTTTAAAAAAGGGCCGTTTGTTGACGCGAAGTTATACGCGAAGGTTATCAAGCAGACCCAAACAGGTGCGCGGGAGCCGATAAAGACATGGGCGCGGAGGTGCACGATAATTCCCGAGTTTGTTGGTTTTACTTTTCTTGTTCACAACGGCAAGATTTTTAACAAGGTTTATGTAACGGAAGATATGGTTGGGCACAAGCTCGGTGAATTCTCGCTAACAAGAGTATTCAGGGGACATTCAACGAGGAAAGTAGTAGAAAGCGTGTAATCGGCGTAGGCATGAGGTAACGATTTATTATGTTGAGTGCCATTAAGTTAAAAAACCTTAGTAAGCAGCACAAGTTAAGCGTGGAGCAGTTGGCTGAGCAGCTTGTCAGGGCCGGGTTTGATAAAAAGGCGGCGGTTTCAGCAGTGAAGAACTGGAAGAGAGGTTTGTTTAAGCCGAAGCCCCGCAGCGAAGACGTTCGTCGTCTTGCAGCGGCTCTGGGAGTGGAGCCGAATGATTTGGCCGGTTGGCGGTCGTCGTGCAAGTATGCACCGCTTTCTCCGAGGAAGGCCCGGCTGGTTACTGGGTTGATAGTGGGCAGAAAGGTGCAGGATGCGCTGGATGTTTTGAAGTTTACCCGCAAGAGGGCGGCCTGCATAGTGAGCAAGGCGCTGCAGGCAGCGATTGCCGACGCAGACGAACGGGAAGCAGAAGTCGATAATCTTTATGTGAGCGAGGCTCGTGTGGATGATGCCGGTATTCGAATCGGCACGAAGCGATGGATGGCAAAGGACAGAGGCAGAGCACATCCGATTCATAAGAAAGGTTGCCATATATACGTAACGGTTTCGCAGCCATAAGGGCAGTTTAGAGGCGAAGGAAATTATGGGGCAGAAGGTATCGCCAATAGGTTTCAGGACAGGTATAACTCGCGGCTGGCAAAGCACCTGGTTTGCTTCGAAGGCGGACTATGGGAAGTATCTTGTTGAGGACCAGAAGATTCGTGAATACATCGACAAGAAACACAACCGCCAGATGCCAAAGGGTGGAATTGCGAGGATTGAGATAGTGCGGACTCGCAATGAAGTAACGGTGACGATGCATAGTGCGAGGCCTGGTGTCGTGATTGGGCCTCGTGGCGGTGAGGTAGATAAGCTGCGGGAAGAGTTAGAGGCGTTGACGGGTCGGAAAATAACTCTCAATGTCGTAGAAATAAAAGCCCCGGATCTGAATGCCTTTTTAGTTAGTGAGGCGATTGCCGAACAGCTTTGCAAACGTGCTTCTTTCAGGCGGGCTATGAAGCAGTTCTGTGAGGCGGCAATGAACGCTGGAGCCAAAGGCGTGAAAATTATGTGTTCCGGTCGGTTAGGCGGGGCTGAAATAGCGAGGCAGCAGACCCAGAAGATGGGAAGTATTCCTTTACATACACTGGATGCGGATGTTGATTATGCTATAGCACGAGCCGAGACGGCGTATGGAACAATTGGTGTGAAGGTTTGGATATACAAGGGACTTTTCGGTGAACAGGTGGAAGTTAAACAAGCTCGTCGGCGTCGTCCGGTAAAACGTTCGGATATTACCGGTGGGGAGATTTCGCGGGAACCGATAGTAGCTGAGAACTCGCAACCACGGGCTACTATGGGTGATATGAAGGCAGATAGTGACAAGTCACCGACAGTTGAGAAGCCCGAAGGAGACGAGCCGGAAAAGAGTACATAATCGATTTTTAAAGAGATTACAGGATTTATAGTTTAGATAATAGTTCAGATTAGGATTTGCAGAATGGCTTTAATGCCCAAAAGAGTAAAGTACCGCAAGAGTCAACGCGGTAAGATGAAAGGTAATGCGAGCAGGTGTAATTCTGTGGCATTCGGCGAGTATGGCCTACAGGCATTGGAGACGAGTTGGATTACCGCCAGAAATATTGAGGCCGGACGTGTTGCAGCGACACATTATTTGCATCGTGAAGGCAAGGTATATTTGAGGATATTTCCCTACAAACCGGTAAGTTCCAAACCGCTCGAGACGCGTATGGGTAAGGGCAAGGGTGAGCCGGAGTTTTGGGTTGCAAGGGTCAGGCCGGGAATGGTTATGTTTGAAATCGGCGGAGTTGAAGAAGAAGTAGCTAAGCGTGCGTTGTTGCGGGTGGCACACAAGATGCCGATAAAGTGCAGATTTGTCAGACGCAGGCATGCGCTGGTATAAGGATAATTGGTATGAAGGCGAGTATTTATCGTGAAATGAGCAAAGATGAGCTTGGAAACAAGCTGCAGGAGCTAAAGCGGCACGTGTTCGATTTGCGTTCGCAGGCATCAACAGAAAAACTGCAGGACTACAAAGCTTCGATAAATACACGTCGTGAGATTGCAAGGATTAAAACAGTATTACGCCGGCGGGAGCTTTCGGCCAAATAACGGCAGCGGCTGGCGATAAAGGAAGATTAAGGATGCAGGAAAAGGTTAATACAACAGAAGTAGTGGTAGTTGCCAAGAGTGGCAACAAGAGTATTAGAGTTGCGCTGGATTACCTTTACAAGCATCCCAAGTATGGCAAGTATGTAAAGCGCAAGACTCGGTTAAGCGTGCACGATGAACATAATGAAGCAGATGTAGGTGATGTTGTTGAAGTTGCCGAGTGCAGGCCCTATAGTAAGACTAAAAGCTGGCGTCTTGTGCGCATTTTGAAAAAATCGGTTCAGGCATAGCCGTAGTAATGGCTGGAAGAGCAAACGATGATACAACAGGAAACAATGTTGAACATAGCCGACAACTCAGGCGCAAAGTCAGCGTTGTGTATTCGGGTTTTGGGCAAGAGCGGTGCTCGCGGCAAGTATACGCGTGCAGTGGCAGGTGTCGGAGATATTGTGTGCGTAGCCATCAAGAAGTGGCTGCCGAGCTGCCAGCTCGATAATAAAAAGGTGCATAAGTGTGTTATTGTTCGTACAAAGCACCCTATCAAGCGTCCCGATGGCAGCTATGTTCGGTTCGACACTAATGCGGCGGTTATGATTGATGGCGATGGCAACCCGATAGGAACGCGTATTTTTGGCGCGGTTGCCCGCGAGCTTCGTGAGAAAAACTATATGAAGATTATCTCGCTTGCAAGCGAAGTGGTTTAACGAGGTTCGACAAATGGCGATGCACGTGAAAAAGGGCGATATGGTTCAGGTGATAACTGGAGACTATAAAGGTTCGACGGGCAAGGTGCTTCGCGTGCTTCGAGAGGAAAAAGAGGTTATTGTTCAGGGCATAAATCTGGCGAAAAAGCATGTTCGGCCGTCGCGTAAGAATCCTTCCGGCGGGCGAATAAACATTGAGCAGCCGATACATGTAAGCAATGTTTTGCCTGTTAATCCAAAGACCTCGAAGGGCACTATGGTTCGGTATGAAATCGCGAAGGATGGTACCAAGAGGCGTGTTGCCAAAGACGGCACAAAAATAAGCGATATCAGACATTCGAAAGGTAAGTAAGCAGCGGTAATCAACGATGGCGCGTTTAAAAGATTTATATAAGTCGAAGGTCGTTCCGGAGCTGGTAAAGGAGTTCGGATACAAAAACCGTATGGCAGTGCCCCGCATGGAGAAAATAGTCGTATCTATGGGCGTGGGTAAGGCGGCGGTGGACAAGAAGTTTCTTGAGATGGCTAAAAGTGACCTGATGATGATAACGGGACAGATGCCGCTGTCTTGTAAAGCCAAGAAGAGCGTTTCGAATTTCAAGGTTCGTGCGGGGATGGAAACCGGTTTGAAGGTTACCATGCGAGGAGGACGGATGTATGAGTTTATGGATAGACTGATAGCCTTGGCGATACCGCGGGTGCGGGATTTTCGTGGTCTTAATCCGGATGGTTTTGACGGCAGAGGCAGCTATTCGATGGGGCTGAGCGAGCAGACGGTTTTTCCGGAAATTAATGCGGCGAAGGTTGAATTTCAACAGGGCATGAATATCGCGTTTGTTACTTCGGCCAGGAGCAATGAAGAGGCAAAGCGGATGCTGATATTGTTTGGTATGCCTTTCAGGACTGGAAAGAGCGACCAGGATGGAAAGCAGGAATAAACGAAATTAAAGAATAACTCGGATATATTTGCAGGTAACTATGTCAACGAAGGCCCTTGTGTACAAAGCGAAGAGTAAACTGAAGTTTAGAGTCAGGCAGTACACTCGCTGCGAGCTTTGCGGCAGATCCAAGGCAGTATACAGGAAATTCAAGATTTGCCGGATTTGCTTCAGGAATCTGGCCCACGAAGGCAAGATACCGGGCGTTAAGAAAGCAAGTTGGTGAGAGTTAAGTACTGGGCGAACCAGTAAAGAGGATAAGAGAAGCGATTATGAGCTTGAGTGACCCAATAGCGGATATGTTGACGAGAATTCGCAACGCCGTGCGTATAAAAAGCAGGAAGGTGAATATCAAGGCCTCGAAGGTCTGTGCGGCGATTGCGTCTGTTTTGGAGACAGAAGGATATATAGAGGATTTCGACCGTATCGAAGACGGTGCGCAGGGGATGTTGAGAATTACGCTGAAATACGACCAGACCGGCAGCGGAGTCATAGAGCAAATCCAGAGGGTAAGTAAGCCCGGTCGGCGTGTTTATTCATCAGTCGATAATTTACCCTGTGTTTTGAACGGAATGGGAATAGCGATAGTTTCGACAAGCAAAGGAATGATGAGTGACAAAAGCTGCCGGCAGTCAAAAATCGGCGGCGAAATAATTTGCACGGTGTATTGATGAGTCGCATAGGGAAAAAACCAGTTGTTCTTCCGGCCGGCATTAAGTTCGAGATGCAGGGCCGGCTTATGAAAGTTTCGGGACCGTTAGGCAGTTTGGAAATGGATTGTCATCCGAATATAGATGTGCGGCTCGAAAATACGACTAACAGAATAATAGTCGATTGCAAGTGCCCTGAGCTCCGCGAAGGCAGGCAAATGCACGGGACAACACGGGCGCTATTGGAGAATATGGTGGAGGGAGTGAGTAAGGGATTTGAAAAGAAAATGGAGGTGTTCGGAACAGGTTATACCGTGAAAGAGCAGAACGGCAAGCTGCTTCTGCAGGTAGGTTATTCCAATATAGTGGAAATGGCAATACCAAAGGGCGTTAATGTGAAGATAGATGTGGCGGCGACCAGAGGCGACGACACGCCGGCAAGGTTTACTCTATCCGGGGTTGATAAATGTGTACTGGGTAGATTCGCCGCTGACGTACGCAAGGTAAGATTGCCGGAACCATATAAAGGGAAGGGAATCCGTTTCACCGGCGAGGTGGTAAAGCGTAAAGTTGGCAAGACGTTTACTTCAGGGTCAGCATAATCGAGGTTTAACTGGTTAGCAATGGGCAGGAAAAATACAAAAAGGGCTGCGAGAAGACGTAAGTTTCACGTGCGTAAGAAGGTTCGCGGGACGCCGGAGCGACCAAGACTCACGGTGTTTCGTTCAAACAAGCATATATATGCTCAGGTGATAGATGACATTGCGGGCTTGACTCTTGTTAGCGCCGGTACAAAGTCGAAAGGTCTGTGTGATAAGATTTCAAAAGCGGGCGATAAAAAAGCAGCAGAAATGGTTGGAGAGGCAATTGCCAAGCAGTCCCTCGGCGTGGGCATAAAATGTGTGTGTTTTGACAGAGGGCCGTATAAATATCATGGCAGAGTCAAGAGTCTTGCCGATGCGGCCAGAAAAGCGGGACTTGCGTTTTAAAGAAAAAGAGACGCGATAAGTCTGGAGAAGAAAATTGGCAGTAGAACGAATTAGACGAACTGAACAGGAAGAGTCACCCTTAGAGGATACTGTGGTTAAGGTGTACCGATGTGCAAAGGTGGTTAAGGGCGGGCGCAGATTCAGTTTTGGGGCTTTAGTGGTAGTTGGCGACCGTGCAGGGACGGTTGGTATTGGTTACGGCAAGGCAAATGAGGTTCCTGTGGCGGTAGAGAAAGCTATAAAAGGTGCGAAGAAAGACCTGCATAAAGTTTTACTTATGGGTCGAACGGTTCCTCACCAGGTTACCGGGAAGTTTGGTTCAACACGCGTAACCATTGTGCCGGCGAGTCCCGGGACGGGTGTGATTGCCGGTTCGAGTGCGCGTGCGGTACTGGAATTTGCAGGTGTTCAGGATGTGCTTACTAAGGTAAACGGCAGCATGACGGCCAAGAATGTTGTCAAGGCCACAATGAATGGATTGTTGAAACTTCGCAGCAAAGAAATGGTTGAGTCGCTTCGAGGCGTAGAGATACAGCTGGCAAAAAGGTGGTGATTATAGAGATGTACGAGTGGCAGATAACTTCTGTTGCGGGTAAACATAAGGCGCGCAAGCGCCTCGGAAGAGGCGTTGGCAGCGGTCACGGAAAGACGTGCGGACGTGGGCACAAAGGCAGCCGGAGCAGAGCCGGTGCTATACGTGATACACTGCGCGAAGGTGGGCAAATGCCTCTGTTTCGTCGAATGCCGAAACGGGGTTTTAGTAACTTCAAGTTCGAGCGGCGGTACGAGGTTGTGAATGTTTCGCAGCTTGAGAGATTTGAGGACGGCAGCGTTGTCGGGATGCAGCAGCTTTGTGATGTGGGTTTGGTTGATAACAGCAGAAGTAGAGTAAAGGTTCTCGGAAATGGCGAATTGACCAAACGCCTGCAGGTGGCTGCGCACAGATTCAGCAAGAGCGCCGAGCAGAAGATTACCGGTTGTGGCGGGACGGTGGAGACTATATAGCGAACCGAATTTAATTTTAGTGATGGCTTAAAGCCAGAAACGACAAGATGCTTAAAACAGTAGTCAATATATTCAAGATTGAAGATTTGCGGAACAAGGTTTTGTTCACGCTGGCTTTGTTGATTATATACAGGGTCGGCTTTCATATTGCCATACCCGGATTTGATATTAATGCAATAGCAGATGCCGCCGGGGCACGCGATACCGAGAGTCCGCTGGGACGAGCTGCGGAAATGATGCAAATCTTCACGGGCGGCAATCTCGATAACAGCAGCTTATTCGGTCTAGGTATTATGCCGTATATAACGGCGTCGATTATTCTGATGTTGCTGCAGGAGATTGTGCCGGCCCTGAAGAAGCTGCGTATGGAGGGGCAAAGCGGCTATAAGAAGATACAGGAATATACACGATATCTGGCGGTGCCGATATGCGTGATTCAATCGCTGATGTATATGCGGATGTTAGGCGGCTTAACCTATGCGGGGATGCATCTTCAGGCGGCGGTGATGGGCGTTTTTGGTATGACCGCGGGGACTATATTTTTGATGTGGCTTGGCGAACAGATTGATGAATATGGTATAGGTAACGGGATCAGTCTGATTATTATGGCAGGTATTTTAGCTCGTATGCCCTGGGCCATACATAAACTAGTGCAGAGCGTTTCCTTTAATGTTGCGGCTCCTCCAGGTACTATTGGGCCGACTAAGATTCTAATACTTGTTGCGGCGTTTGTTTCTGTTGTTGCTGGTGCGATTTTGATAACGCAGGGGCAAAGGCGAATACCTGTTCAGCAGGCAAAGATGATGCGTGGTCGGCGGATGTACGGCGGTCAGAGGCATTATCTGCCTCTGCGGATTAACCACGGAGGCGTGATGCCGATAATTTTTGCCTCGGCTTTCATGACCTTTTTGCCGGTGCTTGTAAGCCAGTTGAGTCGGATTGAATCACTCGCGAATTCGACGGTGTTTTTGACTATCCGGAATTCTTTGGCAGTGCGTTCTTTTACCTACAACTTTATATATATGGTGCTGATATTCCTGTTCGCATACTTCTGGGTTACTGTTCAGTTCCAGCCGAAAGAGCTTGCCAAGAATCTTCGTGATTCAGGCAGCTTCATACCAGGTCTTAGACCTGGACGCAGAACCGCAGAATACCTCGAAACGGTTATGACGAGAGTGACTTATTACGGCGGTGCGTTTTTAGCTATGATTGCCATTATTCCGTCGGTAGTCATAAGATTACTCGGTGTTGACTGGCGTGTTGCGACGTTTCTCGGCGGCACGGGACTCCTGATTGTCGTAAGCGTGTCACTTGACCTTGTTCAGAGGATAGAAGCCAGTTTACTTATGCACAGCTATGAAGGTTTCAGTGAAACCGGCAGAATCAAAGGGGCATATACATGAGGATAGTGCTGTTGGGAGCTCCTGGTGCCGGCAAGGGTACGCAGTGTAAATATATAATCGAAAGGTATGGTTTGCAGCATTTGTCGAGCGGTGATATACTGAGGGCAAACAGGGCCAAGGGGACGGAATTGGGCAAAAAGGCCCAGAGTTATATGGATTCCGGCGGCCTTGTGCCGGATGAAGTTATTATTGATATGATGATTGATGAAATCGGCAAAGCGCCAGCCAGTGGTTATGTACTTGATGGTTTCCCTCGGACGGTAAACCAGGCGCAGGGTCTTGATAAGGCACTTGCGGCCAAGGGCCGTAAAATTGACGCTATTTTAAATCTTATGGTAGATGAAGATGTTGTTGTCAGGCGGATAACCGGCCGAAGGATTTGCCCGAAATGCGGCGCGGTTTATCACGTTGAGAATATAAAGCCGGCCGTCGAAGGCAAATGTGATAAAGACTCAAGTGAGCTTATTCAGCGTCCGGATGATACCGAAGAGGTCGTGATTACCCGGCTGAAGAATTACAACGAGCAGACGGCTCCGGTGATTGATTATTATAAGGACGGCAATACTGTTTATGATGTGAATGCCGACGAGCAGGCAGAAGAAGTAAGAGATAAGATGTTCGGTGTGCTTGACCTTTTGTCATGATATGTGGTTTTATAAATGGCTATAACGCTTCGCAGCCGACGTGAGATTGAGTTAATGCGTAATGCAGGTGCGGTTGTAGCGGATGTTCTTTTAAAATTGCAGGAGCTTGCCAGACCGGGTGTCAGCACGGCCGAACTGGGTGAAGTGGCCGCGGAAATGACGGCAAAAGCCGGGGCACAGCCATTGTTTAAGGGTGTGCAAAATCCGACAGGGCGGTCGTTTCCTTTTCCCGGTGTGATTTGTGCATCGCTTAATGAGCAGGTCGTGCACGGGATACCGTCGAACAGCGCCCTGCTCAAAGAAGGCGACATTTTGAGTATTGATTTTGGCGTGCGGCTTCGTGGGTATTGTGGTGATGCAGCTGTCACTATTGCTGTTGGTGAAGTGTCTGAAGAAAAGCAGCGATTGATTAATATAACTGAGCAGGTGCTCGAGACGGCGATAAAAAGAGCAGAACCTGCAGTTCGCTGGAGCAGTATAGCCGGCGAAATGCAGCGCCTGGCTCAAACAGCTGGTTTTTCAGTTGTGAAAGAATTTGTCGGACATGGCATTGGCACAGAAATGCATGAGGACCCAAGGGTTCCGAACTTTGTCAGTGCAGAGCTTTTGGCCAATGATATAGTCCTGAAAGAAGGGATGGTTCTGGCGGTTGAGCCGATGATTAACATCGGCAGCAGTGATGTTCGGGTGCTCAAGGATGGCTGGACGGTTGTGACTAAAGATGGGAAATGTTCGGCACATTTTGAACATACGATTGCGATAACAAGTAATGGATGTGAAATATTAACGGCAAAGTAATTTATGGTGAAAAAGGACGCCATAAGGCTGCAGGCAGAGGTGACCGAGGCGCTGCCGAACGCGATGTTCCGGGTAAAACTCGAAAACGGACATCAGGTTCTGGCTCACGTTTCCGGCAAGATGCGGATGCATTTTATCCGGATACTGCCGGGTGATACGGTAACCGTGGAAATGTCGCCTTATGATTTGAACAGAGGCCGTATAATTCTGCGTAATTAGAAGTTTGATATATTGTGTTTTTTTAACAGGCGGATTGTAGCAATGAAAGTTAGAAGTTCAGTAAAACGTATTTGTGAGAATTGCAGGATTGTGCGTAGAAAAGGTGTTGTTCACGTGATTTGCAGCAATCCTCGCCATAAGCAACGACAAGGATAATTGACGGACACAGGCGTGTCCTGAGTAAGAAAAAAGGAGCTGATATGCCGCGTGTTGTTGGTATCGATATTCCGAATGAAAAGTCGATATGGATTGCATTGACCTATATTTATGGCATAGGGCAGGAGACCTCTAAACAGATTCTCAAAGAGGCGAAGATTGATGAGTCAGTCAGGGCAGGTAAGTTGACTGAGGATGAGGTCAGCAGGGTCAACCAGATAATCGAGCGAAATTATGTGGTTGGCGGTCAGTTGCGCAGGCAGATTAGCCAAAACATTGCTAGATTGCGAGATATCGCCTCTTACAGGGGTATGCGTCACAGGAAGGGTTTGCCAGTTCGCGGCCAAAGGACCAGGACAAATGCCAGGACACGTAAGGGGCCGAGAAAGACTGTTGCGGGCAAAAAGGGCGTAAAAGAATTACATTAATGTTTTTTCAATTGGTTGTTTTTGTTTTATAAACGGAGTTTTTTGAAGAATGGCGAAAGCTGGAAAACATAAGGTCAGAAAAAACATAGTAAAAGCGGTTGTTCATATAAAGGCATCGTTTAATAATACCCTTATTACAGTAACGGACCCTGACGGCAACACTGTTTGTACGAGTTCTGCCGGTTGTGTTGGCTTCAAGGGTTCACGTAAAAGCACGCCGTTTGCAGCTCAACAGGCTGCGCAACGCGCAGCTGGAGCGGCAATGCGCAATGGTGTCCGTGAGGTTGAAGTGAAAGTCAAAGGTCCGGGGCCCGGGCGGGAATCCGCAATTGCGGCATTACAGCAGGCAGGATTGCGAATATCGTCGATTGAAGACGTAACGCCGCTTCCGCATAACGGCTGCCGGCCCCCTAAGCGCAGGCGGGTATAAAAATTTTGGTGAGTTAATAATAGGTTGCATTAAGAAATATTAGGAGCTTAGCTGGTATAAATGGGACGTTATCTTGGTTCATCCTGTAAGCATTGCCGCCGTGAAGGCATTAAACTGATGCTGAAAGGCATCAGGTGCGAGACGGCTAAATGCCCGGTAGAGAAAAAGCAGCGGAATTTGGCGCCCGGTATGCATAGTTGGCGCAGAGGCCGGTTGAGCGAATACGGAGTTCGGCTGCGAGAGAAGCAGAAAGTGAAACGCTATTACGGCATTTTTGAGCAACAGTTTATGCGTTATTTCAATCAGGCCGAAAGGATAAAGGGCAATACTGGTGAGACGCTCTTGCATCTTTTGGAAAGACGGCTGGACAATGTGCTCTACAAGCTGAATTTCGCGCCTTCTCGCAAGGCGGCGAGACAGCTTATTTCTCATGGACATATATATGTTAATGGGCACAAGGTTGATTTGCCTGATTACAGTGTTGGTATAGGCGACAAGATTGTGGTCAAAGGTTCAGAGAAAAGCGTCAAGAAGGTGAAGCAGCAACTTGAATTAAACCCGAGCTTCATAGTACAAAGCTGGCTGCAACTGGATCGTGAGAAACCCGGGGCGACGATTGTTGCGCTGCCGACGAGGGATGACGTTCAAATCCCGGTTGAAGAGCAGTTGGTTGTTGAGTTCTGTTCAAGGTAGTTTTGAATTGTTTGTTATAGCTAAATTAATGGAAACTGGCTGGTAGTAGGAGGCTGGTATGCGAATTACATGGCGTGGTCTGGAGTTGCCAACGCGTATGGAACGCGACAAGAAGGTGGCTAACGACAGATACGGAAAGTTTTATATTGAGCCGTTTGAACGCGGCTTCGGCACGACTATTGGCAACAGTTTAAGGCGAATCTTACTCAGTTCGCTCGAGGGCAGTGCGGTAACATCCATCAAGATAAAGGGAATCAACCATGAATTTAGCTCGATAGATGGTGTGATGGAGGATATTACGGATATTGTCCTTAACGTTAAGAATCTGACAGTCCGGCTTAATGCTCCTGGGCCAAAAATGATGAAAGTGAGCGTTAATAAGGCAGGTACTGTCACGGGGGCCGATATTGTTGCCGACCCGGCGATAGAGATCACAGATAAAACTAAAATCATAGCCACACTGACTAAAGACGTTGATTTTGAGATGGAGATGGTGGTTGAAAGCGGTCGTGGCTATATACCCGCTGCAGAGAGGATCGCCGACGCCGACAAATATGATCAGGAAATAGGCAGGATAGTGCTCGATGCAGTATATTCTCCCGTTACACGGGTTCGCTATGCCACTGAGGATACGCGTGTCGGCCAAAAAACGGATTATGACCGATTAGTAATTGAGATATGGACTAACGGAACTGTTACACCGGATATGGCGCTGGTCGAAGCGGCAAAGATTCTGCGCAAGCATATCAATCCGTTTGTGCAATACAGCGAAGTGGGAATCAAGACAGTGGGAGGCGAAGCGGAAGTTGAAGAGCAGCAGCCAAAAATTAATGATGAACTGGAAGCCAAGTTAAATATGCCTGTACAGGAACTTGAGTTGTCGGTTCGGGCGAGCAATTGCCTCGAATCAGTGAAAGTTGAGACTGTAAGGCAGTTGGCAAAAATGACCGAGGCGGAGTTGCTGGAAGTTCGCAGCTTTGGAAAGACAAGTCTACGAGAAGTCAAAAGAAAACTTGCGGATATCGGCTTGTCGCTGGGGATGACGGGAATAAATTAATTTTTGTGTTTTGCCCTGTTTTTTTCGGCGGGGTATGAAAAGGGGAATTTTGGTTTATGCGTCACAGAGTTGCAGGCAGGCAGTTAAGTAGAACAAGCGAGCATCGTCTGGCTATGCGCCGCAATATGACGGTTTCGCTTTTTGAACATGAGACAATTTCAACGACTATTCGAAAGGCGAAGGAGGTTAAGGGATTTGCCGAGAAAATGATTACACTGGGGAAGAAGGGGACACTGGCGGCAAGACGACGGGCAATAGCATTATTGGGTGACCGCGACATAATCAAGGAAGAGGATGGTCAGCTCGTAAAGAAGGGCACAATAATAGGGAAATTGTTCAGTGATCTCGGCCCACGTTATCTCGACAGACCCGGCGGTTATACGCGTATCATTCACCTGGCGAAAAGAAGACTTGGTGATAACGGCCAGTTAGTTTTACTGCAGTTGGTAGGCAATGAAGCTCAGGAGAAGAAGCCAAAAGGCAGTAAAAAAGCCACGAAGAAAAAGGCCAAAGAGTCCGCTGAGAAAGACGCAGGAAAAGCGGAGCAGTAATCTGTTGCCGGAAACTTAGGTAGGGAAATGGCGAATGGATGCTCAAGACTGCATTTTCTGTAAAATAGCATCCGGGCAGATACCCGCGACTAAAATTTTCGAAGATGATAATATCGTTGCGTTTCTCGATGTCGGGCCTGTCAGCGATGGTCATACCCTTGTAGTGCCGCGGGAGCATTTCGAGAGCGTGCATACCTGCCCTCCTGAGGTCCTCAGCGGGGTCTGGGCAAAGATTGGGAAAATCGCAGGAGCCGTTGCCTCTGCTGTGGATGCGGACGGGTACAATGTGTTGTGCAATAACGGCAGGGCAGCCGGGCAGATTGTCGAGCATTTGCATTTTCATATAATTCCGCGAAAGACAGGCGATGGTGTTTTTACTCAATGGCCGTCATTCAAATACAACCAGGGCGAAGCGGAGTCTATTGCGGAGAGAATTAAAGAGAATTTGTAAGTGATTTGTGCTTGATAAGCCGATTCTTTTGTGTTATCTTTTGAAATTGAATATATGACCGCGGGGTAGAGCAGTCTGGTAGCTCGTCGGGCCCATAACCCGGAGGTCGGAGGTTCGAATCCTCCCCCCGCTATTGCAGTAAATCAATATCAGCCAGTCACTTACGACTGGCTTTTTTCTTGCGCATTTCGGGCGATTTTCGGTTTAGGCGTGCCGGAGGCTTGTTTAGGCGTGTCGGTTGTGTGG
>CAYLYB010000038.1:12774-20070 GCA_964387605.1 uncultured Pirellulales bacterium | reverse complement strand
CCCGCGATTTTTTTTGTTTCGAGATTATTTTTCAACTGCACCGGCGGGCAATAATCATATTCAATCGCGTAGGCGTAGTGCACAATCCTTGCATTCTCACAGCCCGGCAAATTCCTTATCATCTCATCCTGCACGTCTTTAGGCAGCGACGTGCTTATGCCGTTGCAGTATATGATTTTTTGCTCTTCTTCCTCCGGCTCCAAAAATACCTGGTGCCGGGCCTTGTCCGCATAACGAATTATTTTGGTCTCGATACTGGGGCAATATCGCGGCCCTGTCGAGCTAATCTGGCCGGTATAAAGAGGCGCCCGGCTCAGGTTATCGCGAATCAGCTTATGAATCTTTTCGTTGGTATATGTAATCCAGCACGGTATCTGAGGTCTATTGATGCTGTTGTTCATAAATGAAAACGGCACCGGCTCTTCGTCACCGGGCTGAACCTCCAGTTTTTCGTAATCAATCGTTTTCGCATCGAGCCGGGCGGGCGTGCCGGTCTTGAGACGTTTGACTATAAAACCCAGTCTCTCGAGGCAAATCGAAAGCTCATTAGCAGCCGGCTCATCCCGCCTGCCGCCGGCCAACTGCTCCGTCCCGATATGCATCAGCCCGCGAAGAAATGTCCCCGCCGCAATAACAGCCGTCCGGGTTTTGTATGTTTTCCCGTCACTGCACCTGACACCGATAACCCGGCTGTCTTCGACGATTATATCGGTTGCCATCGCTTCGATGATTTTCAGGTTGGGCGTCTGCTCAAGAACATCAATCATAAACCGCTGATACTTGTATTTGTCCGCCTGAGCGCGGGGTGACTGCACAGCCGGGCCTTTCGAGCGGTTGAGCATCCTGAATTGAATTCCCGTCGCGTCAATCGCCAGCCCCATGAGTCCGCCAAGCGCATCGACCTCGCGGACAATCTGCCCCTTCGCCAATCCGCCAATCGCAGGGTTACAGCTCATCGCCCCGATTTTGCTTTTATCGATGGTAATCAGGGCAGTTCTGGCGCCGATTCGAGCAACAGCGTGTGCGGCTTCTATTCCCGCGTGCCCCCCTCCTATAACAACACAGTCGAAATGATTCGTCCCCATCTTACCCAGCCAATGCAACCGCTGATGCGATGGCGAAATTCGCGGTGTGTGTAATACTGACGCTTATTTGCGTGATGCCGAGTTTTTCGGCTATTTTTTCCACCTCGCCGGACAATTTCACTTCCGGCTGGCCCGTCGGGGCGTTTATCACCTCGATATCCGTCCAGGCGATTTTGCCCCGCCAGCCCGTCCCCAGCAATTTCAGCACTGCCTCTTTTGCCGCAAAACGCCCCGCTAATTTTTCAACCCCGTTTCGATTTTCCTGCGCGTATGCCTGCTCACTGGCCGTAAAAACCCTGTCCAAAAACCGCTTGTCGTGCCGATTGACCATTTCCTCTATGCGAGGAAAATCAACCAAATCTATACCGTGAGCAATTATTCCCATCCGTCTGTTATACCTGCCTCGACCGTTCAACCGTTACCGGTTGGCCATTTTGTAAACCTCGCGCACGCAAAAATCCACAAACCTTTCCCTCTGCGCCACCGACGCCTGCCGAACAAGCTCCGCATTCAGCTTGTCAATCGCAGTACGCATTCTCTCGAATGAAATTCTCGCCTTGACCTCGTTTTGAACCTTCTCAAACGGCTCGACGCTTTTCGACTGATACTCCACGAGCTGCATTATGAAAATATGATTGGCTGTTTCTATCGGCCCGGCAATATCGCCCGGCCTCATACCGACTGCATATTTCATCAACACATCGTAAGGCGCGGCGAGTGATTCGGGGTCGAGCTTCCGCCACAGCCCGCCAGCCGACGCCCTGTGCCCGTGAGAATACGCCACAGCTAATTGCTCGAAATCCTCACCCTGATTTATCCGCTTTACAAGCCCTTCGGCAAGCTCTTTGGCCTGTTGCAGGCGGCTTTTATTAGGGTCGATATTCTCCAGCTTCGATGGTTCGATATCTATCAGGCGAAATCGCAGCGAGCTGGGTGTAGTGTATAACTGCTGTTTCGTGCGGTTATATGCCTCCAGCATCTCGTTATAAGTAACCGAGTTATCTTTGGGCATCTGCTCGGCAACATAGCTTTGACTAAGGATTCTCCGCTTTTGATACTGCTCGAACTTTCCCCAATCCATCCCCATTTGTTTCAGCGCCTGTTCGGCCTTAGCGTAATCTCCGCCGAAATTCATTACGAATCTTTTCACCTCAATCGCAGTAATCCTGTCAAGCTCGGCATCCATGCCCTCACTCGCTTCTTTTCTCGCCTTGCTGTAAAGCAGCGCATCCGATATTTTCGTCACAAGCTGCTGCTCGATGACCGGCTGTGCAACCTGCTTGAAGCCCTCGAAATCGCTCCTCTGCGCCACCTGCGCCAGCCGTTCGAAAACAGGCCCGACCACGTCTTCGGCTGTTATCGTCTCTTCACCCACCGCCAACGTAAAGCCGCCGCTCGGCTCAGGCAGCCCGTCACGCCTGGCAAGCGGCATCGAAGCCAATTCCTCCGCTGTATATTTTGGCTTCTCACCACAGCCCGCCAGCAACAAAAAACCTGTCAATATGCAGTATTTTATTTTGCTCATAATATCAAAACCCAATCACGACCTATAACCGGTTATGAATCGCTAATTCTACGACAAAACCAGAACACATTCCACAAAAAGCTTTACAGGCCCATAAACTATGCCGATGAATAATACCGACTGAAAGGAAAAAACTATGAAAAATATAATAGCAACAGGCACATTGTCGATTCTTATTTTTGCAGCCGGCTGCCATTCCGATATAGTAACCACCCGTCATCTAAAGGCCATTACAGACAAATGCGTCCATATCGAAAAAATCGAGAGCCAGGACCCTTACGCGGGCAAAGTGCTGCGTGACGTGCTGGAAAAAGAGTTTATACGCAGGCACGTTCAAATATGTGACGCCAACACGGCAAATATCATATTAACCGGCTCGGCCTTCGTAAGCTTTCGCTCGGCGGGTAATTCCGGCATGTTCGGCACCAAGGAATCTTCCGCCGAGGCCATCGAAGCTATGAGCATCACCGCAAAAGACACCTCAGGCAACGTCCTGCTGACAGCTTCTTATGACAATGCCGAGCAATTTACTGCAAGCAAACTTGCCCAGGAGTTCGGCTCCGCACTCGCCAAAAAATTGAAATAAGAAAAAGGGCATTCAGGGATTTTAGGACGATGTTGTTTGCGCCGGCCGCAAGTGGTTCTTAACTGACTTCGGAATCCTTCTTCGCAACCTTTTTTGCCTGTTCGGCCTTCAGTTCAACCAGCTTATCCGCAAGCGTTTTATCCGATAACGCAAGAATCTGAACCGCCAGTATAGCCGCATTTTTTGCGCCCGCCTTGCCGACCGCCACCGTCGCCACCGGGACCCCCGAAGGCATCTGAACCGTGCTTAAAAGCGCATCCAGCCCCGCAGGCCCTTCTTTGGCGGCAAGCGGCACGCCTATTACAGGCAGTGTTGTCCAGCTCGCCATAGCCCCGGCTAAATGGGCAGCCATACCCGCCGCGGCTATTATCACTTTTATCCCGTTTTGGGCCGCATTCTGCGCGAATTCCGCCGCAATTTTGGGAGTTCGGTGAGCGGAGATTATCCGCACAATCGGCTCTATGCCGAAATCTTTGAGTGTATCGATACAATTTTTCATAACGTCCAGGTCGCTATCCGAGCCCATCACGACCGCTACTGTGGATTTATCTGCTTTTTCAGATGTCATTTGTCTTTCTCACTCTTCGGGTTTACAATATATTGCCGTTTTGGATAATCAGGTTCATCATACAGGCCAAAAGCCACAAAAGCAAGTAACTCGTCTCGGCTGTGCCGGGGCGTAGACGGACAGGTATGTAATATGCAAAAGAGAAAACCAATCGTAGCCGGCCAATTTTACCCGGCCCATCACGACCAGTGCGTAGAGGAAATAAACCAGTGCCTCGAAGAGGCCGAGCTAACCCAGCCGTTACCCGAATCAATAGTCGCGGGTATCGTTCCTCACGCCGGCTGGACATTCAGCGGCGCTGCCGCGGCCCTCGTATTTGCCGCTATCAAAAAACAACATCCGGATGTCGATACCTTTGTCATATTCGGCGCCGCGCACGGCTACTATGGCCGAATACCCGCCCTTTATGATAAAGGCGCCTGGCTAACGCCGCTCGGAGAAATAGCCGTAGATGAAGAGCTTGCCCACGCAATACTCGAAAGCGAAACCGCGACCAGCAACCCAGCCGCCCATAACACAGAGCACAGTATGGAGGTCCAGGTCCCGTTCATTCAGCACCTTTTCCCGGATGCAAAGGTGCTGCCGATTCTCACCCCGCCCGTCGAACAATCCCTCCGCCTGGGCGAAATCGTCGGCAGCATCATCAGCAGCGACGACCAGAGAAAAATTATCTGCATCGGCTCAACCGACCTGACCCACTACGGCCCACGATACGGCTTCATACCGATGGGTACGGGAAAAGACGCACTGAAATGGGCAATGGAAGTAAACGACAGGGAATTTATCGACTTCGCACTAAAATTAGAGCCGGAAAAGATGCTCAAAAGTGCAGCCGAGAATTACAACGCCTGCGGCGCCGGCGCCGCCGCGGCCGCTGTCACCGTCGCCAAATCCATCGGCAGGACCAAAGGCGTCCTTCTCGCCCATACGAACAGCAACGAGATAATGATGCGAAAAATGGGAACAACCAGCCCGGAATCGGTCGGCTACGCAGCCATTATCTTTTAAATCGGCCCTGGCCTCACGCAGAAATAAGCAATTTTCTTGACATAAGACACGCATTCTTATATAGTTAACCTTATTAAAGAAATACAGTTACAATACCTGATATAGCCGAAAAGGGGGGAAATTTCGGCATAACGTGGAAGAGGGCAATGCTTGGATATATCGACAATATGACATATCCTGCCGGTTGTATGGGTATTCTCAAAGGCATTCGAATATCCCCAGCTTTGCCAAAAAAAATCATACAAAGGAGAGGAAAATGAACATGCCAAAGGTAATTATCATTCTGGTAACCGGGTTTATTCTTTTTATTTCAGGAGTATCATCAGCGGCAAATTTCAACGTCAGTAATAGTACCGAACTGCAAAACGCTTTAGATAGTGCACGAGTTAACGGTCAGGATGATATCATCCGCCTTCAACAAGGTCAGTACGATGCCAATGGCCCTTTTATCTACGGCACATCAAATAACGATAATCGTTCAGTTATTCTATCCGGTGGCTGGAATGCAGGATTCACTACCAGGTCTGATAATCCTAAAAACACCAAACTGGACGGCCTTGGCGTCAATCCTGTGCTGCAAATCTTCTCTGACGAGCCGGGAGTTTATATAACTTTCACCGTTGAAAATCTCACTATTCAAAATGGTGATGCAAACAGCACTGACGACGGCGCAGGGCTGCTTGCCTTTACAGGTTCCCAGGGAAATGGAAGTATCAATCTGACTATCAGTAATTGCCTATTCCGCAACAACAACGCAAAGAATAACAATTCTGGCGGCGCCATTTACAGCAACTGCCCAATCGAAGTATACGACAGCGATTTTTTGTCAAACAGCGGCTATAACGGCGGTGCGATGTACATCAGCTATGACCCCGACGAAAACCAGTCATCTGCCGCAATCATCGAGGGCTGTTATTTCGCAGATAACTCGAATTACGGCACCCAGGGCAGCACAATCTGGAATAATTGTGCACTTCGAGTTCGTAACTGCGTCTTCAAAGGCCGTTTTAACTCATCTAATAACAGCGGCAACGGCAGCCCAATCTGGTGCAACCCAAGCTCGAATCTCAAAATCGCCAACTCGGTATTCTCAGGATTTAAAGTCAAATACTGGGGCAGTGCGATTCAGGCGTTCGACGCATCAATGGATATTACAAATTGCCTGTTCGCGAATAACGTATGCGCTGTAGAGGATACATTCGGCTATGGAGCCATAGCTTTTTATTACAATCCACCGACCGGAACACTTAACTCACGAACAGTTAATATCACAAACTGTACTTTTGTCGGCAATCAGTCATACGCAACCGGATACGCAGCCGTGCACAACAGAGGCGCTATATTCAATATTCAAAACTGCATCTTCTGGAACAACGAAGGCCAGCACGGAATCTATAACGACTACGGAACAACGAACGTTACGTGGAGTGATGTGCAGGGAGGATATAGCGGCACGGGCAACTTTAGCTCAAATCCCCTCTTTGTTACAGGCAGTTTCCTTCCTGATCCGTTATCACCCTGCATAGACAGGGGTAATAATTACGCTGTGCCGGCTGATATTCACGACCTCGATGATGACGGGAATATAACCGAGCCTACGCCTGTGGACTTGAAATGCCAGCCAAGACTATACGACGCCGGCTCCGTTGCGGACCTCGGTAATGGGAAAGCACCTGTCGTGGATGTCGGGGCTTACGAATACAGACCTATCAATAAGACTATTCAATATATCGAGATTACACAGGGATTGGGCTATGTTGAGCCGGATGCCGAAAAACCTCTATACGAGTTTAATCTGACTGTTGAGACAGATAATACAGTCAGAGCAATTCTCTTCGACGGCCCCGGACTCGGCGGCAGCATTGAAATCCCTGTTACCCCGCATACGCAAAAGGCAGATTGGGAAACGTTTCACTCAGAGGATAACGGCATACATATATGGGAGTACGAATCGTCTGCCGCAGACAGCGACACGCTTTTAATGTTAGGTGAAGGCTCATATTTAATTAATGTGGAATATCAGGATGGCAGCCGAGAGGGCACAAAAATATGGTTTGGCATACCAGATGAAAACAACCTGATTCCCCAGCCAACACAGAAACCGATACTGACTTTCCCAGAACATGACGGCAATGCTATGTCACCTGTAAAACCAGAATGGTTAAAGTGCTCCGACCCCAATGCAAACAGCATTTACTTTTTCACCGAAAACATTTCGACGGGGGAATTTGAAGAAGGTCTTTTACCCGTTGACAAAAAAGATGCAGGCCCTATCGAGTTAAGCCCGGGCATGTGGGAGCTGGCTTTTGACTTCGCACACTGGTACGACGGCATAAACACAGATGGTATTGATTTCGGAGTAGGCAAATATTGCGAGACTAACCAAAATTTTGAAGTCATCTGCGGATTTGGCACGCTTGGCAATAACAAAAACGTGAAATTAACAATGAAAGACTGTTACGGCATGCCGGTTACATTTAGTTTAAGCGGAGGCGGCTACGGCAAAATTATAGATTGCGATTGC